>NZ_CP021138.1:639334-959002 GCF_002162035.1 Sulfuriferula sp. AH1
GGCGTTTTACCGTTACCGCGGAGCAGTGGGAGCAATTCGCTGCGGCAACCGGATTCCGTCCCGGGCGGGAGTTGATCTGGCCAAAGGGGCGTGAACCGATCGTCAATGTGCGCACGCCGGATATAGAGCGTTATATCGCCTGGCTCAATGCTGAAACGGGGAAGTTATATCGTTTGCCTACTGAGGCGGAGTGGGAGTATGCGGCACGTGCCGGTACTCATACCGCTTTTCATTTCGGTGATATGACCAGCTGCAAGGAAGTGTTGTTCAAACCGATTTTTCCGATGCCGACCAGGAAAAAGAAATGGTCGTTCATGCCGCAATGCGCTCAGTTGATGTGGGCTATGGAAGTGGGAACCAAGCCTGCCAATTTGTGGGGTTTGCATGATGTGCACGGTAATGTATGGGAAGTGACGGCGACGCCGTGGCAGCCTAATCACCTGAAGACCCCGAGTGACGCGCATCAGGTCGAGTCTCGCGGCAAAAACCAGCGTATCGTGGTCAAGGGCGGCTCATGGTTTGACCCCGCAGTTGCGGCGCGCAGTGCAGCGCGCTGGTCGCGTTTGCGCGATGAGCTGGATGTGAATATGGGATTCAGGCTGGTGCGTGAGATCTAAGCGCTGTAATTTGCATTGAAAGTAAGCTGCAACTCGTTTATAATGCCGCTTCTTTAGGCGCGTAGCTCAGCTGGTTAGAGCACCACCTTGACATGGTGGGGGTCGTTGGTTCGAGTCCAATCGCGCCTACCAACGGATAACTTTGATATTTTGGCTGGATAGAAAGGTAGCGTTATGACACCGCGAACTTGTTTTTATGCTAAGTCCAATAAGGTCGCGTCTATCCCTTGAGTAGGTTTTGATAATTTGTATTGTCTGAAAAAGCGCGGCTAGTCCGCGCTTTTTTATTTTCTATCGGAGAAATCATGCTTCATATCACTTTGCCAGATGGTTCGGTTCGTGAATTCGCCCAGCCGGCTACGGTTGCCGAAGTGGCTGCGTCTATTGGTGCCGGACTGGCAAAGGCAGCACTGGCCGGCCGGGTCGATGGCCATCTGGTCGATACCAGCCATCTGATTACGGCCGATGCGCAACTGGCGATCGTGACCGACAAGGATGCGGACGGCCTGGAAGTGATCCGGCATTCGACAGCGCATTTACTGGCATTTGCCGTGAAATCCCTGTACCCGGATGCGCAAGTGACCATAGGCCCGGTGATTGAAGACGGGTTTTATTACGATTTCTCGTACAAACGTCCCTTTACGCCGGAAGACTTGCTGGCGATCGAGAAAAAAATGGCGGAGCTGGCCAAGCGCGATCTCGCGGTCATCCGTCAGGTCGTGCCGCGCGATGAAGCGGTCGCCTATTTCAAAGGTCTGGGCGAGTATTACAAGGCCGAGCTGATCGAGGCGATCCCGGCTGGTGAAGATGTGTCGCTGTATGCCGAAGGCGAATTTACCGATCTGTGCCGCGGGCCGCATGTGCCTTCGACCGGCAAACTCAAGCATTTCAAGCTGATGAAGCTGGCCGGTGCCTACTGGCGCGGTGATCATCGCAATGAAATGCTGCAGCGCATTTATGGTACTGCATGGGCCAAAAAGGAAGAGCTGGAGGCTTACCTGCATCGCCTGGAAGAGGCCGAGAAGCGCGACCATCGCAAACTGGCCAAGCAGCTCGACTTGTTCCATATGCAGGACGAAGCGCCGGGCATGGTGTTCTGGCATCCCAACGGCTGGGTGATCTGGCAGCAGATCGAGCAATATATGCGCGAGCAGTTTCGTGATTATGGCTATCAGGAAATTCGCACGCCGACGGTGATGGACCGCAATATGTGGGAGAAATCCGGCCACTGGGACAATTACCGCGACAATATGTTCACCACGGCCTCAGAGAATCGTGAGTATGCGGTCAAGCCGATGAATTGCCCCGGCCATGTGCAGGTGTTTAACCATGGTCTGCATAGTTATCGTGATTTGCCGATGCGTCTGGCCGAGTTTGGTTCTTGTCACCGCAATGAGCCGTCTGGTTCGCTGCATGGCTTGATGCGGGTGCGTGGTTTTACTCAGGATGATGCGCATATTTTCTGTACCGAAGCGCAAATCGAATCAGAAGTGGCCGATTTTATCGTGATGCTGCAAAAGGTATACGCGGATTTCGGTTTTGACGAGATGCTGGTCAAGCTGTCCACGCGTCCGGTAAAGCGTGTCGGTTCCGATGAAACCTGGGACAAGGCGGAAGCGGCACTGGCTGCCGCATTGACGCAAAACCGCCTGGATTTTGATTTGCAGCCGGGCGAAGGCGCGTTCTATGGCCCGAAGATCGAGTTTACGCTGAAAGACAGCCTCGGGCGCTTATGGCAGTGCGGTACTATTCAGCTTGATTTCAATCTGCCGGTGCGGCTGGATGCCAAGTATGTAGATGAAGACAATACCCGCAAGCCACCGGTCATGCTGCATCGGGCGATCCTGGGTTCGATGGAGCGTTTCATCGGCATTCTGATCGAGCATCATGCCGGCGTGTTCCCGTTATGGCTGGCGCCTGTGCATATAGTCGTATTGAACATTACCGATAATCAGGCCGAATACGCGCAAAAAATTCATGCTGATTTACGTGCTGCAGGAATTTATGCGACGTTGGACTTGAGAAATGAGAAAATAACCTATAAAATTCGGGAACATAGTTTACAAAAGCTGCCTTATCAGCTCATTGTCGGCGATAAGGAAATGGCCGCAGGTATGGTTACGGTGCGTGCGCGGAACGGCGCAGACCTCGGCCAAATGTCTGTGGATGCGCTTATCGCCAAGTTGAAGTCTGAAATCGCACAGCGCAAACCAAGCGAGGGGTGAGTTTACTCACTCCTCTTGTATTTTGATTTTCAGGAGTTGCGACTATCGCTCAGGATAAAGAAACGCGAATCAACGGCGAAATTACCGGATCAGAGATTCGTTTGATAGGGGTTGACGGCGAGCCGTTAGGTATTTTTACGGCGGCACAAGCGTTAAAGATGGCTGAAGAAGCCGAAGTCGATCTGGTCGAGATCGCACCGCAGGCCAAGCCGCCGGTGTGCCGCTTGATGGATTACGGCAAATTCAAGTACCAGCAGAGCAAACGCCAGCACGAAGCCAAGCTCAAGCAGAAACAGATTCAGGTCAAGGAAATCAAGTTCCGCCCGGGAACGGATGAAGGCGATTACCAGATCAAGCTGCGTAATTTGATCAAGTTTCTGGAAGAAGGCGATAAAGCCAAGGTCACTCTGCGTTTCCGTGGCCGTGAAATGGCGCACCAGGAGATCGGTTTGGCGCAATTGAAGCGCGTGGAAGCCGATTTGGCCGAACATGCCGTTGTCGAGCAGTTCCCGAAAATGGAAGGCCGGCAAATGGTGATGATGTTGGCGCCAAAACGCAAGTAAGCAGAATTTGCAGTGCAGTCGGCTGCAAACGCGCCTGATGCAGCAAGTCAGGTGTTATGAGGTGATGTCCGGGTTCCTAAATGTTTCAAAGTGAGACTGCCCGGCGTCTGCCATTTAGGAGTGAATGTAATGCCAAAGATGAAAACCAAGTCGGGTGCGGCAAAACGCTTCAAAGCGTTGGCCAACGGCGGTGTCAAGCGCGGTCAAGCGTTTAAACGTCATATCCTTACCAAGAAAACCACCAAAAACAAGCGTCAATTGCGTGGCACGCTGATGGTTGATGCAACCAACATGCGTTCTGTGCGCGCCATGTTGCCCTACGCATAAAGGAGAATTTAAATGCCAAGAGTAAAACGTGGTGTCACCGCGCGTGCGCGTCATAAGAAGATTATCGATCAAGCCAAAGGCTATCGTGGTCGTCGCAAGAACGTTTACCGTATCGCCAAACAGGCGGTGATGAAAGCGGGGCAATATGCCTACCGCGATCGTCGTCAGCGTAAGCGTCAATTCCGTTCATTGTGGATTGCGCGTATCAATGCAGCGGCACGTCAGTGCGGCATGCGTTACAGCGTATTCATGAATGGCCTGAAAAAAGCTGAAATCGTGCTGGACCGCAAGGTGCTGGCTGATTTGGCGGTATTTGACAAACCTGCATTTGCGTTATTGGCTGAACAGGCTAAAGCAAAGCTGGTCAGTTAAATCAGCGGGAAGCGAAAAAGGAGGCCGCTGGCCTCCTTTTTTGTTTGCTTGGCATAAGTCAGGAGTGACTTATCTTAAGTGAGGTTTTTAATTTGCCCGTGGCTGTGGGCCGGTTGGCTTGAAAGCCTTGTTAAGATAAATCAGTATTTGGTCTTCAGGGCTATTATGGATATGGAAAATTTAGAGCATATTGTTGCTAGTGCAAAGGCTGAATTTGCTGCTGTGACGCAAGCCGCCGAGCTGGAGCAGATCAAGGCGCGTTATCTGGGCAAAACCGGCTTGATGAACGAGCAAATGAAGCAATTGGGTAAGCTGCCTGCTGAGCAGCGCCCGGCGGTCGGCAGTTTGATCAATCAGGCTAAAGAGCAGATTCAGGCTGCGCTGGAAGCGCGCCGGGCCGACATCAGAGAGGCCGAGCTGGCCTTGAAACTGGCGGCCGAGACGCTGGATGTGACACTGCCCGGGCGTGGCGTGGTGATGGGCGGCTTGCATCCGGTCACGCGGGCGCTGGCGCGTATTGAGGCGATATTCCGTTCTATCGGATTTGAAGTGGCGCAGGGGCCGGAAATCGAGACCGATTTTTATAATTTTACCGCGCTGAATATCCCTGAAAATCACCCTGCCCGTGCGATGCACGATACGTTTTACATAGACGAGCAGCATGTGCTGCGCACCCATACTTCCCCGGTGCAAGTGCATTACATGCAGGATAATGCTCCGCCGCTTAAAATCATTGCGCCCGGCCGTGTGTACCGGGTCGATTCGGATGCCACGCATTCGCCCATGTTCCATCAGGTGGAAGGTTTGTGGGTGGATGAAGATGTGAGCTTTGCCAATTTGAAGGGCGTGGTGCAGGATTTCCTGCAGCGCTTCTTTGAACGTGATGATTTGAAAGTGCGTTTTCGGCCATCGTTCTTCCCCTTTACCGAACCTTCTGCTGAAATGGATATGAGCTGGGGCGATGGCTGGCTGGAAATCGGCGGCTGTGGCATGGTGCACCCAAACGTGCTGGGCCATGTCGACATCGATAGCGAAAAATATCTGGGTTTTGCTTTCGGTCTTGGCGTCGAGCGTCTGGCCATGTTGCGTTACGGAGTGGATGATTTGCGCTTGTTCTTCGCCAACGATTTGCGGTTTTTGAAGCAGTTTAACTAGTTTGGGTAATCATGAAATTTTCTGAATTGTGGTTGCGTAGTTATGTGAATCCGCCTCTGGATAGCGCGGCTTTGTCGCATTTGCTGACAATGGCAGGCCTTGAAGTCGAGGCAATGGAGCCGGTTGCGGCTGATTTTAGCGGCATTGTGGTCGGTCACGTGTTGTCGGTAGCGCCGCATCCCGATGCCGACCGCTTGCGCGTATGCGAGGTCGACGCGGGCACCGGCACCCCTTTGCAAATCGTATGCGGCGCCGCCAATGTTGGTGCGGGCGTGCGTGTGCCGTGCGCGGTGGTGGGCGCAAAGCTGCCGGGATTCGAAATTAAAAAGGCCAAACTGCGCGGTGTAGAATCGCTGGGCATGCTGTGTTCGGCGCGCGAGCTGGGAATGGCTGAAGAGGCCGACGGCTTGCTGTTGCTGCCGCCTGATGCGCCGGTAGGGCAGGATATCCGTGAATATCTGCGGTTGAACGATCATGTCTTTACCTTGAAACTCACCCCTAACCGTAGTGATTGCCTGAGTCTGATGGGGATAGCGCGCGAAGTGGCCGCGCTGACCGGCAGCGAAATGATGGTGCCTGAAGTAACCGCGATTTCAGTTACGACGCAGGCGGTGCCCGAAATCCGGGTGGCGGCTACCGAGGCTTGTCCGCGTTATTGCGGCCAGGTGTTAAGTAATTTGGATCCGAAGGCGGTGACGCCGGAATGGATGATAGAACGCCTGGCGCGGAGCGGTGTACGCAGTCTGGGCGCAATCGTGGATATTACCAATTACGTCATGCTGGAAACCGGACAACCGCTGCATGCATTTGATCTGGCCAAACTGTCCGGCGCGATAGAAGTGCGGATGGCAAATGCCGGCGAGTCGCTGGTCCTGCTTAACGAGCAGCCGGTCAAGCTGGATAGCGATATGCTGGTGATCGGCGATCAGGCCGGTGTGCAGGCGCTGGCCGGTATTATGGGTGGTGCAGCGAGCGCAGTGGGCGCGGACACTACCAGCATATTCCTCGAGTCGGCATTTTTTCATCCCGATTATATCGCTGGCCGTGCACGGCGTTTGGGTTTGACCACCGATGCTTCGCACCGTTTTGAGCGCGGCGTGGATTTTGCCGCAACGCAACATGCTTTATCGCGGGCAGTGCAGCTGATCATCGAAATTTGCGGTGGCAACGCGAGTGCTATGACCGAAGTGGTGCATAAGTTGCCCGAACGGCCGGCGATACGCCTGCGCCCGGCACGCGCCAGCAAGATATTGGGAATCGAGTTCAGTCCTGCAGAGGTAGCTAAATGGTTGCAGCGTTTAGAATTTGCATTTGTCGAGGATGGGGATGGGTTTCGAGTGACGCCGCCCAGTTACCGGTTTGATTTGACCATAGAAGCCGATCTGGTTGAAGAGCTGGCGCGTCTGTACGGATACGACAATATCCCTGCTATTGCGCCTGTGGCCGATTTGGTCATGCTGCCGAGTCCGGAACGACAGCGTCCGGTTGATCGCCTGCGCGATATTCTGGTTGCGCGTGATTATCAGGAAGTGATCACTTACAGCTTCGTCGATGCGGCATGGGAAGCGGCTTTTGCGCCGGGGCTGCAACCGGTTGCCCTGAAGAATCCCATAGCCAGCCAGATGAGCGTCATGCGCTCCACCTTGCTGGGCGGTTTGATCAACGTGTTGAAAACCAATCTCAATCGCCGTCAAACCCGTGTGCGCATTGTCGAGATCGGATGTTGTTTCTTGGCGGCAGATCATGGCTATGACCAGCCGCTGCGTATCGGCGGACTGGCATTCGGCGATGCGATGCCGGAGCAATGGGGCGTATCGGCTCGTGCGGTCGATTATTACGACGTCAAGGCGGATGTGGAGGCCTTGTGTTGGCCGCAAGTTCCGCAATTCGTAGCAGCTGCGCATCCTGCAATGCATCCGGGACAATGTGCTGCCGTGCAGATCGACGGAATTAATATCGGCTGGCTTGGCGCATTGCATCCGGCGTTGATGCAGCAATGGGATTTGGCGTCGGCACCGGTGCTGTTTGAGCTGTCGGTAGCGCCTTTGCTGCGGCAGAATTTGCCGGTGCATGGAGAGATTTCCCGATTTCCGCCGGTGCGTCGCGATCTGGCGGTGATCGTTCAGCAGGAAATGGCAGCGCAAACCTTACTTGATGCCATGCAATCTGCTAGAATAGCAGGTGTGGTCGAGATCGCGCTGTTTGACGTATATCGTGGCAAAGGTATTGATTCTGATAAAAAAAGTCTTGCTTTCCGCGTGCTGATGCAAGACAATCAAAAGACATTTACAGATAGTGAGGTCGATGCGGCAATGTCGCAGCTGACCGAGTTATTACAACAAAAATTTAACGCGCAATTGCGTTCCTGAGGTAGTGATGACCCTGACCAAAGCAGAATTGGCTGACTTATTATTTGAAGAAGTCGGTCTGAATAAACGAGAAGCCAAAGATATGGTGGAAGCGTTTTTTGACGAAATTCGCACCGCGCTGGAAGCGGGTGATATAGTGAAACTATCAGGATTTGGTAATTTTCAGTTGCGCGATAAGCCGCAGCGTCCTGGACGCAACCCTAAGACAGGGGAAGATATGCCCATTAGCGCACGTCGGGTGGTGACTTTTCATCCGAGCAATAAACTCAAGACGCTAGTCGAAGTGACGTATGGCGGATCACCAGCCAACTAGCGAGCTGCCGCCGATTCCGGCTAAGCGCTACTTCACCATAGGTGAAGTTGGCGAGTTATGTGCGGTCAAACCGCACGTATTGCGTTACTGGGAACAGGAATTTTCTCAGCTCAAGCCGGTAAAACGCCGTGGTAACCGCCGTTATTATCAGCATCATGAAGTATTGCTGATACGTCGCATACGGGAACTACTATACGAGCAAGGTTTCACGATCAGCGGCGCGCGTCATCGCCTGGAGGAGAGCGGTGGCGTTTCCATCATCGTAGAACAGGTCGAAGCCGCACCTGCGCCTGTCGATTATGCCGCTTTGCGTCAAGAGATCAGCGAAATTATCCAGGTGCTTAAAATATAGCTTTTGTGCTTTGGCTGGCGCAATGCTTCTGCTATAATTCCCGGCTTCGGGGCGTAGCGCAGCCTGGTAGCGTACATGCATGGGGTGCATGTGGTCGGAGGTTCAAATCCTCTCGCCCCGACCAAACAACTGCTCTGGTCTGATTCAGAATAATTATTAACGGGAATAACGATCATCTTTATATGCGCATTCTATTGAGCAACGATGACGGATATTTTGCCCCCGGTCTGGCTGTTCTAGCCGAAACCTTATCCAGTATTGCAGAAATTACCGTAGTCGCACCAGAACGCGATCGTAGCGGCGCCAGTAACTCCCTGACTTTGGATCGCCCATTAATGCTGCGTCAGGCCGCATCCGGTTTTTATTATGTCAACGGCACGCCGACCGACTGCGTGCATTTGGCGGTGACGGGCATGCTGGATCACCTGCCGGATATGGTGATTTCCGGTATCAATCATGGCGCCAACATGGGGGACGATACCGTGTATTCCGGAACCGTAGCGGCGGCTACGGAAGGTTTCCTGCTGGGCGTGCCCTCAATCGCGGTGTCTCTGGCCAGTTTTGCTGGCGGCAATTATCCTGCGGCCGCGCGCGTGGTGCTGGAACTCGTTGAACGCATGATGTCCAAAGCGATGAAGGCGCCAGTGCTGCTCAATGTGAATGTGCCGGATGTGGCGTACGAAGAGCTGCAGGGTACCCGCGTGACCCGGTTAGGCCGGCGTCATAAAGCCGAACCCGTGCTCAAATCCACAAATCCGCGCGGACAGACGGTGTATTGGGTCGGTGCGGCAGGCGCGGCGCAAGATGCTGGCGAAGGTACGGACTTCGATGCAATTGCGCAACGGTGTGTTTCCGTTACGCCATTGCAGATAGATCTGACGCATTATCAGCAACTGGATTTAATACAGGGATGGCTGGCGTCATGAGTCTGCTTAAGCACCGCGGTATAGGCATGACTTCGGAGCGTACGCGCTCGCGCATGATCGAACGTTTACGCGAGCAGGGCATCAGGGATATGACTGTGCTGGCTGCGATGTCGCTGGTGCCCCGGCATCTGTTTGTCAGTGAAGCGCTGGCGATACGGGCATACGAAGATACGGCGTTGCCGATCGGTTTCGGACAGACGATCTCGCATCCCTATAGTGTTGCCCGCATGGTCGAAATCCTGCGTAATGGCAAGGATATGCAGCGTGTACTGGAGGTCGGCGGCGGATGCGGCTATCAGGCGGCAGTGCTATCCAAACTGGCACGCGAAGTCTATTCGATCGAACGGATTGCGACTCTGCTCGGGCAAGCGCGCCGCACGATACGCGAATTGCGTATCGCCAATATCAAACTGAAACATGGCGATGGTAATGTCGGGCTGAGTGATGTCGCGCCATTCGATGGTATTATTCTGGCGGCGGCTGCACCTGAGCCGCCGCCGGCATTGCTGGCACAGCTGGCGGATGGCGGACGCATGGTGTTGCCGCGAGGGGTGGGCGACAGCCAGCAAATGATGCTGATAGAACGGCGTGCGGACACATATCAGGAAAGCGTATTGGAGATGGTGCATTTCGTGCCGTTACTACCGGGAGTGGCTTGATGAAACGTTGGTGGTGGGTATTTGCTGGTTTGACGTTGGCTGGCTGCAGCACCACTCATGTTGCTCCCGTCGTTGATATGACCGGTACCAGAACAGCCGCAGTAAAACGTAATACCTCCCCGACCTCCGGTAAAGTCCGCGATTGGCGTCCATCGACCCATACCGTGCAAAAAGGCGAAACCTTATACAGCATTGCGTTGGAGTATGGACTGGATTACCGTGATCTGGCAACCTGGAATGGTCTTGAAGATATCAATCGAATACTGGTGGGGCAGACTCTGCGCCTGACCGCACCAGATGCGGGTACAAAGCCGGCGGAAAGCAAAGTTCAGGCAGTAGCGCTTAAACCGCCGGTGATTGCGACGCAGGCGATTACCGAGTCGGTTAATATCAGCCAGCCGCAAGCAATCAAACTGCCTTATTCCCAAGCCGCTTTAACCCAGCTCTCCCGCATTGCAGACAAACCGGTTGCGTTAAAATCCAATTCTGTACAGGCGCCGGTACCTGCTGATGCAGCGGTGAAACCGGCTGGCAACACCGACAAACCTGCTCCTGCCGCAGCCAGAGATTCCGCAGGTAAGGAGGCCGATGATGCTGCGCTGGACTGGTCGTGGCCGGCTAACGGACCGGTTATTACCGAATTCAGCGAGGCAAAATCCAGCAAGGGAATCGACATCGGCGGTAGTCGCGGCCAGCCTGTCTATGCTGCTGCTGCAGGAAAAGTTGTATATAGTGGTTCCGGACTGCGCGGATATGGTAAATTGGTCATCATCAAGCACAACGCGATATATTTATCTGCCTATGCACACAATCAGCAGATTTTGGTAAAAGAGGGACAGGCGATCAGCCGCGGACAGAAAATTGCCGAAATGGGCGATAGTGATGCGGATCGGGTCGAGTTGCATTTTGAAGTTCGGCAAATGGGCAAACCCGTTGACCCACTGAAATATCTTCCTGAGGTTACAAAATGACTGATATGGACGGAAATGACGCAGATGAATCGCCCGTTGCGGCTGAAGAGATACTTCCCGATGTGGAATTGGTCGAATCCCTGTTGCTGGATGATTTGCAAGCCGACGTGACGCAGATGTATCTGCATGATATCGGCCATAACGCATTATTGAGTGCCGATGAAGAACGCCTCCTGACCGAACAGGTCGTGCAGGGAAATTTCGCTTCGCGACAAAAAATGATCGTTTGCAATTTGCGTCTGGTGGTGAATATTGCCAAACATTATAGTCATCGTGGCATGTCTTTGCTGGATTTGATTGAAGAAGGCAACCTGGGCCTGATGCATGCGCTGGAAAAATTCGACCCTTCGCGCGGGTTCCGGTTTTCAACTTATGCGACATGGTGGATACGCCAATCAATCGAGCGCGCCATCATGAATCAATCCCGCACCATCCGTTTGCCGGTGCATATCGTCAAGGCGATCAATGTCATTCTGCGGGCACGCCACCATTTGATGCAGCACGGGGTGAGCGAAGCGAGTGATGAAGACATTGCACATCTGGTCGGGGTGCCGGTTGAGGAAGTGCAACAGATGTTGCGCCTGAACGACAGGCTGCTGTCGCTGGATGCGCCGCTGGATATGGATGCCGATTTGACCATGGGCGAGACCCTGGTCGATGAACATGGCGAGCTGCCTGAACATATGCTGGCTCAGGCAGAGACGTTGAGTTTTATCACCGAATGGCTGAGTCAGCTTAGCGATAAACAGCGCTGGGTGATAGAACGCCGTTTCGGGCTCAATGACCAGGAAGTGCAAACATTGGAACAGCTCGCTAACGATCTCAATATCAGCCGCGAACGGGTACGCCAGATCCAGACTGAAGCGCTGCAATTGTTGCGCAAATTTTTGCGGCGGCTGGGTATGGATAAAGACGCCCTGCTATGACGCCGGTATTGGATTGGCAGGAAATCGACACGGTGCTGCTGGATATGGACGGCACGTTGCTGGATCTGCATTTCGATAATTATTTCTGGCGCCAGCATCTGCCTGCATGTTATGCCCGGCAAAACGGCGTGCCGTTAACAGAAGCAACGACGTATTTAACGCAATTGTTCGCATTGCATCAAGGCAGTCTGCAATGGTATTGCCTGGATTTCTGGCGGCAGGCACTGGATATGGATATCGTCGCGCTTAAACGCGAGGTACAGCACCTGATCGCGGTACGCCATGAGGTTGATGTATTTTTGGCCGCGCTGCGGCAGGCGGGTAAACATATCGTGCTGGTGACCAATGCCCATCCGGATAGTCTGACGCTGAAGATGCAGCGTACGGCATTGACGTCGAATTTTGATCTGATGGTCACTTCACATCAATTGGGCTTGGCAAAGGAACAGCCGGGTTTCTGGGAAGCATTGCAGATGCTCGTGCCATTTCATGCGCAACGTACGGTCTTGTTCGATGACAGCCTGGCGGTTTTGCGCAATGCGCAGGAATACGGTATCCGCTATTTGCGCAGTATCCATCAGCCTGATAGTCAGGCTCCGGCACAGGATGTCGCCGGGTTCGCTGCGGTCGGGCGCTTTGGTGAGGTAATGCCGGTTTAAACGCCGGCAGATTCCGGGCAATCCAGGATGATGCCGACTACCACGCGGCGGCCTTCCGCAACCAGAATGTTGTAGGTACGGCAGGCGGCCTTGGTATCCATGACTTCGAGTCCTACGCCTGCGTTAGTCAGCGCTGCGGAAAGCCGGGGGTGAGGGAATTGCAGGCGCTTGCCGGTGCCCAGCAACGCGATCTCCGGTTGCTGGGCGATGAACGCTTCGAAATGCCGGGTCTGTAATGTACTAAAGTTGCTGACTTGCCAATCCTGCAGAATGGCATCGGGGGTAACCAACAGGCTTGACTGGATGTAGCGTTCGCCATTGATGATGACATAATCATCGCCATATCCGGTGAATAAATTGAGTCCTTCGGGCTGGGTCAGATGAAATTTCAAAACAGTCTCCAATTGCGGCATGAGCGTACAGTCGAGTAAGATTATACATTTTGGCACCTTGACGACCAAGCTTGTCAATCGGGCTCGAGTTTTAGGATAAATATTCGTGATGACGAAAGAGGCGCAAATGTTGCGACCAGTTAAAAAATCGACCAAATTGGATAATGTTTGCTACGACATTCGCGGTCCGGTGCTGGCGCGTGCCAAGCAAATGGAAGACGAAGGACAGCGCATCATCAAACTCAACATCGGCAATCCTGCGCCGTTCGGTTTCGAAGCGCCGGAAGAAATCGTGCAGGACGTGATCGTGAATCTACCCAATGCATCGGGATACACCGATTCCAAAGGTCTGTTTGCGGCGCGCAAGGCAATCATGCATTACACCCAGAGCAAGGGTATTGCCGGTGTGCAGATCGACGATATCATCATCGGCAATGGCGCCTCCGAACTGATTGTGCTGGCGATGCAGGCTTTGCTCAACAGCGGGGACGAGGTTTTGGTACCAGCGCCGGATTATCCGTTATGGACGGCAGCCGTCACGCTGGCGGGCGGGACGCCGCGGCATTATCTGTGCGACGAGAATGCTGACTGGATGCCTGATCTGGACGATATCCGCGCCAAGATCACGCCGAATACACGGGCCATCGTCATCATCAACCCCAATAATCCGACCGGTGCGCTGTATACGCCGGAAATACTGGAAGGGATACTGGCCATTGCGCGGCAATACCAGCTCATCGTCTACGCAGACGAGATTTACGACAAGGTGCTGTATGACGCACACGAGCACGTGTCTATCGCTTCGATGACGGACGATGTGTTGTGCGTGACCTTGAATGGCCTGTCCAAGAATTACCGGGCCTGCGGCTATCGCGCCGGATGGATGGTGATTTCCGGCGATAAGCGCCATGCGCTCGATTACATCGAGGGTCTGAACATGCTGGCGTCGATGCGTCTGTGTTCCAATGTGCCCGGGCAATATGCGATCCAGACCGCGCTGGGCGGCTACCAGAGCATAGTTGATCTGGTAGCGCCGGAAGGGCGGCTGACTCGTCAGCGTAATCTGGCCTGGGAATTGCTGACGGCCATTCCCGGTGTGAGCTGTGTCAAGCCGCAAGCAGCGCTGTACATGTTTCCGCGCCTGGATCCGAAAATGTACCCGATCGAAAACGATCAGAAATTCATTCTCGATTTGCTGGAAGAAGAGCGTGTGCTTATCGTGCAGGGGACCGGATTTAACTGGCCGCAACCCGATCATTTTCGTGTGGTGATCTTGCCGCATGAGGATGAGCTGCGGGAAGCGATAGGACGGATAGCCCGGTATCTGGAACGGTATCGCAAGTTGCACGGTAGCTATGTAGATTAAGTGGAAAACATAATATGAAACCAATGAATGTAGGTTTGTTAGGCTTGGGTACCGTGGGCGGCGGTACGCTGACAGTGCTGCGGCGCAATGCGGCGGAAATCACCCGGCGTGCCGGTCGCGAGATACGGGTGATCATGGCCGCGGTGCGCGACATGGAAAAAGCGCAGGCCTTTGCTGCCCCCGATATGCAATTGACGAATAATCCGTTCGAAGTTGTCGATAACCCCGATATCGATATCGTGGTGGAGATGATAGGCGGCGAAAATCCGGCCAAAGAACTTATCCTGATGGCGATAGAAAACGGCAAGCATGTGGTGACTGCCAACAAGGCGCTGATCGCCAACCACGGCACCGAGATATTTGCTGCAGCACAAAGAAAAGGCGTGATGGTTGCATTCGAAGCTGCCGTAGCTGGCGGCATCCCGATTATCAAGGCGATCCGTGAAGGCTTGACCGCCAATCGCATCGAATGGATAGCCGGCATCATCAACGGCACCACGAACTTTATTCTTACCGAAATGCGCGATAAAGGTGCCGATTTCGGCGATGTGCTGAAAGAAGCGCAGCGTCTGGGATACGCCGAGGCGGATCCGACGTTTGATGTGGAAGGTGTCGATGCCGCACATAAACTCACGATCATGTCGGCAATTGCCTTCGGCATCCCGATGCAGTTCGATCATGCGTACATCGAGGGGATTACCAGGCTCACCGGCGATGATGTCAGATATGCCGAACAGCTGGGTTATCGCATCAAACTGCTGGGCATCACCAAGCGCACGCCACAGGGCATAGAGCTGCGCGTGCACCCGGCATTGATTCCGGCACGGCGGCTGATTGCCAATGTGGATGGTGCCATGAATGCGATCCTGGTCAAGGGCGATGCGGTGGGCGTCACCATGTATTACGGCGCAGGCGCGGGCGCAGAACCTACCGCATCGTCGGTGGTGGCCGATCTGGTCGATGTGACGCGCATGCATACGGCCGATCCGCATAGCCGCGTACCGCATCTCGCATTCCAGCCGGACACCTTGTCGGATGAGCCGATACTGGCGATGGATGAGGTGCGCACCTCGTATTATTTGCGCTTGCGCGCGTTTGACAAACCCGGCGTGTTGGCGGATGTGACTCGCATTCTGGCGGATCTGGATATTTCCATTGATGCGATGATGCAAAAAGAGCCCCAGGAAGGCCAGGAACAGGTCGACATTATTATTCTTACGCATCAGAGCGTGGAGAAAAATGTGAATGCGGCGATGGCAAAAATCGAAGCGTTGCCTGCCATTTCCGGCAAGATCGCGCGCATTCGTCTGGAAGAATTGAATAAGTGATTCACTAAAGGCTAAAGCTATGGTCATGCGTTATATCAGTACCCGCGGCGACTCTCCCGCGCAAACGTTCACGGAGATTCTGCTCGGCGGTTTGGCGCCTGACGGCGGCCTGTATTTGCCGGAAACCTATCCGCAGTTCAGTGCAGAGCAGCTTGAGGCGATGCGCGGGATGGATTATCGTGAATTGGCGTTCGCGGTACTGTCGCGTTTCGCCGATGACATACCTGCGGCAGACCTGCGTGCCATCATCGATAAAACCTACACCCCGGAAGTGTACTGCAATGCCCGCAGCGATGAGACGGCGGCAGATATAACGCCGCTGCATATGCTGGAGCCCGGGCTGCATCTGCTGTGCCTGTCGAATGGCCCGACCCTGGCATTCAAGGACATGGCCATGCAGCTGCTGGGGAATTTGTTCGAGTACGTGCTGGAGCGTGCAGGGCAGGACCTGAATATACTCGGCGCTACCTCGGGCGACACCGGTTCCGCAGCGGAATATGCGATGCGCGGGAAACGCGGTATCCAGGTGTTCATGCTGTCGCCGCATAATAAAATGAGCCGCTTCCAGACGGCGCAGATGTTCTCGCTGCAAGATCGCAATATTCATAACATCGCGATCAATGGCGTGTTCGACGATTGCCAGGACATCGTCAAGGCGGTGTCGAATGACCATGCTTTTAAAGCCAAATACAAGATCGGTGCAGTCAATTCCATCAACTGGGGCCGCGTCGCCGCTCAGGTGGTGTATTACTTCAAAGGCTATTTCGCAGCGACGCACAGCAATGACCAGCAAGTCAGTTTTGCTGTGCCGTCGGGTAACTTCGGCAATGTATGTGCCGGGCATATCGCCCGCATGATGGGTTTGCCGATCAGGCATCTGATCGTGGCGACCAATGAAAACGATGTGCTGGACGAGTTTTTCAAAACCGGCGTGTATCGCCCCAGGGTTTCGGCGCACACTTATCACACCAGCAGCCCGTCCATGGATATTTCCAAGGCATCCAACTTCGAGCGTTTTGCGGCTGATCTGATCGGTCGAGACGGTGCGCAGCTACGGGCGTTGTGGTCAGCGGTGGACCAGGGTGGCAGCTTCGATCTGAATGCCGATGGCGTATTTGCCCGCGTGGCGGATTATGGCATGGTATCCGGGTCGAGCAACCACGCTAATCGCATGGAAACCATCCGTGATACCTGGGAAAAATACGGTGTCATGATTGATACCCATACCGCTGACGGATTAAAAGTTGGCCTGGAGTATTTCGAGCCGGGCGTGCCGATGATAGTATTGGAAACAGCACTGCCAGCCAAGTTCGAAGACGCGATCCACGAGGCGCTGGGACGGGCACCTGAGCGTCCGGCAAGCATGGCAAATATGGAAGATTTGCCGCAACGTTATACCGTAATGGATGCTGATGTTGATGCAGTGAAGCAATTTATCGTGTCGCACTTGAATGATTGAGTAAAAAATGAAACTGATCGCATCCTTGACTAGTCCTTTCGCCCGCAAGGTGCGTATCGTCCTGGCGGAAAAACATATCGAATGCGAATTGCAAATCGATATCCCGTGGGATGCAGATACGCATGTGCCGGAATATAACCCGTTGGGCAAAATCCCCGTTCTATTGCTGGAAGACGGCACGCCCTTGTACGACTCCCGGGTCATTGTCGAGTATCTGGATCATGCTGCACCGGTACATAACGTGCTGCCAAAAGACGCGCGCAGCCATATTGTCGCCAAGCGCTGGGAGGCTCTGGCCGACGGAGTGTGCGAAGCTGCGGCGACGATTTTCCTGGAGAAGAAACGGCCTGAGTCGCAGCAAAACGCTGAGTGGATGTTACGTCAGGAGCAAAAGATATTTCGTGCCTTGGAGACAATCGCCAGCGATTTGGGCGATCATCCCTGGTGCATGGGGGATAACTACAGCCTGGCCGACATTGCAGTAGGCTGTGCCTTGGGATATCTGGAGTTGCGTTTTCCGCATATTCAATGGCGTGAAGCGCACCCCAATCTGGCGCACCTGATGTCCAGGCTCAATGAGCGGGTATCATTCAGCAATACGGCGCCCCCGGTTCAATAAAAAATCCGGTTTTAGTTCTCGACAGGCATCCCGCAGCAATGGGGATGCCTGTTTTATTTGCGCCTCAGCCCGTTGAGACGCCTCCTGATGCAATCGCTTTTTTGTGTTGAATATGCAATTTGGCTGATTAAATCAGGTCCAATCAAGCGTCACGGTTAACTTGCGCTAATGCCCGATTAGGGTGATAGGCGAGGTGGGATTGGTGTATGCTGTTTCTCGTTGAGATCTAATTACGAGGAGACGATAAATGCAAATCGGTTTGTTGGGCCTGGGTAAGATGGGCGCGAATATGGCGCGGAGACTGGCGCGTGGCGGGGCAAACGTTCTGGTGTGGAACCGCAGTCACGAAGTCGCTGAACAATTGGCACAAGCCGAAGCCAATATCTCGGCCTACGACAGTTTGAGCAGCATGGTGGCGCAGATGGCCAGCCCGCGTATCATATGGCTGATGTTGCCGGCCGGTGATGCGACGGAAATGGCCTTGCAACAGCTCGCGGGTTTGTTGGCGCCGGGGGATATCGTTGTGGATGGCGCGAATGCGTTTTACAAGGATAGTCAGCGCCATGCGGTCGAGCTGAAGGAATATGGCTTGCGTTTCATGGATGCAGGCGTATCCGGCGGGATATGGGGGCTGGCGAACGGCTATGCATTGATGATAGGCGGAGAAGCGGATACCGTGGCTCATGTGATTCCTTTCATCAGGATGCTCGCGCCTGGACCGGATACTGGATGGCTGCACTGCGGGCCGGTAGGCAGCGGGCATTTCGTCAAAATGGTGCACAATGGCATCGAATACGGCATGATGCAGGCGCTGGCGGAAGGGTTGTCCCTGCTCAAGGGCAAGCAGGAGTTCGGCATCGATTTGGCTGCAGTGAGCGAGATGTGGCGGCATGGCAGCGTGGTGCGTTCTTGGCTGCTGGATTTGACTGCCGAATTTTTGCAAACCGATCAGACACTAGAGGGAATCGCACCATTTGTCGCCGATTCAGGCGAAGGGCGCTGGACGGTGCTGGAATCCGTTGAGCAAGGTACCCCCGCGCCGGTGATGACACTGGCATTGATGATGCGTTTTGCCAGCCAGGGTAAGCATGAATACACCGACAAGTTGCTGGCGATGATGCGCAAAGGATTCGGCGGACATGGCGTCAAGGAGGGGGTATGAGCGACAAATTGGGCTTTCCTTGTAATTTCGTGATTTTTGGTGCGACCGGGAATCTGGCGACGAAGAAACTCATCCCAGCACTCTATCGCCTCGAAGCTGCCAAGCGCTTGCCCGAGAGCATGAATTTCATCGCTTTCGGACGGCGTGATTGGGATAATGCGGCATGGGGCGATCATGTTAAAACCTTGCTTAAGGAAAAGCTGCAGGATAAGTGTGATGATGATATGTGCGACCAGTTTATTGCCCGTTTCAGCTATGTGCGTGGCGAGTTGCAGGATGTGCAGGCCTATCAGCGGCTGAAGGAGGAGTTAAGCAAGCCGAAAATGGGCGTGTGCTCGAATGTGGTGTTTTATCTGGCCGTCAAGCCGACGGATTTTTCCGGTGTGATCAAAAATCTCGACCAATCGGGATTGTCGCAGCCTCGCGGTCTGCATCGTGTCGTCGTGGAAAAGCCATTCGGCGAGGATATCGAATCGGCACAGGCGTTAAACAAGCTGCTGCACCAGCATTTTGACGAACAGCAGATATTCCGTATCGATCATTATCTCGGCAAGGATACCGTCCAGAATCTGCTGGTGTTCCGGTTTGCCAATACGCTGGTGGAGCCCTTGTGGAACCGTAATTTCATAGATCATGTGCAGATCACAGTGGCGGAAACCATGGGGATAGAAAACCGCGCCGATTACTACGATAAGGCCGGTGCGTTGCGGGATATGCTGCAAAACCACCTGATGCAATTGTTGACGGTGGTGGCGATGGAGCCGCCTCCGGTACTGGAAGCGGATGCGTTGCGCGATGAAAAGGTCAAGGTGTTGCGCTCGATACGTCCCATCAACAAGCGTTCGGTACATGCGCACGCATTCCGCGCCCAGTATGTGCAAGGCACCTCGGACGGTGTCGTTGTGCCCGCTTATCAGATGGAACCCGGAGTTGAACCCAACTCCATGACCGAGACATATATTGCGGCCAAATTCTATATTGATAACTGGCGCTGGCGCGGCGTGCCATTCTATTTGCGCACCGGCAAGCGGCTGGCGGAAGCCAAGTCCATGGTGGCGATTCGTTTCCGGCATCCGCCGCAGCAATTGTTTCGTACCACCCCGCAGGAAATCATTTCGCCCAACTGGATCGTGCTATCCATCCAGCCCGAAGAAAGCATGCACATGGAGGTGCACGTCAAGCAGCCTGGTCTGGATATGGATACGCGGGTGGTATCGCTCGATGCCGGTTATCGGCAGGAAGGCGAAGCGCAACTGGACGCCTATGAGACCTTGTTGCTGGACGTGATTGACGGCGACCGTACCCTGTTCATCCGTTTTGACGAGGTCGAATGGGCGTGGCGCGTAGTGGATCCGATATTAAAAAGCTGGGCTCAGGAACGCGATTTTATTCACACCTATCCGGCGGGCATTTGGGGACCGCTGGAAGCCAACCGGCTATTTGATTCGGAAGACCAGGAATGGCGCAATTATTTGTAAGGAGGGACGGAAAACCCGCCTTCAGGGCTGAGCTTCCGTATTGATTTCCAGTTTGGGGCGACGAGCTATTTTTACCGTGGTAGTCAGTATCTTGTCACGATGCAGCAGAGTAATAGTCGTATTCTGGCCCGGTTTCAATGCGGCAATCTGATTGAGCAGGGCCGCAGAATCAGTAATGACCTGGTTGTCTACGCTGAGGAGCACGTCGCCGGGATGGATGTGGGCGCGATCCGCCGGGCCGCCACGCAGTATTCCCGCAATCAACGCGCCGTTGCCGTTTTTCAGTTTGAAAGACTCCGCCAGTTCTGGTGTCAGATCCTGAACTTCGATTCCCATCCAGCCGCGAATGACCTCGCCGTGCGCAATGATCTGGTCCATGACCTTGGAAACCAGATTCGCCGGAATCGCAAAACCTATCCCCTGGGAACCGCCGGTGCGCGAATAGATGGCGCTATTGATGCCGACCAGATTGCCGTTGGTATCCACCAATGGACCGCCTGAGTTTCCCGGATTGATGGCGGCGTCAGTCTGGATAAAGTCCTCGAAGGTATTGATGCCCAAATGCGAGCGTCCCAATGCGCTGATGATGCCCATGGTAACCGTTTGCCCTACGCCGAATGGATCGCCAATGGCCAGCACCACATCGCCAATACTTGCCTTGTCCGATTGGCTAAAAGTGATGGCGGGTAAATTGGAAGCGTCAATCTTGAGGACGGCCAGGTCTGTCTCAGGGTCGGTACCCACAACCTTGGCTAGCAAGGTGCGGCCATCATGTAACGCGACCTGGATTTCATCGGCAGATTCGACCACATGGTGATTGGTCAGAATATAACCGTTTGTGCTGACGATGACCCCTGAACCCAGATTGCTGACGCGCTGCGTGCGGGATTTGGCTTGCCCATCGAAGAAGGGGTTGAATAAGGGGCTGTTGGAGAGAGGGGGCGCGAGCGTGTGTACGGCTTTGCTGGTGAATACATTGACAACGGAGGGTATCGCCTTGCCGGCAGCATAGCGATAAGAGTTGGGTGCAGCAGCGATGGCGCCGGGGTTGCCGCTGGGAGCCGATGCATTATGCCAGATACGCCATTCTGGTTTGAAGACGGTAATCACCAGCAATATACCGAGCGCGATAGTGGCGCTTTGAGAAAATAATAACCAGAATTTACGCATCTTTGGCTCGATAAAAATAATATTTATTGTGACAAATTATACAGGATATGATCGATGTGAGTCTTCGTCAGTCGTGAGTCAGTAAATAATATGAAAATGGGGGTTTATGTTTTGCCCAAAATTTGGGTAAAATAGAAGAGTTTTTAAGTTTGCGTAACCTAAATAGGGATGAATTATGAGTAATCAGCAAGTGGATCGCAGCAAACGCCGCTTTCTTGTCGCTGCTACCACAGCAATGGGTGGCGTGGCAGGAGTGGCTGTGTTGACGCCTTTTGTGATGAGCATGTTACCTAGCGAACGTGCAAAAGCAGCTGGCGCACCAGTCGAAGTGGATATCAGCAAGGTTGAATCCGGCATGTTGCTTGCCATCGAATGGCAAGGTAAGCCGGTGTGGATCGTAAATCGTACCAAGGAAATGCTCGCAACATTGCCAAAGAACGATAGCAAAGTATTGGATCCGAAATCCGAGCAGCCGCAACAACCCCCTTACTGCCAGAACGAGAACCGTTCTATTAAACCAGCATATCTGGTAGTAGTTGGTATCTGTACCCACTTAGGTTGCTCACCTACATTCCGCCCAGAGTTGGCTCCTCAAGATTTAGGTCCGGATTGGGATGGTGGCTGGTTCTGCCCATGCCACGGTTCCCGTTACGACTTGGCTGCACGTGTTTATAAAGGTGTGCCAGCCCCCCTGAATATGCAAGTCCCACCCCATAAATACCTGACTGCTACGCGTATTTTGGTTGGTGAAGACGCGAAAGGAGCTTAATCAATGAGTGCAATGCAAAAATTGGTGGGTTGGATTGATGACCGCTTCCCTTTGACATCAAACTGGAAAGCGCATTTATCTGAATACTATGCACCAAAAAACTTTAATTTCTGGTATTTCTTTGGTTCGCTCGCTCTTTTGGTGTTAGTGATTCAAATCGTTACCGGTATTTTCCTGACCATGAACTACAAACCTGATGCAGCGCTCGCTTTTGCATCGGTTGAATACATCATGAATGATGTGGAATGGGGCTGGCTGATACGTTACATGCACTCGACTGGTGCTTCCATGTTCTTTGTGGTTGTGTACTTGCACATGTTCCGCGGCTTGATGTATGGCTCGTATCGCAAACCGCGTGAATTGATCTGGGTGTTCGGTATGATGATTTACCTGGCACTGATGGCTGAAGCTTTCATGGGTTATTTGCTGCCATGGGGCCAAATGTCGTTCTGGGGTGCCCAGGTGATTATTTCCCTGTTTGGCGCGATTCCGGTAGTCGGTGACGCCTTGTCATTGTGGATTCGTGGCGACTTCGTTGTGTCCGATGCTACCTTGAACCGTTTTTTCGCATTCCACGTGATTGCATTGCCGCTGGTTCTGGTTGGGCTGGTTGCTGCGCACATCATTGCATTGCATGAAGTCGGTTCCAACAATCCCGAAGGCATCGAGATCAAGAAGCATAAAGATCCTGTTACGCACATCCCATTGGATGGTATCCCTTTCCATCCGTATTACTCGGTGAAAGACATCATGGGCGTGATCGTATTCCTGATGGTGTTTAGCGCGATTGTGTTCTTCGCACCTGAAATGGGTGGCTGGTTCCTCGAGCCGGATAATTTTATCCCTGCAAACCCATTCAAGACGCCTGAGCATATCGTGCCATTATGGTACTTCACTCCGTTCTATGCGATTCTGCGTGCCGTGCCTGATAAATTCCTGGGTGTGGTAGGTATGGGTGCTGGCGTGATGATCATGTTCTTCCTGCCATGGCTGGATCGTTCCAAGGTTAAATCGATTCGTTATCGCGGCACCCTGTATAAATCCATTTTGACACTGTTCGTCATCAGCTTTGTGGGCCTGGGTTATCTGGGTACGCAAGCACCGACACCAGCATTTACCATGATGGCTCGTATATTCAGCGTGATCTATTTCAGCTTCTTTATATTCATGCCGTGGTATACCAAAATCGATAAGACCAAACCAGTGCCAGAAAGGATTCCTGAATAATGAAGAAATTTCTACTTGCGTTGTTATTTGCACCACTGACAGCATTTGCGTCAGAGCATGTGCATCTTGACAAAGCTCCGGTTAATTTAGAGGATTACGCTTCGATTCAACGTGGGGCGAAGCTTTTTACCAACTATTGCCTGAGCTGCCATAGTGCAAACGCGATGCGTTACAAGCGTTTGGAAGATGTCGGTCTGACCGCAGATCAAATTAAAAATAATTTGATGTTCGCAACTGACAAAGTCGGTAACACGATGAGTATCAGCATGAGTCAAGCCGATGCCAAACTGTGGTTTGGCGCGGTGCCGCCTGATCTGTCGGTGATTTCCCGTTCACGTAGTCCGGACTGGCTTTATACCTACTTGCGCAGCTTCTACCGTGACGATACTCGGCCAACCGGCTGGAACAATACGGTGTTTGAAAAAGTAGGTATGCCATTCGTATTGTACGGATTGCAAGGCGAGCAGATTTTTAAGGAGCCCGCAAACGCTGAGCATGATGCACATGCGAAGCCTGAGTTGGAGCTGGTCAAGCCGGGTTCAATGACCCCTGCGGAATACAACGCAGCGGTGGGTGACTTGGTGAACTACTTAACCTGGATGGGCGAACCTGCTAAAATCCAGCGTATGGAAGTGGGTATCCTGGTATTGTTGTTCCTGGGCTTGTTCTTCATATTGGCCTATTACTTAAAACAAGAGTATTGGAAAGATATCCATTAAACGGTTCATTCTTGGCAAGAACTGATTAGTGTGATTTTTTACGGCCGACGGGTACCCGTCGGCCATGTTATTTTAGGGTAATCATTATGATGACGTTGTATTCTGGCAATACTTGCCCATACAGCCAACGCTGCCGTATCGTCCTGTTTGAAAAAGGCATGGATTTTGAAGTGATCGATGTGGACTTGCAAAATAAGCCCGAAGATCTCGCGTTAATGAATCCATACAATCGCGTGCCGGTTCTGGTCGAACGCGATTTGGTGCTTTATGAGGCCAATATCATCAATGAATATATTGATGAGCGCTTCCCGCACCCGCAATTGATGCCCGCGGACCCCGTTATGCGCGCTCGCGCGCGCTTGTTCCTGTTTACATTCGAGCAAGATCTGTTTAGCCATGTTAATGCGATAGAGCACGGCAGCAAGAGTGCGGCTGATAAAGCCCGGATCATGGTGCGTGACAATCTGACCCAAATTGCGCCGATTTTTGCCAAGCAGAAATTCATGCTCAATGACGAGTTTTCAATGCTGGATGTGGCTATCGCCCCATTGCTATGGCGGTTGGAACATTATGATATACAGCTCCCCAAGCAGGCAGTGAATCTGTTGAAATATGCGGAGCGTCTGTTTAGCCGGCCGGCATTTATCGATGCCTTAACGCCTAATGAAAAAGCGATGCGCAAGTAGACCATGCCAGACAAATCCACCAAACCCTACCTGATACGTGCGATTTACGAATGGTGTATGGATAACGGCTATACACCCTATTTATCGGTAGTGGTGGATAGTCATACCCGCGTTCCTCCAGAATATGTCAAGGATGGCGGCATTGTCCTTAATCTGTCGCCCAGCGCAACACACGGCATGCTGATGGATAACGACTGGATACAGTTTTCTGCGCGATTTAATGGTGTTTCACGACAGCTTGAAATACCGATTGCAGCTGTGGCCGGTATTTTTGCGCGTGAAAATGGCGAAGGTTTGGGATTCGAGGTGTCGACCGCGATGCCGGCAGAAAACCCATCACCAGTAAAATCGCCGATATCCGATGATGATAATCCGCCTCCAACTGCACCTGCAGGTAAGCCGAAGCTACAGATAGTAAAGTAGTTAGTAGAATGCATTCATTGGGTTCATCAACCAAACTTCGAGTTTTCTTTTTGACCATTTAATTCAAAAATGGCATAATGGTGAACTATGCCCTCTTAGCTCATCCGGTAGAGCAACGGTTTTGTAAACCGTAGGTGGTCTGTTCGAGTCAGACAGAGGGCACCAAAAATACAGAAGGGGTTAGCTTAACGGCTAACCCCTTTTTGCATTTTTAATCTTTGTTACATTCTTAGCAAGACAATCTCGGATTTTTAGGATAAGATATTACGGATTTTGTCTGTAGTAGTTTTGTCTGCCTTCAATAAACGCTGCGCATTCATGTCATGAAGTGTTAACGGACTATTTACGTGTTCTATTTTGGCGTATTGCTGTATTTTATTTTTTCATGTGGAATCATATGGTTGGTTGTGTTTCCAGTCGGCAGGGAGGCCATCGTAAATGTGATGGTAAATACCAGCCCGCGTCTTATCAGACAATATGGTCAAACGTGTTGTAAAAGATTGGGCAGGGTAAGCAAAAAGGCGAATGTGGCCGAACAATACAGGATTGACGTTAAAGATTTTATCAAGCGGCATCTGCTACTGTTGCTTATTGCGGGGTCGCTGATTGTAATTCCTCCGGTTTTGGTTTTGATACTGACCGGAAAAAATGTGCTGGATGGTTTTGACGATACCTATGCGTATGAAAGAAATGACTAGGTGAAGTCCATGCTTGTGCATTCTAAAAGGGTCGAGGAGCTATTGGTAAGAGGGTGGTGTTGGCTCCGGGGCGTTCCTGTCACTATTCTCGCCGCGACTTCGATATATCCGATGTATAGCTGGGTTGCCGATGTCAGTTGAACAGCCGTTAGTCACGGCGAGTCTCGTTCAGTGGGTAGTTTCCGATTTATCCATGCCAGGCGCAGATTCGTCACTTAAATAAGGGAAGCGCACATGCCCGTAGCGTATTAGTAAAATCGCCAATGCCAGCAACAAGATGGAGCTGGTGACGGCGATCATGCGCCATTCGTCCATCGCTTTCATGTCCAGTATCAGATAGCGGGCAAGGGCGACGATGCCGATATAGAGCGGGAAGCGTACCGGCAGTTTGCCTGATGTGTAGTAGCGCTGAATCATGGCGACCACTTCGAGATACAGGAATAACAACAGCAAATCGGTCAGCATTACAGCTTTGCTGTTCAGCATGTTGATGACTTCGCTGCTCATCGCGAATACGGTGGCAATAGCGATCACCAGCAGGCCGATGTGTTCGATCAGCGACAGGGCGGAATGGTTGAAATGCTGGATTTGTTTTTTCATGGTGTGGCATCATTGCAGGCAATTGATAATGGGATATTTTATACCTAAATCTGCAAGACGCGGACCACAAGTATGCAAGGCTGTGCGTGTGCGGCATAAAAAAAACACCACCTGATACGGCAGGTGGTGTTTAGTACTGCGGTGTTACACTTGCAGTTGCTTAAATACCCAATTGGCTATGCCAGTAGGTTTTGATAGTTTTGACAGTGGTGTCTGGAAGCGGGCCGAAGGCAATGGATTTTGCCAGTTCCTGGCCGTGTTCGAAGCCCCAGGTGAAGAATTTGACTACTTCTTCATTATTTGCCTTGGGTGCGTCCTTTTTCAGGATTTCCCATGTGCAGCCGGAGATAGGCCAGCTGTCAGCGCCAGGCTGGTTGGTGAGGATGACGTAGAAGTCTTCAGCCTTGGTGAAATCGACGTTGGCAGCAGCAGCCTGGAAGCCTTTCAGGCTTGGGCTTACCAGCTTGCCTGCCTGGTTGTACATGCGTACATAATTCAGTTTGCTTTCCAGGATGTAGGCATATTCAACGTAGCCGATGGAGCCAGCGACTTGTTTGACGAGAGCTGCTACGCCGTCATTGCCTTTGCCGCCGATGCCGTTAACCCAGTTGACAGCGGTGTCTACGCCGATTTTCTTTTCCCAGGTCGGGTCGACTTTGGCCAGGTAGCTGGCGAAGGTGAAAGTGGTGCCTGAACCATCAGCGCGATGCACCGGGGTGATAGCCATGTCAGGCAGTTTCAGGCCTTTGTTCAGGCTGGTGATAGCCGGATCATTCCATTTGGTGATTTCGCCCAGATAGATCTTGGCGATAACCGGACCAGTCAGGATTAGTTGGCCCGGTTTGACACCAGGCAGATTGACGATCATGTCTTCACCGGCAATGGCGGTCGGGAACTGGATCAGGTGATTGTCTTGCAGGTCTTTTGGCTTGAGTGGCATATCGCTGGCGCCGAAATTCACGGTGCCGGCCTTGATTTGCTTGATACCGCCACCGGAACCGATAGCCTGATAGTTCATTTTGATACCGGTAGCTTGTTCGTAGGGCTGGCTCCACTTGCTTAACAGGGGGTATACCCATGTGCTGCCTGCGCCGGTGATTTCCGTGGCGTTGGCATAGGCGGCACCGAGGCCGAGGCTAAGTGCTACGGCTGTAGCGCTGAGTGTCTTGATAAAGCGGTTGGTTGACTGCATTTTTACCTCGAATAATTAAAATTAATTGGCCGCAATATGTATTGCAGTGCCGCTATTCTAATCATTAACCCTAAGGCATAAATGAATTTTGAGTTACTTAATTCTGACAAATTGTCAGTTTAAACAATATGTTATATGTAAGCGTTGTGTAAGGTTGGGTGTGTTGTCCTAAATCTGTTGGCCTTTATTTCGTTAACGCCATGAACAGCTTTGGCAATTGCTCGGGTAAGCGTGCGATGTGGTCGATGACGGTGTAATGCTTGCCGAATATATCGCCGACATAGTCGCCGGCTTTGGGGTCGAGCGTGATGCAGTAGGTGTAGATGCCGTCCTGATCCAGTTCGCGTACGGCGATTCTGGCATCTTCGATCAATAAGCGCGGGTCCTTGCTGTCGATATCGGCGGGCTCGCCATCGGTCAATATCAGCAGCAGTTTCTTATCGGCCTGCTGATGGGCGAGGTAATGCCCGGCATGACGGATGGCTGCGCCCATGCGCGTCGAGTAGCCGGCCTGCATGCCTGCGAGTCGCGCCTTGACCGGCGCATCCCAGTGTTCGGAATAGCCTTTGATATGCAAGTAGCGCACTTCATGGCGGGTATTGGAATGGAAGCCGCTGATCGCGAATTTGTCGCCCATCTGTTCGATGGCCCAGCCCAGCAGGGTTACCGCTTCCTGGCTCAGTTCCAGTTTGCTCTGCTGGCAGCCTTCGGGGACATCGGCCAGCGAGGCCGACAAGTCGAGCAGTAACGAGACCGCTATGCTGCGGCCATCATGGCGATGGCTCATGTTGATGCGCGGGTCGGGTACGGCGCCGCTCTTGTAATCGATCAGGGAGCGGATGGCGACATCCAGATCCAGTTCGGCGCCTTCTTCCTGATAGCGTATGCGCACTTTGTTCTGCGGTTTGAGCAGATCGATGATCTTTTTCAGTTGTTTGGCCAGGACGCTGTGTTTGGCCAGAATCCTGTCGATGCCGCTGGCGTCGCCCATCGGGTGCAGATGTTCGTAGACGCTGGCCCAGTCCGGACGGTAATGCTCAGCGCCGTAATCCCATTCCGGGTACAGTCGCGGCGGCAGGCGGTGTTCGGTTTCTTCTGCGGGCGGGGCTTTCTTCGGCTGGACATCGAATTCTTCCTCGTCGCCTTCTTCGATGAATTTCCACATCAGCCGGTTGTCGTCGCGGTAATCGACTACCGTATCTTCGAAATAAATTTTGGCACCAAGATCGCTGCCAATACGGGTTTTGGCGATGTACTGTACACCAAGTGTGACCATATTGGCAGTACTGCTGGTGCCAGCCGCCATTTCAGCGTGAAAGCGGGCGACGAAATCGAGCAGGTCGGCATTGGTGTATCCGTGCTGCGGGTCAAGCAATGCGCGCGACAGCATGTACAGGCGATGGCGTATGCACGAATGGCCTTGCGGACATGCGCCTTCTTTGGGTGTCGGGTGAATTGCAGCCCATAGCTTGCGCAAGCCCGGATAGCGTAGCATCGCAAGGTATTCGACGCGGGAATCTTCGAATACTTCGACCGCCATGCGCTGGAACGGACTCAGGTTGTCGGCGATTACCGGTGTGGTCCATTGCCGGTGAGCGCTGATGTGTGCCAGCAGGGCGCGATAGCGGTCCACGCCACGCACGCCGGGCATGTCATCGTAGACGTCCGGCAGATGCACGCCGAGCGCATCGAAATACGGTACCGGTTTGCGGATCTCGTCGAACGCCAGGGAATAGGGGACGAAATTGGCAGCGGTCTGCCACAGGCCGCGCAAGTACAGATCCAGTTGTCGTTCGCTGTCGGTGAACAAGGTACCGTGCCGCTCGCGTTGCATCACGGCACGGCTATCGGCCGTTTGCAGCAGGAAATATTTGCGCTGGCGGTCGGGGTCGCTGGCGTAGGCTTTGACGCCGTAGTCCACCCAGTTGCGCAGGCCGCCGAACGATAAGGTGCCGAACAGAAACGGCGCGGTCTTGAGGAATTCGATGAGGCAAGCGCTGGGATACATCGAGTCGATGCCATGCACCTTGGGGCTGGTGCGCTCCATGGTTTGCCATGTCAGATGGAAATACTCATTGAGCAATGCACGGCTTTCCAGCGCACGGGCTGCTGCAGCCAGACTTTGCAGAAACGGCGTTATTGCTTTGCTGCTGGGGGTACGGGTCAGTTTCTGGACAAAGGCGATGACATCGGCGATGACATCCTCGCCCAGCAATACGGCGACGTCCGGTATTTCTTCCAGGAACGCCAGCACCGGCTCTTCGCCACGGCCCATTTTGCATAAGCTGCGTGCGCCATCGATATACGCAGTCTGTGCGGCCGGCGTGAGACGCTTCTGCGCATAAGCAAAGCAGTCCGGGAACACGTTTTGCACGTGAGCAAAGCCGCAGGACAAGGCTTTGATTTCTTCTACCAGCGTATCGTTCATGGCAGTCTCGTGGCGTCTGGCAAGGTCACTCAGGCGAATATTGCGTCGATGGCGTGATCCAGCGTGTCGCGGATATCGGCATCGTCGGTGATAGGGCGCACAAGTGCCATGCGGCAAGCGTCGCGCGCTGGGATGCCGCCGTTGATCAGTCTTGCAGCGTAAACCAGCAGGCGGGTGGAGATGCCTTCGTCGAGGCCGTGCCCCTTGAGTTTGCGCGCAGTCTCGGCAATGCGTACCAGGCGGTCGGCGCTGTCCATGTCGATGCCGGCTTCCTTGCTGACAATCGCGGTTTCCACCGAACATAGCGGATAATCGAATTCCATCGCGGCAAAGCGCTGTTTGGTCGATTGTTTGAGATCCTTCATCAGGCTCTGGTAGCCGGGATTGTAGGAAATCACCAGCTGGAAATCGGGGTGAGCGACGACCAGCTCGCCTTTTTTGTCCAGCGGCAAGGTGCGGCGGTGATCGGTCAGCGGGTGGATGACGACGGTGGTATCCTGGCGCGCTTCCACGACTTCATCGAGATAGCAGATCGCGCCGTAACGCGCCGCCAGCGTGAGCGGGCCGTCCACCCAACGCGTGCCGTTGGCGTCGAGCAGGTAGCGCCCGACCAGATCGGAGGCGGTCATGTCTTCGTTGCAGGCGACGGTAATCAGCGGCTTGCTCAGCTTCCATGCCATGTATTCGATAAAGCGGGATTTGCCACAACCGGTAGGGCCTTTGACCATGACAGGCAGACGCGCATTGTAGGCGGCTTCGTACAATGTGATTTCGTTGCGCTGGGCTTGATAGTACGGTTCTTCGGCAATCTGGAACTGGGTGATGTCAAATGATGTGTCGTTCATGGTCGTCTCGTTTGGAAGTTGAGTGCGTATTCCGGCATGTTCTGTAACAAAACACGTTGGAATAAGCGTTAAAAAGCCCCTGTGAAATCCCAGGGGCTTTTAACAACCCGCCGCCAGCGACGGCGGGTTACCTGGGGTACGAATTACTTGTGTACGCCCAGTTTTTCACGCCAGCCTGGGTAGATCTTGTCAGCGTCGCCCGGGAAGGACTCGAATGCGCGGGCAAACTCTTTGTGCTCTTTAGCGTATTCGATAGGGTCAGCGCCGGATTTCCAGCACTCGTACGACTGGCGCAGGGAGATCGCGCCGGCAGCCGGGCTGTCGATATGGCCGTAAGAACCGCCGCCGGAAGTGTTGATCACGTTGCCGTGGCCCAGATTCTCGAAGAAGCCCGGCAAACGCAATGCGTTCATACCGCCAGAGATGATCGGGGTGGTAGGCTTCATGCCGTACCATTTCTGGAAGTAGATCGGGCCTTGCGCTTCATCGCGTTCGATCATGTAAGCGATGTTCTTGTCGGAGTTCTCGCCTTCCATCTTGCCGTAGCCCATGGTGCCGACGTGAATGCCGGAAGCACCTTGCAGACGGGAGATCTTGGCCAGGACAAACGCGGTGTAACCACGTTTGGCAGATGGTGAAGTGATCATGCCGTGACCAGCGCGGTGGTAGTGCAGGTACTGGTTAGGGTACTGACGACGAGCGGTGGTGATCATGCCAGGGCCGCCAACGAAACCGTCAACCAGGAAAGCCAGCTTGTCTGCGTCAGGACCGAATGTTTCCAGGCCGAAATCGGCACGGGCGCACATTTCGTAGTGGTCGTCAGCGGTGATGTTCATGGAGAACAGTTTGGCTTCGCCGGTTTCGTCCTGAGCGCGTTTCATTGCGTCATAGACCAGCGGCAATACTTTTTTCAGCGGGCAGAATGTCTGGTTGCCTTGTGGCTCGTCGTTCTTGATGAAGTCGCCGCCCAGCCAGAATTGGTATGCAGCAGCTGCAAACGGCTCGGGACGCAGACCCAGTTTGGGCTTGATGATGGTACCGGCGATGTAGCCGCCGTTTTCGATCGGGCGGCCGAGGATGCGCCACATGTCGCTGATGTCCTTGGAAGGACCGTCAAACAGCTGGATAGCGCGCTCAGGCACGTAGAAGTCATGAATCTTGGCGTGTTCGATATCGCCCATGCCCTGGTTGTTACCGATGATCAGGGTCAGCACGGAAACGATCATCATGCGGCCGTCGGTAACGTTGCGATCGAACAATTCCATCGGATACGCAATGCGCATATCTTCGGTAGCTTCGTCGATATAGTAAACCAGTGCGTCGACACCTTTGGTGAAGTCGTCGGTGGTCGAAACTTCAACGTTGGTACCGGTGGAGGATTCGGCGGCGAAGTGTGCGGCTGCTTCCAGGTAGCCGTAGCCAGCCTTAGGCTTCATTTTGTAAGCGACAAGTATGTGCTTGCCGTTCTTGATTAAATCTTCTTCTTTCAGACTAAGGTCTGCATAACGTCCGGACTGATCCATTGTTTTCTCCAGTGATTGAGGGTGCTTGCCTAGGCTTTGGGCAATTGTCGCTTGAGCCGATGGTCACCACTATACATCCTGTAATACATAAGATATATTCAATTGTTATTCTTATTGTGATAAGTAAATACTTATATATTTTTGTAAATATGAATTTATATAAATTTTTTATAGAAAATAAAGAAAAATCATTTACTAAAGTTTTTTGAATTGGATGTCAGGTGCGAGGGTGTGCAAGACTGAATTGCAGCCGCGTGCAGGCGAGATGGAGGTCGCCCGGCATGCCGCACAGGGCGGCCGGGGATGAGAGATTGGAAGCTGGCAGAATTATGTAGAGCGGGAAATGACTGACGGCAGACGATTGGGGGATTTGATGCGTAGCTGTTTATTGACATTCATGTGGCCGAATACCACTTCGATATCCGCGACAGCAACATCGAATTCCCCGGCAAGAAAGCGCACCATATGGGCTGTCGCCTTGGCTGCAATAGGGGCCGTGGTGACGCTGACTTTGAGCTGATTGCCCTTGACCTTGCCTATGGCATCCTGTTTGGCGCTCGGTTTGCCGAGTATGTTGAGCACCAGTGTGTCGCCATCCCAGTAAAAAAAAGCATCCGGCGCCGGTTTCGCAGACGTCGATGCGACCGGCGCAGCGGCTTTGGCGCGTGATTTGCCTGCCATGGTGACTTAGGGCCTGTGCTGGCGCATTGGCAAAATTATTCGCTCAAGGTCCTGGGAATGGGGAAAGTGACGTTTTCGGTGATGCCGGATAATTCATTCACATTATCGGCACCGAACTGCCTGAGCTGGGTGATGACTTCCTGTACCAGCACTTCCGGGGCCGATGCGCCGGCCGTTACGCCGATGCTGGTCTTGCCGGTCAGCCAGTTGGCATCAAGCTGGCTGGCGTTATCTACCATGTAAGCCGTCACCCCCAGATTTTGCGCAACTTCGCGCAGGCGGTTGGAGTTCGAACTGTTGGGTGAGCCGACGACAATGACCAGATCGCATTGCTGCGCCAGTGCCTTGACCGCATCCTGGCGGTTCTGCGTAGCGTAGCAGATGTCGTCCTTTTTCGGGCCGATGATATTGGGAAAACGGCTTTTCAGTGCATCGATGACGCGGGCTGCATCATCCACCGAGAGCGTGGTCTGGGTGACGAAGGCCAGTTTGTCCTTATCCGTGACATGGAGCGAGGCCACATCTTCGGGAGTCTCCACCAGATACATGCCGCCTTCGCTTTGCCCCATGGTGCCTTCCACTTCGGGATGGCCCTTGTGGCCGATCATGATGATTTCCATGCCCTTGTCGCGCATGCGGGCAACTTCGAGATGGACTTTGGTGACCAGCGGACAGGTGGCGTCGAATACGGTGAGGCCGCGTGCTTCGGCCTCGCGGCGCACTGCCTGGGATACGCCATGCGCACTGTAAATCAGGGTGTTGCCGGCAGGAACGTCATTGAGGTCTTCGATGAAAATCGCACCCTTGGCTTTCAGATTTTCGACCACGAACTTGTTATGCACGACTTCATGACGCACATAAATCGGCGCGCCGAAACGTTCGAGCGCGCGCTCCACGATTTCAATGGCACGATCGACGCCGGCACAGAAGCCGCGAGGGTTGGCAAGCAGGATATGGGTAGTCATGATGGTCTGTGGATGGTAATGATTTCGACTTCGAATTCTACGGTTTGCCCTGCAAGCAGGTGGTTAAAATCAATGCTGACATCGTGAGGCCTGATTTCGGCAACCCGTCCGCTGAGATGGCTGCCGTCGGGCAGTTCGAACTCGATCATGCTGTCCATTACGGGCGGCTCATCATGAAATTCGTCGATGGGTACATCTTGCACGAGCAGCGGGTCATGCATGCCGAAAGCCTGTTGTGGTTCGAGTATGAATACCTGCCGCGAGTTCACCGGCAGATCGAGCAGCCAGTTTTCCAGTGCAGGTTCCAGTGTGCCGTCGCCTAGCGTGAGCGTGATCGGTGCATCATCGAAACTGCTGTCGATATTGTCGCCTCCGTGGATGCGGATGGCAAAATGCAGGGTAAGGGTATCGCCCGGTTGTACGTGTGTATTCATGCGTGTTTAGGCTGTTTCAAGCTGTCCCAGATTAACAGAATCGCGCCGATGGTGATCGCGGAGTCCGCGACGTTAAATGCCGGCCAGTAATAGGTGCCGAGATGGAATGACAGGAAGTCAACGACATAACCGTGTATCAGTCGATCGACAAGATTGCCCAGAGCGCCGCCGAGAATCAGGCTGAGTGCAAGTCTGGACAGCGCACTGCCATTGCCCTTGCGCAGCAGATAAAGGATAACGATGGAGGCAATGCTGGCAATGCCGATAAAGAATCCGCGCTGCCAGCCGGGCTGACTGGCAAACAGACTGAATGCTGCACCGGTATTGTGGGCGCGCACCAGGTCGAAAAAACCTGTGATTTTAAGCAGGTCGCCCCAGGAAAATACTTGCATGATGATATATTTGCTGAGCTGGTCGAGGGCGATCACTAGTGCAGCGACAATGAGTCCGGCTTTGAATTTAGGCATGATGTCTGCGCTCACCTGTACCGAATAAATTGCTGTGGCAACGTCCGCACAGGCCTGGATGCTCGGCGTGTGTGCCGACATCCTCACGGTAATGCCAGCAACGCTCGCACTTGGCATGGCTGCTGGCGCGGGCGCTGATGCGCGGGGCCGTGTCCGCAGCCAGTTGCAGTTCGGCGGTTGACGTGATCATGGTGAAGCGCAGGTCGTCGCCTAATGTCGCCAGCGCTGCGTAATGCGCTGCGCCCGCATGGATCGTGACTTCGGCTTGCAATGATGATCCGATCTCGCCAGCGCTGCGCAGGGTTTCCAGATGCTTGCGCACATCGGCCAGGGTTTCGCGGATCAGCGACCATTGCTCGGCCAGCGCAGCGGCATGCTCCGGCATCGGTATGTCATGCCATTGATGGAGGAAGACGCTGTCGTTGTTATCCGCTATTAATTGCTGCCACACTTCTTCTGCAGTAAAGCTGAGGAACGGCGCCATCAGCCGGGTCAGGCTGTGGGTGATGTGATACAGCGCATTCTGTGCGGAACGGCGAGCTGCGGAATCGGCGGCAGTGGTGTAGAGCCGGTCCTTGAGAATGTCGAGGTAGAAGCCGCCGAGATCCTCCGAACAGAAATGATGCAGTTTCTGCACGATATGATGGAATTCGTACTGCTGATAGTGTGTCAGTACTTCTTCCTGGAACTGCTGCAGCATGACCATGGCGTACTGGTCGATGGCGAGCCATTGATCAAGGGGCAGCGCCTGTTGCCGGATATCGAAATCGGCCAGATTGGCGAGCAGGAAGCGCAGCGTGTTGCGGATGCGCCGGTAGGATTCCACCACGCGCTTGAGGATTTCGTCGGAAATGGTGAGTTCGCCGGAATAATCGGTGGAGGCCGTCCACAAGCGCAGAATGTCGGCCCCGTAGGTGTCCATGACTTTCTGCGGCGCGACCACGTTACCCTTGGATTTGCTCATCTTGTGGCCGTTTCCGTCGACGACGAAGCCGTGAGTGAGCAGCGCGCGATACGGTGCATGACCGTCGGTGGCGCAGCCGGTGAGCAGGCTGGACTGGAACCAGCCGCGATGCTGGTCGGAGCCTTCCAGATATAAATCGGCGGGATGGGCCAGTTCCGGGCGCAGTTTGAGCACGCAGGCATGGGTGACGCCGGAATCGAACCAGACGTCCAGCGTGTCGGTGATTTTCTTGTAGTGCGCGGTATCGGCACCCAGCAATTCGCTGGCGTCGAGCGAGAACCAGGCTTCGATGCCGATCTTTGCCACTCTTTCGGCGATCGTGGCGATGAATTCAGCGGTGCGCGGATGCAGCTCGCCGCTTTCCTTGTGGATGAATAGCGGCATCGGTACGCCCCAGTTACGCTGGCGCGACACGCACCAGTCCGGGCGGTTCTTCATCATGCCTTCCAGGCGCGCGCGTCCCCATGCCGGGAAAAATTCGGTTTTTTCCACTGCGTGCGTGGCGTGCTTGCGCAGGCTTGCATTACTGGCACCCGTTTTGTCCATGCCGATGAACCATTGATGCGTGGCGCGGAAAATGATCGGCGTTTTGTGGCGCCAGCAGTGCGGGTAGCTGTGTATCAGCTTGGCATTGGCAAGCAATAAATCACTGTCGGTGAGCAGATGAATGACGGTTTTATTGCCTTCCCAGACGGTTTGCCCGCCGATAAACGGTACGCTGTCGAAGAATTTTCCCTCATCGCTCACCGGATTTTCCACCGGCAGGTGGTATTTCAGCCCGACCTGATAGTCGTCCACGCCATGCGCCGGAGCGGTATGCACTAACCCGGTACCGGCTTCCGCGGTGACGTGCTCGCCGCAAATGATCGGCACGAAGCGATCCAGGAACGGATGGCGCAAGCTGACGTGCTCCAGTGCGCTGCCCGGGCACTGGCCGATGACTTCGACCGATTCGAAACCGTAGCGCTTGATGGCGGATTCGGCCAGGTCGCGGGCGAGGATGAGGATGCCTTTGGGGGTAAGGATCAGGTCGTAGATGAATTCGGGATGTACCGATACCGCCTGGTTGGCAGGCAACGTCCACGGCGTGGTCGTCCAGATGACGGCGTAGATCGGTTCGTTGAAATTGGGCAAGCCGAGCTTTGCCGTGAGTTGTGCCGGGTCGGCGACAGCAAATGCGACGTCGATGGCTGCCGAGGTCTTGTCTTCGTATTCGACCTCGGCTTCCGCCAGTGCCGAGCCGCAGTCTACGCACCAGTGCACTGGTTTGGCGCCCTGATACAGATAGCCGTTGGCGAGGATGCGGGCAAGTTCGCGCATGATGCCGGCTTCAAATTCGAAATCCATGGTGTGGTAGGGATGCTCCCAGTCGCCCAGTACACCGAGGCGGATAAAGTCGGCCTTCTGGCGCTCGATCTGGCTGGTGGCATATTCGCGGCACAGCTCGCGGAAACGTGCGGCGGGGATGGCTTTGCCATGCTGTTTCTCTACCTGCAGCTCGATCGGCAGGCCATGGCAATCCCAACCCGGCACATAGGGTGCGTCATAACCCGCCAGGGTTTTGCTCTTGACGATGATGTCCTTGAGGATTTTATTGACCGCGTGGCCGATGTGAATGTCGCCGTTGGCGTAGGGCGGACCGTCATGGAGGATGAATTTCGGGCGGCCTGCCGCCGCTTTGCGGATTTGCTGGTAGCGGTTCAGTTCACGCCATTGTGCCAGCCAGGCTGGTTCGCGCTTGGCAAGATCGCCGCGCATGGGAAACGGGGTGTCGGGGAGATTGAGCGTGTGTTTGTAATCGGACATGGACGTTAAGCGACGGGTAAATGGTTAAAGTAATCATGGGCACATTCGACATCACGCTGAATTTGCCGGATTAATGTGGCGAGATCCGGGTATTTCTCTTCATCGCGTAGTTTAGCAAGAAAATCGACATGAATGATGCGGCCGTATAAATTGTCGTTGAAATTCAGCAAATGGATTTCGAGTATGGGCTGCGCTTCTGTCTTTACGGTGGGACGGACTCCCAGGCTGGCGACGGCGGGCAGCGCCTGCGTGCCAAGGCCGTGCACTTCCACGACAAAAATCCCGGTGAGCGGTAATTTGGGATGTCTGATCGGCAGGTTGGCGGTGGGGAATCCCAGCTCGCGCCCCAGTTTGTCGCCATGCGCCACGCGTCCGCTGATACGGTAAGGGTGGCCGAGGAGTTGTTGCGCCAGTTCGAGCTGGCTGTTGGCAAGCGCATCGCGGACCGCGGTGCTGGATACGCGGAGTCCGTTGACGGTGATGCTAGGCATCGCGCCCAGGTCATAGCCGTATATGGCGCTGTGGTGTTGCAGCAGCGCAAAATCGCCGGCGCGTTTTGCGCCGAAGCGGAAATCGTCGCCGATCAACAGATGCTGCATACCCAGACCGCGTACCAGTATCTGGTCGATAAACTGCTCTGCAGGCATGTGCGCCAGGGCATGGTTGAAACGGCAGATATGAACATGTTCTATGCCGGTGGCTCGCAATCCATCGAGCTTGTCGCGCAGATTGGACAGGCGGGCAGGGGCATTGTCAGGGCTGAAGAATTCCCGCGGGTGCGGCTCAAAGGTGATTGCGCAAGGCGTCAGCCGGCGCGCATGTGCAGTCTCGACCAGCTGCCGTAGCATCGCCTGGTGTCCGAGATGGACGCCGTCAAAATTGCCTATCGTCACCGCACTGGGATAGGCGGCTACAGAGTGGATGCCGTGTGTGATGCGCATAACAGGATTTAAGCCGAAGAATAGCGAATTTTAACGGTTCGCCGGTGCGGGGTCAAAGTATCGCATGGTGTCAGGGCATGCTTCAGCCATCAATCAGGCTGCACGCCGGATGAACTGGCGCGCGCGGATACCGAGCAATCGGAGCGTAACAAAATAGGCGGTTACGCCCAGTAACACCAGTCCGGCCAAATGGATGATGCGTCGGCTGAAATGAGCCTGCAGCCAATCCGCCTCGCTGCCCATGCCCCACCACAGCAGCAGCGCCATGACGGCGGTGGCGCTGCAGATCCTGAACATGAATGCATACCAGCCCGGTTGCGGCTGGAATATGCCCTGGCTGCGCAGCTTCCACAGCAGCAATCCTGCATTCAGGCAGGCACCGAGGCCGATGGCAAGTGCAAGGCCGGCGTGCTGCAGTTTCCATACGAAGAGCAGATTCATCAATTGGGTAGCGGCCAGCGTAATGAGGGCGATCTTGACCGGGGTTTTAATGTTCTGGCGGGCATAAAAGCCGGGTGCCAGTATCTTTACCATGATCAATCCCAGTAATCCCAGGCTATAGGCCATCAATGCCTGACGCGTCATCCATACGTCATGCACGCTGAAATGCCCGTACAGAAACAGCGTGCTGATCAGCGGCAAGGCCAGCACTGCGAGTGCGGCGGCAGCAGGCAAGGCCAGCAGCAAGGTGAGGCGCAGCCCCCAGTCCAGCAATTGCGAATACTGGCTGGGATCGTTGTCGGCGTAATGTTTGGACAGGCTGGGCAGCAGGATGGTGCCGAGCGCTACGCCGAGCATGCCGGTCGGGAATTCCATTAGCCGGTCCGCATAATATAGCCATGACACGCTGCCGGTGGCCAGAAATGAAGCGAAGATGGTGTTGATGAGCAGGGACAGCTGCGCGATGGAAACGCCGAATACCGCCGGACCCATGAGCTTGAGCACGCGCCAGACGCCTTCGTCGTGCCAGCTGAAGCGGAATCGCGGCAATAAACCCAGCCGGTGCAGGAAAGGCAGCTGCAAGGCGAGTTGCAGTATGCCGCCCAGGGCTACGCCCCATGCCAGCGCGATGGCCGGAGGGTCGAAGTGCGGTGCCAGCCACAAGGTCGCTGCTATCATCGCTACGTTCAGCAGTACAGGTGTAAACGCCGGGACGGCGAAGCGACTGTAGGTATTGAGAATGCCGCCGGCGAGCGAAACCAGCGAAATCAGCAGGATGTAGGGGAAGATAATTCGCAGCATGTGTACAGTGACGGCGAATTTATCCGGCGCATCGACGAATCCCGGTGCGCTGATATAGACCACGGCAGGTGCGGCAATCACGCCGATGGCGGTGACGATGAGCAGGGCGATGAAAAGCAGGGTCGCAACGTGGTCGACCAATAACCGTGTGTCGTCATGGCCGCGACGGTTCTTGTATTCGGCGAGTATGGGGACGAATGCCTGGGCAAAGGCGCCCTCGGCAAACAAGCGGCGTAGCAGGTTGGGGATCTTGAAGGCGACAAAGAATGCATCGGTGTAGATGCCGGCGCCAAAGCTGCGTGCGATAATGGCGTCGCGCACAAAGCCAAGGATGCGTGACAATAAAGTCATGCTGCTGACTTTGGCTAGGGCTTGTAACAGATTCATTTATGGTGTGGATGCAAAAGATTGAGGCGCAATAGTAGCGCTAAAGTGAATCCATCGCTAGGCTCCACGCTAAGTATTGGCCGTTTTTCGTACAACGAATAAAGTCCGGCGGGCGCTTAATTTTGGCTTGCTATTGACGCAATAGCCATTTATAATTCAGCGTTTTAAGAAACCCGATACAGGAGCATCACATATGGCAAATAGCGCACAAGCCAGAAAGCGCGCAAGACAAAACGACAAGCAGCGTGCTCACAACGCTGCATTGCGTTCTACTTTGCGTACCGCGATCAAGAAAGTTCAAAAAGCGGTGTTGGCTGGTGATAAGGCTGTTGCGACCAGCACTTTTGGTGTTTCCATGAGTGTGATTGACCGCATCGCTGACAAAAACATCATCCATAAAAACAAAGCTGCTCGCCACAAGAGCCGTTTGTCTGCTGCTGTTAAAGCAATGGCGTAATTTTTTCTGCCTGGCGTGACGCCGGGCCTGGAAGTAAAAAGACCTTATGGCTGAAAAGCGTAAGGTTTTTTTTCGTCTGTATTGCGTGCGCTTTATTGCTGCATCAGGTTGTTCAGGTGTGGACGGCGGTGTTGCTCAGGTTTCTTGCTGGCTGGGGTCGATAATGGTGAGGTCGTTCTCTTTGGCGAAGTTCATCAGGAATCCGAATGCCGCGGGTTGTTCCTGTTGCAATTTTTTGTCGATGATGACGCATTTGATGCCGCCCACCGTTAACGGGCGCACGTAGGGCGAATAGCTCATGCGATGATCTTCCCCGAAAGTGGAAAGCGAACCTGATAAGCGTTCAGCCCAGTCGCTCGGGCGGAAAGTGCGTCCGGAAGAGGTCAGACCCTGAATAAGGATTTCGTTATTGCTTAGCTCAGACATTGTGTGTACTTCACAAAAAACAACATAGTAATAATTTTATCAGACTATCGCTTGCTTGCGGTTAGATGTTTTGCTGTTGGCAGCCTGTGTAGCGGAATGTACTACGCTTTTGCCAACGCTTCATCCGTACTTCGCGGCGCGATTATCACATGAATTGATGGAACAGCAGGGCTAACACCTGCTAGAATATGACTAAACATTTTTTTAGTAAACCATTTGTTCCGATCGGAGAAAACCATGATCCATGAATTGCCAGTATTGCCTTACGCACAGGATGCATTGCAACCGCATATTTCGGCTGAAACTCTGGAATACCACTATGGTAAACATCATCAGGCTTATGTGACCAATCTCAATAACCTGATCAAGGGTACCGAATTCGAGGCGATGAGCCTGGAAGACATCATCCTCAAATCTGCCGGCGGCGTGTTCAATAACGCAGCACAGGTATGGAACCACACCTTTTACTGGAATTGCCTGAGCCCGAATGGCGGCGGTGCGCCGACTGGTGCCTTGGCTGATGCCATCAACGCCAAGTGGGGTTCGTTTGAAGCGTTCAAGGACGCATTCAGCAAAGCTGCTGTCGGTACTTTCGGTTCCGGCTGGGCATGGCTGGTAAAAAACACGGCAGGCGAACTGGAGATCGTTTCTACCAGCAATGCCGCTACCCCGATGACCAACGGCCAGACTGCGCTGATGACCTGCGACGTATGGGAGCATGCCTACTATGTCGACTATCGCAATGCGCGTCCCAAGTATGTAGAGGCGTTCTGGAATCTGGTAAACTGGAAATTCGTTGCTGCTAATTTCGCTGCATAAAACCAGCTGAATCAGCAGGCAAAGGGCGGCGCAAGCCGCCCTCGTGTTTTTAACCTTAATGAATGTAAATCCGTCACCATGTCTTATTTGATGAATACCTATGCACGTCAACCTGTCACTTTTGTGCGCGGTGAAGGCGTGTGGCTATGGGATGATGCCGGCAATCGTTATCTGGACGCGTTGGCTGGTGTTGCAGTCAACGGTTTGGGGCATGCCCATCCCGTTTTGACGCAGGCAGTGTGTGAACAGGCGCGCAATCTGATCCACAGCTCCAATATTTATCAGGTGCAGCGTCAGGAGCAACTTGCAGAGCGCTTATGCCGGTTATCGGGTATGGACAAGGTGTTTTTCTGTAATTCGGGTTGCGAAGCGAACGAAGCTGCGATTAAGCTGGCGCGATTGTACGGCCATGGTAAAGGCATCGCTACACCGACTATTATCGTCATGGAAAAGTCGTTCCATGGCCGCACCATGGCAACTTTGACTGCAACCGGCAGCCGCAAGGTGCAAGCCGGTTTTGAGCCTTTGCTCACCGGATTTGTGCGCGTGCCGTACAACGATATCGACGCCGTGCGCCAGGTTGCCGAGCACAATCATGAAGTTGTGGCCGTGCTGGTCGAGCCGGTCGAGGGTGAAGGCGGTGTCCGGATACCGGATGCAGCTTACCTGAACGATTTGCGGCAAGTGTGTGATGAACACGGCTGGCTGTTGATGCTGGATGAAGTGCAAACCGGCGTGGGGCGGACAGGTACCTGGTTTGCGTTCCAGCATACGTCTATTTATCCCGATGTGATGACGCTGGCCAAAGGCTTGGGTTCCGGCGTTCCTATCGGCGCTTGTGTTGCCCGTGGTGCGGCTGCGGATGTATTCAAGCCTGGCAATCACGGTTCCACATTTGGCGGCAATCCTCTGGCGTGTGCTGCCGGTCTGGCGACATTGCAGGCATTGGAAGACGAAAATCTGCTGGCGAATGCCAACAGCATCGGCGCAGCGCTGGTTGCCGGATTTGAACGTGAGCTGGCGGGTGTCGCGGGTGTGAAAGCGATACGTGGCGTTGGCATGATGATAGGCATAGAGCTTGACCGGCCGTGCGGCGAGCTGGTGAAGATGGCGCTGGCGGCGCATTTGTTGATTAACGTGACGGCGGATAATGTGATTCGTCTGGTGCCGCCACTGATTATGAATGCGGATGAGGCGGCGCAATTGATCAGCGGCTTAAGTCCGATTATTCGCGAATTTCTGACCGGGACCGCCGTATGAAACCTATCAAGCATTTTTTGCAGTTTCAGGATCTGACGCGTGACGAGTATGAGTATATTTTTGCCCGGGCAAAAATCATCAAGGCGCGATTCAAGAATTATCAGACCTACCATCCGCTGCTGGATCGTACTCTGGCGATGATATTCGAGAAACAGTCGACGCGGACCCGCTTGTCGTTTGAGGCAGGAATGCATCAGCTGGGCGGTTCGGCGATTTATCTGAATACCCGCGATACCCAGCTGGGTCGCGGCGAGCCGGTGGAAGATGCGGCTGAAGTCATTTCGCGCATGGTCGATATCGTGATGATACGTACCTTTGAGCAGGACATCATCGAACGTTTTGCCGCGCATTCGCGCGTTCCGGTGATTAACGGCCTGACCAACGAATATCATCCCTGCCAGATCATGGCGGATATCTTTACTTATATAGAGCGCCACGGCTGCATCAAGGGTAAAACCGTGGCCTGGGTAGGCGACTCCAATAATATGTGCAACACCTGGCTGCAAGCCGCGGTGGCGCTGGATTTTAATGTGCATGTGTCGACCCCGCCGGGCTATGAGGTTGAACCTGAGCGCGCCGGTTTATACGATACCAGTCACTATGAAAGCTTTGCCGATCCGATGGAAGCCTGCCGCGGTGCGGATATGGTGACTACCGACGTGTGGACCAGCATGGGTTTCGAAGCCGAAAACGAAGAGCGCAAACGCGATTTTCAGGATTGGCAAGTCGATGCCGAGATGATGCAGGTCGCTGCACCCGATGCCTTGTTCATGCATTGTCTGCCTGCGCATCGTGGCGAAGAGGTCGCCGCCGAAGTCATCGACGGTCCGCAAAGCGTGGTATGGGACGAAGCGGAAAACCGTTTGCATACGCAAAAAGCATTGATGGAATATCTTTTGTTGGGAAAAGTGGAATGAGCGACGTTAAAAAAGTAGTGCTGGCCTATTCGGGCGGCCTGGATACCTCAGTAATCTTGAAATGGCTGCAAGACGAATACCGATGCGAAGTGGTTACCTTCACGGCTGATATCGGCCAGGGCGAAGAACTGGAACCTGCGCGCGAGAAAGCGAAGAAGTTTGGCGTCAAAGAGATTTTTATCGACGATTTGCGCGAAGAGTTTGTGCGCGATTTCGTGTTTCCGATGTTTCGCGCCAACACCGTGTACGAAGGCGAGTATCTGCTGGGCACTTCCATCGCACGTCCGCTGATCGCCAAGCGTCTGATTGAAATCACCAACCTGACCGGCGCGGATGCGATATCGCATGGCGCAACCGGCAAAGGTAATGATCAGGTTCGTTTCGAACTTGGCGCATATGCGCTGAAACCTGACATCAAGATCATTGCGCCATGGCGCGAATGGGATTTGCTGTCGCGTGAAAAACTGCTGGCCTATGCCGAAAAACACGGCATTCCTGTGGAAATGAAGCATAAGCACGGCGGCAGTCCTTACAGCATGGATGCCAATCTGCTGCATATTTCGTATGAAGGCCGCGCGCTGGAAAACCCGGCCATTGAAGCCGAGGCCGACATGTGGCGCTGGACAGTGTCGCCGGAACAGGCGCCGGATGCGGCGGAATATGTCGATCTCGAATACAGGCAAGGCGATATCGTTGCGATTAACGGTGTGGCGATGAGCGCAGCGACTGCATTGACCGAATTGAATCGCCTGGGTGGCAAGCACGGCATCGGTCGCCAGGATCTGGTCGAAAACCGTTACGTAGGCATGAAGTCGCGCGGCTGCTACGAAACCCCGGGCGGCACCATCATGCTCAAAGCTCACCGTGCGATAGAGTCGATCACGCTGGATCGTGAAGTCGCTCACCTCAAGGATGAGCTGATGCCGCGTTATGCCAGCCTGATTTATAACGGCTACTGGTGGAGTCCGGAACGCAAGATGCTGCAAACCATGATCGATGCTTCACAAACGACGGTTAATGGCTGGGTTCGCGTCAAATTGTACAAGGGCAATGTGATGGTAGTGGGGCGCGACTCCAAAACGGATTCGCTGTTTGATCCAACTATTGCGACGTTCGAGGATGATGAAGGCGCGTATAACCAGGCGGATGCCGGCGGCTTCATTAAACTGAACGCATTGCGTTTGCGTATCGCCGCAAAATTAAGAAAATAGGAATAACGATGAATCAATTTGATCAGGTAAGCGTGGTAAAACAGGCCAATATTTATTTCGACGGCAAATGCGTATCGCATACGGTACTATTCGCTGACGGCAGCAAAAAAACCATAGGCGTCATTTTCCCGAGCATACTGGTGTTCAACACCGGCCTGCCGGAAATCATGGAAATCAATAGTGGCATATGCAAAGTAAAGCTGGCAGGGGAATCCGACTGGAAAACCTATCGTGCCGGCGAGCAATTCAACGTGCCGGGTAACAGCAGCTTTGATATTGAAACCGTGGAAACACTGGATTACGTCTGCAATTTTGTCACGGCGGCCTGATCTTAGAGGCGTTATGAAAAAACAACTCAAATTGGCTGTCATGGCAATGCTGATGATCGCGACGGTGGAGAGCCATGCGATGACGGCAGACGAGGCCAAAATGGTCGCAAATGCGGCTGTGCGCGGCAGCGCAAGCTCACAAGTGCTGCTGGCTGTAATGTATCGCCATGGCGATGGCGGTTATGCCAAAAATGATCAGCTGGCTGCGTACTGGTTCGAGCAGGCCGCCCAACAGGGCAATCCTTATGCGCAAATGGCGTTGGGCGATTTGTACGAGCAGGGTGCAGGCGTCAACAAGAACCTGAAGGTTGCCGCCGACTGGCGTGAAAAAGCAGCCAAACGCGGTAATGTGCAGGCCCAGTTAAAACTCGGTCAAATGTATCTGTCCGGCAGTGGGGTGGTCAAGGACCTGAACAAAGCCGAATACTGGCTCAAGCGAGCGGCTATCGAGGGCAATAGCGAAGCGCAATTTGAGTTGGGCAAACTTTATCGGACCGAAGGCTGGAAGAAGCATGATCCGGACCTGGGCAATAGCTGGCTGGCAAAGTCGGCAGCGCAAGGCTACGAAGGCGCTGTTGAATTCGTGCATTTTTTTGAGCATATCGGCCTGCAGTTAAAAGAGGATTTGAGTCAGCGTGCGCCGCAGTTGCACAAACTGGCAGCGGATGGCGACGCAGAAGCGCAATACCAGCTGGCGATGCGCTATGAACACGGCGTCGGGGAGAAGCAGGACTATGCCCAAGCGATGTACTGGTTCAAGCAAGCTGCCAATCAGGGGCATGTAAAGGCGATCAAAAGTCTGATACATATCTACCAGCAAGGTCTGGATGACAATCCTGTCAGCATGGTGCAAGCACAATACTGGCAAAATAAGCTGGATAACCACTAACCTGTATTGATGCCAATGAATAGTACATATTTTTCTGTAAATGCCTCGAATGATTTGCTTAGCCTGCTTTTTTGCGCTGCTCTGCTCGGTCTTTATCATGTTTATCTGGCTTATAAAGTTAAAAAGCGCCCCACTTATACTATACAGGCGGTTAACCGGATTGCACGGACGGCATGGGTAGAAACCATAATGCAGGAGCGACGTGACGTGCTTGCCGTGCAAACGCTACGTAACTCGACCATGGCGGCGACATTTCTCGCCTCCACAGCGGTACTGCTTATCATCGGCGTGCTGACTCTGAGTGGGCAAGGTGCCAATCTGAGTACTACATGGCATGCTCTGAATATGGTGGGAACTACCGAGAGTTCGGTCTGGCTCGCAAAACTGATGCTGTTGTTGAGTGACCTGTTTGTCGCATTCTTCTGTTTTTCAATGTCCATTCGCATGTTTAACCATGTTGGATTCATGATTAACGTGCCTTTGGCGCTCAATCATAAAATGATTTCCGCACAACATGTTGCGTTGCATCTCAATCGGGCAGGCAAGTTTTACAGTATCGGAATGCGGGCATTCTATTTCCTGGTACCGCTGGTATTCTGGCTGTTCGGACCCCATTTCATGGTCGCATCGACTATACTGCTGATTTTCGTATTGTATTTCCTTGATCGTGCGCCCAAAGTGATGTCGGACGATTATTCGGAATGAAAGGATGAGTCGTGCCAAGTTTTGATATTGTGTCTGAAGTGGATAAGCAGGAAGTCAAAAATGCGGTGGAACAAACCAACAAGGAGGTTTCCACCCGTTTCGACTTCAAAGGTTCTGATGCACGTGTCGAACAAGCCGAATATGCGTTAACCGTGTTCGCGGATGACGAGTTCAAGCTCGATCAAGTGCAGGAAGTGCTGAATAACAAGCTTATCAAGCGCAGCATCGATATCAAATGCCTGGATTTCGGTAAAGTCGAAAAAGTGACGGGTAACAAAGTCAAACGTACCGTCACCGTAAAAACCGGCGTGGAAATCGAGCTGGCAAAGAAAATAGTCAAGGAAATTAAAGACAGCAAGCTGAAAGTGCAAGCCAGCATTCAAGGCGACACCGTGCGCGTCACTGGTGGCAAACGTGATCTGCTCCAGGAAGCCATCGCCCTGGTACGCAAGCAGGTTGCTGATTTTCCACTGCAATTCCAAAATTTCCGCGATTAAATTCGACAGTCGGATTGGCACTTTCCTTCCATAGCTGATTGGCTTCTGGTATGCTTGATGCTGGATGTAACCGTTTAGCATAAGGACACGAAATGATTATCCGTGACATTTTGACGATCAAAGAAGGTAATGAAATCTGTGCGATTTCGCCGAATCATACTGTAGCGGATGCTGTTGCGTTAATGGTGAAGCATGACGTAGGTTCACTCGTTGTACGCCAGGATGGCGTCATGGTGGGTTTGCTGACGGAACGCGATGTATTGCGTGGACTCAATCAGCATGGCGGCAATTTCATGACGCAAACCGTCAGTGGCATGATGGTCACTGAGCCGATTATCGGTAACCCTGACGATACTGTGGATTATGTTCGCGGCGTGATGACCGAAAATCGTGTCAGTCACCTTCCGGTGATGGAGGGCGATAATCTGCTGGGCATTATTTCCTTTCACGACGTCGCCCGCGCCTGTCTGAATGCAGCCGATTTCGAGAATCGTCTGTTAAAGCGCTATATCAAACATTGGCCTGAGTAATCCTGTAAAGACAGGATGAGCAGCATATCCGGCTCATCCTGCAATCCCCGCAATACCCTTCACTCCCGTTATTTCCCGATTAAACTTTTCAAGATATCCTGATATGCCGCCAGTCTCGTATCACTGATTTTGCCGGCCTGATGGGCAGTCAGTACCGCACAGCCCGGCTCGTGCGTGTGTTTGCAATTGCTGAACCTGCAATGGCCGATATATGGGCGGAACTCGATGAAAAGCTGGTCGAGTTCGTCCGCCTTGACGTGGTTCAGGCCGAATGCCTGCATGCCCGGTGAATCGATCAGGCGGCTGGTTGCGTCGAGCTGGTACATCTTTGCGCTGGTCGTCGTATGTTTGCCGGAATCCAGCGCAACGGATATGTCACCGGTAACCGAGTCTGCGGCCGGGATAAGCGCATTAATAAGGCTGGATTTCCCCATGCCGGACTGACCGACAAACGCACTGATCTTGCCGCGCAAATAAGGCAGCAATGCAGTGACATCATGATGGGCAGAGACGCGAACGACAGGACAGCCCAATGTGATGTATGCGCTGAGCTGCTGATAGGCCAAATCGGCCAGTTCGCCCAGATCGGATTTATTCAGGCAGATAACCGCCTCGATGCCGGCTGCTTCGGCAGCGATCAAACAGCGATTGACCAGCAGATCGTAATAGCTGGGGACGGGCGCGACGACGATGACGGTCAGATCCACATTGGCGGCGATCAGTTTGCTGCGGTGCGCGACCGAGCGATGCAGCAAGCTGGTTCTGGGCATCACGGTTTCGATGACGCCCTGATTCGGGCTGGTCAGCTTGAGTTTCACCTTGTCGCCACAGGCAACATCGCTTTGTCTGCCGCGGGTGACGCATTCGTACTGAGCATCGCCGGACTCTACCTGATAATGCCGGCCATAGCTGGCGATGACAAGGCCTTCGCGCAGTTCGGTCATGGTTTCAGCGATTTGAGCGTGTAGAGCATTTCCAGTGCAGCTTTCGGACTCAGGGTGTCGGGATCGATGCTGTCCAGCATATCGATCGCGGGGTGCGGTTCGGGTACGGATGCCGCACGGGAGAACAGGTCGGGCTGCTGGTCGCTATGGGTAGCGGCCTGCTCCAGTTCCACGAGCTTGCGCCGTGCCGCTGCGATAATGGGTTGCGGTACGCCGGCCAGCGCTGCGACTTGCAGGCCGTAGCTTTGATTGGCCGGGCCGTCCTTGACGCTATGCAAAAACACGATGCGATCCTTGTGTTCGATGGCTTCGACATGCACGTTGACGATTTGCCGCCAGGTGACGGGTAGCTGGGTCAGTTCGAAATAGTGGGTGGCAAACAGCGTATAGGCGCGGGTTTTTTCGGCTAACTGGCGCGCTACTGCCCATGCCAGTGCCAGACCGTCGAAGGTCGATGTGCCTCGACCGATCTCGTCCAGCAGAACCAGGCTCTGCGCGCTGGCATTATGCAGGATATGCGCGGTTTCCGTCATTTCCACCATGAAGGTGGAGCGTCCGCCCGCCAGATCGTCCGAGCTGCCGATACGGGTGAAAATCTGATCGATGATGCCTATCCGTGCCTGTTTGGCGGGCACCCAGCTGCCGCAACAGGCGAGCAGGGCAATCAGCGCAGTCTGGCGCATATAGGTGGATTTACCGCCCATGTTGGGGCCGGTAATCAGTAGCATTTGCCGGCTGCGCGACAGTTCGGTGTCATTGGGAATGAAATCGCCGATGCGACTTTCCACGACGGGGTGGCGGCCTGCGGTAATGGAGATAACCGCATCGTCTGTCAGTTCAGGCTGGCAGAAATTCAGCGTCTCGGCACGCTCCGCCAGTGCGCAAAGCGCATCGAGCTGGGCAAGGGCGGATGCCAGTTTTTGCAATTGCGGTACAGCCGGCAGCAATGACGACAGCAATTCGTCGTACAGCAGTTTTTCCCTGGCGAGGGCGCGGTCGGCTGCGGACAAGGCTTTGTCTTCGAATGCTTTCAATTCCGGGGTGATAAAGCGTTCGGCATTTTTGAGTGTTTGCCGGCGCCGATAATCTTCCGGCACATTGTCGGCTTGGGCGCGACCGATTTCGATGTAAAAACCGTGTACCCGGTTGTATTCGACCCGGAGCGTCGCGATACCGGTGCGCTCGCGTTCGCGCGCTTCCAGCGCGATGAGGAATTCACCGCTGTTGGTTTGCAAGCCGCGCAGTTCGTCGAGCTGGCTATCGTAGCCATCGGCAATGACACCGCCTTCGCGCAACACGACGGAAGGCTCGGTCCGTATGGCGCGAATGAGCTGCTGGTGTAACGCTTCCTGTGGGGCGCAGGCGGCAGTCAGTTGCCGGATCAGAGGGCTATTGATGCTGCTGAGTGTCTGCTGCAGTTCGGGCAGCCAGCCCAGCGTGTCGCGCAACCCGGATAAGTCGCGGGGGCGCGCGCTCGCCAGGGCGATACGCCCGCCGATGCGCTCGATATCGACACAGCTTTGCAGGCTGCGTTGCAACTGTTCGCGGCCATGCTTGTGTTCAATCAGATCGGCGATGGCGAGCTGGCGCTGACCGAGTATCTCGCGATCGCGCAAGGGATGATGCAGCCAGTGCCGTAGCCGGCGCGTGCCCATGCTGGTGGCACAGGTATTGAGCAAGGACAGCAGGGTAGGTGAGGCTTCGCCGCGCAGGGTTTCGCTGATCTCCAGATTGCGCCGGGTGGCGGCGTCCATCAGCACGAACTCGCTGTCACGCTCGATGATGAGGCCGTTGATATGCGGCAATTGGCCACGTTGCGTGGCTTGCGCATATTGCAGCAATGCACCGGCAGCACTGACCGCCGCATCCATTTGCGCACACCCGTACGCTTGCAAATCGTGCGTGGCAAATTGTTGACAAAGCAGTTCCTGTGCGCGTTTTACGTCGAATTGCCAGACAGGCAGCTCGCGCATGATTTGTGATTCTGTCAGGGCAGGGTACTGCGCTCCTTCAGCAATTAAAATCTCTGCCGCTGCGATGCGTTCCAGCGTTGCGGCTAACTGATTCGGCGCAATCTCGCTGACATGAAATGCGCCGCTGGACAAATTGAGCCAGGCCAGACCCAGTGTGGTATTGGAAACGGTAGCGATGGACAGCAACAGGCTGTCGCGATGATCGTCCAGCAATGCCGCATCAGTCAGCGTGCCGGGCGTGACGATGCGTGCCACGCGGCGTTCGACCGGGCCCTTGCTGGTAGCCGGGTCGCCGATCTGTTCGCAAATCGCTATGGATAAACCGAGCTTGACCAGTTTGGCCAGATATTGCTCGGCAGCATGATAGGGGACCCCGGCCATTTTAATCGGTGTGCCGGCAGTGGCGCCGCGAGTGGTCAGTGTAATCCCCAGCAATTGCGACGCTCGCACCGCGTCATCAAAAAATAGCTCGTAAAAATCCCCCATGCGATAAAACAGCAGCTTGTCGGGATGCTCGGCCTTGATGCGCAAATATTGCTGCATCATCGGGGTATGATTTTTGGCAGAAATATCGTGATCCGGTTTTTCGTTTGTTGAGGATTCTGTTTTTGCGGGTTCGAGCATGTGAGCGGCGTTCGGTTTTCAAGGCTGGATTATCTTCAGATTATGCCGCAAATTTGCGGTTCGCGTAAAACTGGTTGGTATTGGGACAGGAAGTCGATGCGGTGAGCTGGAAAGCAGGCGGACCTATGTGTATGGTTAAAATGTGGTTGCGGATCGAACTGTCATGCTGATTCGATAGACGGCAGAGGGCGGCACTGGCATGGCCATTATCAAATGGCCATGCCAGTGTTGCAGGATAGTTGAATGCTTCTGCCGGGTTTATTGTGCCGCGGGTTCTGCCGGTGCCATAGGAGCCATAGGCATAGGTGCTGGGGTATTTTTATTTGCCTGCAGAGACTCAATTTTCTTATTGAGAATCAGGACCTCCAGTTGGGTAGCGACCACGGTGTTATTGATTCGACTGATGCCAACAAGGGCTATCACGAAGGAGAGTAACGCGATAATAAACGTTACCGCTATCCATAAGCCTTGTCTTTCCGGTTCAATAATGTGCTTTATATCAGACATTTCATACCCCTTTGCATTTAAAGTTAAGAAACAAACTACTTACTACGGCCAACAAACAATATACTGATTCGGTGAAGAATCAATTATTGCTATCTCTCATTGAACGCAAGCCGGATTTTGTCCTGCTTGCCATCAAAAAAGGCGATATTTTCGGCAATGTTCCTGCCTAGAACGAGACGCACATTGATATTTGCGTGCATTCCGTCGTTTTGAACCAGACTGGCTTGTTTAGGCAAGCTTGATTGCAGGCGTTGCGCTTCCAGTTGATGACCATTTCGGTATTGAATCTGGGTAATCTGAACCCTGAATGGCTTCTGGTTGGTCAAACGCTCGGTGACATAACCCTGACCATGCAAAAACTGCTTAACTCTTTTTGCCATGCCGGTGACGCCATTGCCGTTTGCGATCTCGAGTTTGATCGGGCTTGTGCTGCGGGTATCAGCGCTTTGTATCGACATCACATGTTGTTCGTGCAATTCATACACATTCGGCGCGACCTGCACTGCTTTAACCTGACTTTCTACCTGCGGTATCGTAGGGGCGAGCGTCCGATTAATCACTCCACCAGGTAAGGCGAGAGATTGTGGAGCCGATGCCGCAACGGATAGGCCGGAATGGTCTGCTGGTGTTTGTGAGGCATTTCTGCTTGCCGTTTCGGGAGCAGTCAGGACAGTTTCCGTCGCCTTGATTGCCTTGGTGAGCGCAACGATCGAATCGGCATTGTCGCCAGCCTTGGCATATGCCAGACCAAGATTATTGAGCGCACGCTGATTTCCCGGATCCAGTTTCGCAGCTTCCTGCAAAGCGGTGACTGCTTCCTTGTTCTGCCCCTGCAAATAATAGGCATAACCCAGGTTGTTGTAGATATGCGCTGATTTTGGCGATTGCTGTACTGCAACTTTCAGTACTTCGATCGCCTCGGCATATTTGCCCTGCAGGGAGTAAATCACACCCAGTCCATTGCGGGCTTCCACGAAATTGTTATTGGCTGCCAGCGCTTTACGGTATGCCAGGGCGGCTTGCTCATAACGATTCTGCCCCTGGTAATAGCGTCCCAATTGATAATAGGCCCCGGGTTCCTCGGTGGAATTTCTGATGCTGGTGACGGGTTTGATCTGCCAGGCAGCCATACTGGATGATTGATAGCTGGTGCAGCCGCTCAGCAGCGGCAGGCAGCACATCGCAGGTAAAATGATTTGTTTGATACGCATGATCTATCTCCATTCAGGCGTTATTGCTGCCCTGTCAACGTCGGCAGCAGAATACGGTATATGCTGATAAATGCCGGTCCAAGCAGTACGAGCAGCATGGATGGGAAAATACAGAAAATCAGCGGGAATAACAGCTTGAGCGGTATCTTGGCCGCCGCTTCTTCAGCACGCAGGCGGCGCTTGGTACGCAATGTGTCGGAATGCACCCTGAGCGCATCTGCGACACTGGTACCGAAGCGATCCGATTGCACCAGCATCGCTACCAGCATGTCGACTTCTTCTACCCCGGTTCTCAGCGCCAGATTGCGCAATGCTTTTTCTCGGGTGTTGCCTGCCCGCAATTCGAGATTGACCAGATGCAGTTCTTCTCCCATTATCGGACTTTTCAGGCTCATTTCTTCGCCGACGCGCGCCAATGCGGCATCAAGTCCCAAGCCGGCTTCAACGCAGACAGTCATCAAATCAATCGCATCCGGGAAATTGTCGAAGATCTCGCGCTTGCGATTGCGTATGTGCCGCTCCAGGAACGCATTGGGCAGAAAATATCCAAACGCGGCCAGAAATACGATAACGGCAAGCAAGACGTTGGGTTTCAGGGCGGTACCGGCGATGGCGCCATACAGAAAGAACAGGCCAGGAAGCGCAAAGGTTAGAGCCGTCTTCATTGAAAAGAATAGTATCGGGGCGGTAGTGCTGCGATAACCGGCATTCATGAAACGGATACGCAGCTGCGAGTTTTCCCAGCCTTCCTTGGGAAGAGAAAGTTTGGCAAGCGGACCGGTGAGTTTGACAATGGTGCGGATCCAGGTCGATTCTTCGTGCGCGTGGGCTGGAGGACTGGAATCTAGCTGATGCAGCCGTGCATGCAGCAGATTCGGCGAAAACTGGAAGAAAATAGCCATGGCCACGCCGAAAACCGCGACAAAGATGATAATCAGGTAAATGATTTGTATGGAGCTCATGGTGATACCTCTTTATTTATTGTCGAACTTCAAATCCGTATTTTTATCACGCGCCACATCCAGAAAACGCCCAGTACCATCAGGCCCAATGCAACACCGACCAGCTTTATGCCCATCGGGTCGGTCCATAATTGCTTGAGGAATCCGGGGTTAAGGGCATTGATGGCAAACGCCAGAACAAAAGGCAGTGCAGTCAGGATTTTGGCCGATAGCACGCCTTCCGCCGATAGAACCCGAACCGTGCCAAGCAGCTTCAGGCGAGCGCGGATCAACGCGCTGATATTGCCCAGCAGTTCGGCCAGATTGCCGCCGGTCTCACGCTGTATCAGTACTGAGATCACGAAATAACGCAAATCCGTGCTGGGTATGCGGGTAGCCAGGTTGGTCAGGGCATCCTGTATCGAAATGCCGTAGTTGATTTCGTCAAAAACAATATGGAATTCACCTGCAACCGGTTGCGGCATCTCTTCGCCCACCATTTGCAACGCACTGGGGAAAGCATGCCCTGCCAGCATGGCGCGTGCCATCAGATCCAGCGCATCGGGTAATTGCTGTTCTATGGTATCCATGCGTTTGCGTTTGGCATTGACGACATAAAACCACGGTATTATTCCCAGCCCTATCGTTATGGCAACGCTCACCAGAATCGAAAGCCCCAGAAATATTGCAAACAGCGCCCCGCCCAGAGCCATCAGCAAGGAAATGCCGATAAAGCCGGCAACATGCAATTCCAGACCCGATTGCAGCAGCAATCGGTCCAGATGATGTATGCGCGGAATCCGCAGAAGAAGCCGTTCCATCGCAGGTGTTTTGGCGAGCAGGCGCTGCTTGGCGAGCGTGCTGCTTTGGGTCGTAGCGCCGCCCGCAGACATGGCTTGCAGACGACGTGCAATGCGCTTTGCTTCCGGGCCGCTTGCAGCATTCCATGCCAGATACACGCCCTCCAGAAACAGAACGACAGCGAGAAAGCCGAATACCACGAATAAATAATAGAGGTAATCCACGTGGATCTCCTACTCGTATAACTGGGTTGGGTCGAATAGCTCTTCGGGCACTTCAATGCCGCGTGTGCGCAGACGATCGACAAATTTCGGACGGATGCCGGTTGCGCGGAAATGGCCCAATACTGTGCCATCTGGCGCGACGCCAGTCTGTTCGAAGATAAAAATCTCCTGCATGGTGATGATGTCGCTTTCCATGCCGGTGATTTCCTGAATACTGGTTAATTTGCGTTTGCCGTCACTCATCCGCGCCACATGGATGACGGCGGTAAGTGCCGAGCTGATTTGCTGGCGCATGGTTTTAGGTGGCAGGTTGAGCCCGGCCATGCCCGCCATGTTTTCCAACCGGGTCAGTGCATCCCGCGGCGTATTGGCGTGAACCGTCGTCATGGAGCCTTCATGGCCGGTATTCATCGCCTGCAGCATGTCCAGGACTTCGGCACCCCGTACCTCGCCGACGATGATGCGGTCGGGGCGCATGCGCAGGCTGTTTCTTACCAGCATGCGTTGGGTGACTTCACCTTTGCCTTCGATATTGGGCGGGCGGACTTCCAGTCGAACCACGTGCGGCTGTTGCAATTGCAATTCAGCAGCATCCTCGATGGTGACGACCCGTTCAGAGGCGGGAATATAGCCGGAGAGGATATTGAGCAACGTGGTTTTGCCGGTTCCCGTGCCACCGGAAATCAATAAATTCACTTTCGCTTGCACTAATCCTTCAATGACTTGCGCCATCTCCGGCGTTAAGCTTTTCATTTGCAGGAAGTCGTCCATACGCAACGGTATGACTGCAAATCGGCGTATCGACAGTATCGCGCCATCAATCGCCAGAGGCGGAATAATGGCGTTCACCCGTGAGCCGTCGGGAAGCCGCGCGTCAACCATCGGGCTGGATTCGTCCACGCGGCGGCCGACGCCGGAGACGATCTTGTCGATGATCTTGAGCAAGTGGGCTTCATTTTCGAAATGGACGTCGGTTAATTCCAGTTTGCCCTTACGTTCCACATACACCTGACGATAAGTATTGACCAGAATATCCGACACGGTGGGATCCGCCATGAGCGGTTCCAGCGGTCCCAGGCCCAATACTTCGTGCTGAATGTCGCGTACCAGGCTTTTGCGTTCGGCATCGTTGATCGCCAGCGTTTCTTCTGCGAGCAGACGCTCCACCATGGTTTTTAATTCTTCGCGTAATTGCTCCGGCGACATGGTTTCCATCATCGCCAGATCGACACGGTCAAGCAGTTTGCGATGTATGCGTGTTTTCAGCTCGCGGTATGATTTCCGTTCCACGAATCCGGATTGCGGGGTAGCTACCGGAGCTACAGCCGTATCATTTTTTATGTCTTCCAGCCTATCTCGTAGCGACATCATTCGACTCCTTTTTCAAGCTTCATTTTGACTGCGATGATGCTGCAATCTCAGCGTAACGTTTTTGCGCACTGTCCCTCATATGTAGCGATCTGTTCATTATCAATGGTGCAGCAAATGCGACAGCCAGCCGTCATTCTTTGGCTGATGAGTATTGCCCATGGTATAGGCTATTTCCTGCAGGGATTTTGTGACCGGATCGCGCTGAGCGATCTTCATGATCGGTATGCCCTGATTGACTGAGGCGGATACGGCCGCAAAGCTGTTGGGAATGGTTCTGAATACTTTTATTCCCAGTGTCTGTTCAACATCTTCCAACTGGACTTCACCGCCTTTTTCATAGCGATTGACGATCAGATGTATTTTGTCCTTGCCGTAACCCAGCGCCTGGAGTGCATGGAGCAGGCGTTTGGCGTCGCGAATGAATGGCAGCGTTTCCTGCAATACCAGAAAAATCATGTCGGTATGATCCAGCGCCATCACGGTAGACGCATTGAGCGCCCGGCCGATATCCAGAATGACATAGTCGTATTGTGTTCTGGCCAGCTCAAGCAGCGCTTCGATATGCCTGGGCTTGATTTCTATCGCATGCTCGGGGTCCTCGGGGGCCGCCAATACGCCCAGATTCGGTAATACATGCAGCATGGACGAAGCCAGAAATGAGGCATCCAGGCGTGCAATATTGTCGGCTACATCGGCCAGCGTGTTGGTGGGTATCTGATCGGAAATGAACAGCGAAGCATCGCCGAATTGCAGATTAAAATCGAGTAGCGCCACTTTGCTGGATTGTCCTGCTGCCAGAATATAGGCCAGATTGCTGGCGAGAAAAGTCGCGCCGCTGCCGCCTTTGCAGGCAATGAATGCCATGGTTTTGCCGTGTTTGTGATTGGTTATCGCCAGCGTACTTTTTTGCTCAATGTGCGCCACGGTTGCCCGCAGTGTTTCCGGCGCCACAGGTAATGGTAAAACGTCCTTTATCCCGACATGCATCATGTTGATTAGAAACTCGGATGAAGGATCCTTGCACAGCAAAACGATAGCCAGGCCAGGCTGGAGCAGGTTTAATTGTTCCAGCGTTCTGAATTCCTCTGCTCCCGGGCATATGCCGTCAATGATAATCAGGTCGGGAATATCCGCACCATGATCTTCTGCCAGTAACTCCAGGCCGCCATCAAGCAGCGTGATCTGCCGTTGCGGATGCTCCTCCATCAGAATCTGGCGAATGCTGTTCGCATGTGTCTTATTGGCGGAAATAACATTAATTTTCATTTTATAAGCTCTTTTATTCTGATTATAGAGAATAGCCCATACTCTCTGCCGGCATGACTACGGTTGATGCCGGTATCGCAATGTGCAGGAACGAAAACAATCCGATCATGGGCTGGTATAGCACAGGGTGGGTGCACGGCAGCTCGTCTTCCGCGCATACTTCAGCCAGGACGAAACGGATGCAGCTATTGCTTCGGGTGGCGTCCAGGCAGGCCGAGATGTTGTCCTCGGGACTGGTCGGCATTGCACCGGAAGGGATTTCTACCGTCGGTGAACTCAGATAGTGGATGTTGATTTTCGTGCTGGTGATCTCGTTGCCGCCAGGTAATGTCGGGTCGCCGTTGGCACCGGAATGAAAAACAGCATCTTTTTGCATAGTGGTGATCTGCCCGGCAGTAAACAGACTGACGACCGCTTCGCGCGCCGCTGCGCGGGTTACTTCCTGTACCGTATTGCGTACATAGAGAAAGCGTCCGAACTCGATGATGCCCAGCAATAAAGTAAAGAACACGATGGCGATCAGGGCGAACTCCACTGCAGCCACGCCTGACTGCGGTTCTTTCAATCTTGTTATCAGTCTGCTTGCAATCATGATGGCACCGTCCTTATTTCATATAGCGCATTGTTGTATAAGGGGAAAGTGTGCGCGTATAAGAGGTTACCCCGCCTTCCGGCAAGAAGAAGGGAATTAAACCGCCTATGGTGATGTTATAACCGGAAATGGCTACCGTTACGTCCGTGGGCGCTGTACCGTCTGTGCATGCGCTCGGCAGGCAGGTTACCGTCACATTGGCCGTTGTGATCGCAGGCACAAGGGCGGCGGCGTTGGCTTCGGCTATCACCAAGTCCTGCGCTGCGGGAACTCCCGCGCTTGCAATCTGGTCTTTGGATACCGTCGACATATAGCGCGCGCCGTCGCGAGTGGCTTTGTCCAGCGCGTTGTAATACCAGAAAGCCCGGCCGAATTCGATAATCCCCGCAACGATGATGAGCAGGAAGATAATGACGAATGCAAACTCTACGGCAGCTACTCCGCGCTGCGTCAGTTTCAGGCTGTTTCGTATGTCTGAGCGGATGGTATTCATGATTATCTGTAAAGCTTGATATCACTAGGTGGGAACGGTGTTGGCAACAGCCCGCCGAATTCTACGTATATTGCCTTATCGGTAGGCTTGTCCGCCTTTTTCTGCATGAAAAATTTGCCGACACCCATTACCGTGGCCGGTCTGCATACGCCGCCCGCCGTCGAGCAATCGACAATGACTATATTGAGAACACGTCGTCCTGGTTTCCCAGGGTGCGCTGGAGAGGGGGCTTTAAAAAAATTGCCGCTGGTCTGGGCGTAAGGTGAAGTCTCCGGGTAATTCGTGGCATTTTCCTGACCATCAGGCGGTGGGAGCTTATATAGCGTTGGCCATTGTGCAACAGTAGCGCCAGTGGGGCGATAGGCCGACCAGAGCACGCCGTAATTAAAGGGTACAGGAGGAGTGGTAGGCGTAAAAAATGTTGGTCTTCTATTATAAAGCACGGGTCCCCAAGGTTGGCCGCTGTCGGTAAAAGTGATACTTTGCTGTTTAGGATCCGGATCCATCCAATCTTTGGGCGAACCGGCGGGATTACTGTCGTAAATGTATTCTTTAATATTGGTATCGGGAGGAGCAGTACCAGGATCGCATTTGCTTTGAGGAGGGTAGCTGTCAAATCTGGAGTCCAGTGCTGCAAGCTGGGGATCGGATATCCCGGTATTGGTGTTGACTGTCTGACCCACGATAGGCGTGTAACCTATTTTTCCGGTACAGACGTAAGGCAGGGTGTCCGTCGTGTTGGTGGCTGAACAACTGCCTGGCGTTGATGATTCCGGATCAAGCCAGTACATCGTACCCGGTCCGATCGGGTTGGCATCACTGACTTTATAGGATATGCCACGTTCGTACCCCAATTCATTGGTCGTGCCCGGGTCGGGTAATTGGCAGATAGCGATGGGCGTGATATCGACTTCGTATTTCCCAGCAACCGCCAGCCCGTAAGTGGAAGTGTTTTGCGGGCCTGCGGGGATCGCGCGCATAAACCAGGTACGCAGATCGCCGGAAGGAATCATTACTTTCAAAAAGGTTTTGCCGGCGGCCAAGGTATCTGTGGTAATGCTGCTGGCAGGCGACATGCAGCTATCCTGGGGGCAGCTGCCGGCGCTGATATCGCCGATGCCAATCACTACCGGATGGGTAAAATCGAAATTGTTCTGACCTGCGGTCAATATGGCTCTATTCACTGCCTTGGTAATGCCCGCGGCCGTTCCATCCAGCTCCTTGGCACCACTAAGCGCCGCGGCGTCAGCTGCATTTTGCAGTTCGGTTTTTGTGATGTATAAATGCCCCAAATCCAGCACCAGACCAAGCAAGCCTATCAGAACGAACAGGGAAAGCCCGACAATGATAGCCACCGCGCCTTGCTGGCGGTTTCTGAAACCAGTCGTACTGTTCATTTCGGCTCTCCTCGCTCCTCATGCGGCAGACTGCTGGATATCAAGGGGTGGTACCCGTGCTGGTGCTCGTACTTGTGCCTGTGCCGACGCCAATGGCGAATACATTGGGTTGTGCGGGTGGGCGCTCATAGGATTTATGGTAGCGATCTATGCTTGCATTAGCTGCCTGGCCATCTATGCCAGCCACCGGGTCCTTGTTCTGGGAAGCGTCAGGGTTGATGATCTGCTGCGCTTTTGCCGTGTTTAGCGCTTCCCCGAATTTTTCATCCAGGTGTGGCGTTGGCGCTACACAGCCTGCCATTAGCGTAGTGGACACCAGCAAAGCCGCGAGCTTGAAATCGAGTATTGTGTTTTTCATGATGTTCTCTCCTTCTATTTCATTTCAAAGCCGGTGGAACCGCTTTGTGGTGCAGGCGGTGCAACGGTCGTGGCAGGCGCTTTGGTGTCAGCAGGCTTTGCAGCATCGGCAGGTTTGCCTTCCATCTTGCCGCCGAGGAAGAATTCGCTGCGGCTGGGTTCTATGAAATTATCCGTTGGCAGTTTGTAGTCCGGCGGTAACGGCTTGACCAGGTGCGGGGTCACTACGAACATCAGTTCGGTCCGGTCGTTCTGGAATCCGCTGCTGCGGAACAAGGCCCCAAGTATGGGTAATTCGCCCAATCCCGGGAATGCCTTGACGTTCTGGGTGACATTGTTTTTAATCAGGCCGCCGATGGCGAAGCTTTGGCCGTCAAGCAGTTGTACGGTCGTGGAAGCGCGGCGGGTGGTGATGGTGGGGAGTATGCTCGAGGTGTTGCCTGACGTGACTGTCGTGCCGGTCGTCGACAGTTCCGATACTTCGGGTGTTACCCGCAGATTGATACGGCCGCCTTCGAGTACCGTAGGGGTGAATTTCAGGCCTACGCCAAATTCTTTTTCTTCCAGCGTAATCGTGGTACCGCCTACGCCCGTCTGAGGGACCGGGATGAAGATCTTGCCGCCGGCCAGGAATGAACCTTCCTGCCCGCTCATGGCCATGATGGTGGGTTCGGCCAGGATTTTTACCAAATCATTATTTCGTTGGGCATCAAATGCAAGGCTGTTATTCGCATCATGGATGAAATTGACATTCCCTCCCAGCCCGCCGACAAGAAACGAAGAAATAAAGCTGGGGCTCCAGCTTGGCCCAAAGCGTTGTGCATTGTATTCGGCGCCTAATTTATCGACCAGCGTTTTGGATACTTCGGCTACTTTTACTTCCAGCATAACCTGTTGAGGTGATGAGACCTGCAGCAGGTTGACTACTTTCTTGCCGGCATACGCCTCAGCTAATGCCAACGCCCTGTCCACCTTGACGGCATCGGAGACGACACCGGTCAATACCAGCGAATCGGCTGCGGCGTTGACCTTGATGTTTTTCTCTCCGGGCAGTAATTGCTGGAGTTTGCCCTGTAGTCCACCGGCATCCATACCGACGGAGACATCCACTACTGTAGTCTGCCCGTTTTTATTCCACACGATGATGTTGGTCGAGCCAACTGATTTTCCTAGCAGATAGATTTCAGTCGAACTGAGCAGAATCACATCGGCTACAGCAGGATTCCCTACGGAAATCCTGGATGCAGGCGTGGGAAGTCGTAGCAATGTGGATTTGCCTATTGTCGCATTGATCTGAGGCGCCAGTTCGATGGTGCTGCTCACGGGCGGTATTTTACTGGGACCGGACTGCTTTGCAGTCGGTGCGGATTTTGTCGTTTTCTTCGTCGCAGCCATGGCTGTCTGGGTCGATAGCGACAAGGAGAGCAAAATGGCAGTGCTCAGTATCAGCGCATGCCGGTTTGACTGGGAAAGCTGACTATTCTGAATTTCTTGTTGATTCATGATTGAAATCCCCTTCATGTCGTGATGATTCATTGGTTGTCAATCTGTGTGCTGTCCCGAGTGCCGGCCAGTACGAGCAGAAATCCGTAGCGACTAAAATTCATGAGCTGATTCCTGGGTGCCTTTAATGACCTCAACTTTTTCCTTTGGGGCTTTGTGGACTGGCGCACGATAAACAATTACTTTTTTCACCACTTTTTTCTCGACAACTACCGGTTTCGGTGCCGGAGCGGGTGCTGCTTCTGCTTCTGGCTCATTTTGGCGTTGCAGCATGTTGGTCTTGTTGGCGCCCTCCGTCGTTACCTCGCTGCTATCCATCTGATTGCGCAGGACCAGCGACAGGGTGCCGACACTGCGGGCCAAATCGAGTTTTTCGGCTTCTTCGGGTGTGACTTCGAGGGTGACTGCATTGACCACTTTGGGCTTGGTTTCATCACGACTGGCTTCTTGCGCTACCGCCAGCACCAGCATGTGTTCCAGCACGATCTTGGAAATGATCTTGTTTTTGCCTTCGCCCTTGATGTTGTCATCTTCGGTATTTACCATGATGTCAACGTAATTGCCGGGGAGCGCAAATCCCGCTACGCCAATGACATCATTGACGCGAACTGTCATGGCGCGCTTGCCTTCACTGATGACGGCAGACAAGCCGCCTTTCGTGCCCAGCGGGGCAAGCTTGGATTCCAGTATGGGTTCGCCGCGTTGCAGGCTGACTTTTACCACACGGGAATCCAGGGCTTTAGGATCCTGTATGGCGCCTTGCGGGACGCTGCCGTTGGGCCAGTCCAGCAATTTGAGCATCTGGGGAGTGAGTGGCGTGCCCAAATCGATATCATTGGCAGCCACTACGATCTTGGTGGTGGCTACACTGGCCTGTTCTGTCATCCAGCGTGATGCCAGTACCACCGCGCCTAATCCGACAGCGACCGAAACCACGATCATTATTAATGCTCTTGGATTCTTCATCACACATTCCCCTTCATTTATGCATTTTCAAGCAACTGTTAATCGTGTGTGAAATAGTTATTCCACGCCCAATCGAGTAATTCTTCGGATAATCTCGGTTCTATGCCTTCATAACGCGCGATATCTCTCACCTGTTCGAGAATGTCCCTCGGGATGCACGCGAATAGAGGTTTTCCTGTTTTGTAGTGAAGCTCGCGCAACAGGTAGCTAATGCCCGCTTCGTCATAGGGGATTTGCAGTTCGTCACACACCTGGCGTGCAATTGCGCGATATTCGCCTTCATCCAACGGGCCAACGTATATCTTGTAGCCGAGCCGGCGCAGAAACGCATCGTCAGCCAGCTTGCTGGGCGGCATGTTGGTGGAAAACACCACGATCACATCGAATGGGAGAATGAATTTTTTGCCGGTATGCAAGGCCAGATAGTCTACATGCCGGTCAAGCGGGACGATCCAGCGATTCATGATGTCGATTGCCGGCGTCAATTGCCGCCCCAGATCGTCAATGATCAGCAGGCCGTTGTTCGCCTTGACTTGTGGGGGAGCCTGGTAGAATCGGGCGCTTTCGTCAAAGTCCAGATCCAGCATGGATAAGGAAAGCTCACCTCCGGTCTTGATGACGGGGCGATGGCACAAGACCCAGCGGTTATCGCACGACTTTCTGCGATCCAGTTCAAGTACAATGCCTTCGTTTAGCGGCAATGCCGGTGTATGGGTGAGAGGGTCGAATACCTGGATGACTTCATTGTCGACCACGATGGCGTGGGGAATGGCTACCTCATCCGACAGCAAACCCACCAGATGTTCTGCTATGAATGTTTTGCCGCTGCCCGCCGGGCCGTATATGAAAATTGCGCGCCCCGAATTCATGGCTGCGCCGAATTGTTTAAGGATGCCTTGCTTCATGACCAGACCGCTGAATGCCTGCGCCAGTTTCTCGCGGGTCACTCGCATCGTTGCAATCGATTGCTGATGTACCTGGTCGATGTAGGCATTCAGGCTGACGGGAGCTGCACCGGCATACTGGTTTTTTTGCAGGAAGTCCTGCGCACGCAGGCGTCCCAATTCGGTCAGGTTGTAGATGGTCGCGGTTTCGGTTTCACTGCTGCGAGTGACTTCGCACAAGCGTTCGGTGCGCATGAATGCGAGCAAGGGTTCGAGTACGCCGATAGATAGCTTGGAATGCTGGGCCAGATCCATTAGCCGTAACTGACCGCGCAGGAACAGGATTTTGGCGAGCAGTTCTACCAGAAACAGGAAACCGAGTCCCGTCTCTTCAACGGTGTATGGCTGGCGTGGCAACTGTGCTTTACGCCGTTCGATTTCCAGTGCGTCATCTTTTGATTTGCTTACCATCATGTCCGTCCGCTCTTCAGTTGTTGTTATCAGCAAACTTCATTTGCTGCAGATTCTGCAGCTTGATGCAAAAGTGTTTTTCCGTGCCCGCCTTATTCCTTATTCAGTATGTCGCCAAATGAGATAACCCAAAGTACCTGCGGTAATGGCGACTGCGTATGGTAACTTGCCTACCGACACCGGCAAATCATTCATGTTGGGTGTCTGGCCTGCGCTTACTTTCACAACGGCACCAAGTAACATCAGTTTTACGTTCTGTAACAGGCGAGTCACCATTCCCATGCGTATTGCAAAAGCCAGCGCCATTACGCCGCCGGCGAGAAACGTGCTTAATATCGCCATTAACACGTCAGTCGGGCCCAGAAATACGCCAACGACCGCCATCAGTTTTACATCGCCAGCGCCAAGCGTCCGCATCAGATAAAAGGGCAGCAGCACCACCAATCCTATAATGCTGCCTTCCAGTGCGCTGACGACACCTGCCATTCCATTCAGCCATGCGCTCAGGGATACGCCGATTATCCAGCCGGTCAGAATGAGTGCATTCGGAATGCGATGACTGCGCACGTCATGCCATGTGGCTAACGTTAACAAGCTGATCAGCATTCCTATATTTAGCTCATCCATTCGTTTTTTCTTTTATCTTTCATTCAGGCGCAGCTTGACGGGTTTGTGACGCAGCCGGCAACCCTGTCCCACAGTGCCTGAAGCGTATTGCCCAATGCGGCTATCGCCCCAAGAATAACTACTGCAATCAGCGACGCTACAAGCGCATATTCGATTGCCGTCACACCTGACTCGTCCTGTAGCAGAATCCGTAAATCAGATTGGATGCGATGCATAATTAATCCTTCGCATGTTTTTCTGGCGCTTTATTCTTCAATGATCGCTTATGTTGTTTTTTCGACCGTTGCGCAAGACATATCCAGTCTTGTGCAGGTAATCGCAACACTGATTACGCATAGGGTTAACGTATTCGAGCGCCGTTAACCCCACCGTCATCCAATACCGAATGCATTAATTACGTCGTTAGTTTCGAGGCGACAAAATTGAATACATTACTTAAGTTAGTGCCAACTGCTGTGACAGCAGCAATGATGACCACTGCGATCAGCGCTGCAATAAGGCCGTATTCAATAGCCGTTACGCCTTCTTCGTCTTTCCAGAAACGCTGCATCCCGTGAATTAGATTTTGCATGACACCTCTCCTTATTTAATTAAAAAACACGCCCGGCCAACTTACGATACTTTCGGGAGAAAGTATCGTTGGTTTCAATATAGGCTAGATTTCGGAGTTTGCAATTGATAATTGTCAATTTGCAATATTATTCAAGGGGAATATATTCTATCGTGATTTTTGCGATAAGAACCCGTCATTCCCAAGGCAAATTTGTGAGAGTGGGAGAATGGGGCAAACGGATAAGGAGCGCATCAAGTGCCGGCCTTGTGCGTGATGGCAAAGAACGCGCCGATTATCGCGTAATACAAAACCAGTATCAGAAAAGCGGATAGCAGATGTGCGCGTTCCAGTGTCATGGTGTCGGTACCGGCTGCATGTTTTCCTTGCAATATCTTATTGGCAGCAATAAGCAGACAGCCCAGTCCGAGCAGTGCGTAGAAATAGTAGGCAGACAGGGTGAATGCGGTCTGGCTATTTTCTGCTGCAGGGGTGAGTAATTGCGAGAAGCTGCTCGCCAATAACGTCAGTAAAAGGGGGAAGTTGAATTTCCATGTCAACTGGTAAGTATGTGCCAGGCGGAACAGTACGAAAAACGGAAGCAATAATAAGGGAAAATAATACATCCAGCCCAACGGAGAGATAAGTAGGGCGGCGACGAGCGTAAATGAAAAACCGAGGTCGGCACGCACGTCGGGCGCGAGTTGCTGAGTGCGCCGCAACAGCCAGGCTAGCAATATAACCAGCGTTGCCGCCAGCAGGTAGTACAGGGTCTTGCCAAGAAGAGGCGCGTCTATCAGGGGTATGTTCTCTGAACCGCCGAATATGCGGCCGAAAAATCCATAAGCGGACGCATTCCAGTTGGATGACTGCCAGGTGACGCTACCGAGTGCCTGTATGTAATTCTGATAGGAATCCAGCCCGAGTGCCGCCAGACCCAGCAACCCGCTTGCTGCCGCCGTCGCCATGAACCATATTGCTGGCCGCCAGCGGCGTTGCAATAAAAAATAGATCAGGAACAAGCCCATAAACAGTTTAATGGCGAAAGCCAGCCCCAGCAGTATTCCGCTTAAGCGCTCCTGTCCTCGCCGCTCGGCTAGCCAGCCGCCTGCCACCAGCATGAATATCAGCAATGCCGCTTGCCCGATCAGGATATTGGTAAGCGTGGGAAAGTAGGCGAATAGCAGGATGAGCACGATCAACGTGTAATCGGTATCCTGTCTGTTGTCAGCTCGCTGGAGCAGAAGGGCACCAATAACGCCGAAACCCAGCGACAGCAGCGACCATATCGTGAATGCGGCTTGATAGGGCAGCCAGCCGAGAGGTGACAACAGCAATGTAAAGAACGGCGGGTTGAGGTTGGGGTGCAGCGTCAGTCTGCCGGTGTGATGCGTATTGATCAGATTGAAGGCATTGAAAGGTACAGGAGTATAGATGTCCCTGCCTTCCAGCAGGAATTGCAGGGAGGCATAGAATACGGCGAAATCGGAGCGGTAAGTTGAGACGTAATAAATAACCAGCCCATAAATCCCTGCAAGAACAAGCAGCCAGCCAAGCAGACTAATACGAGTTGTCGAAATTTTCATTCTGTCCCCTGGGTGAGTTCACGTTTCTATGGCGGCGTTGCTAACGAATCGAGTATGGCTGCCGTCCGTTTGATTAGTCTAGAATTCGCAGCGTCTCCAGTCAAAATACGGTCCTGGATCAGTTTTGCGCCCCGGTGCAATATCGCTGTGTCCGGTAACGTCGGTGATCGGATAAACGGCTTGGAGTGCGCCGGTAAGCTGCTGTAATTGCCGGTATTGGGCGTCGGTGAAAGGGGTGTTGTCATCCCCCTCCAGTTCGATGCCGACCGAAAAGTCGTTGCAGCGCTCCCAGCCCTGCCAGTTGGATACGCCGGCATGCCAGGCGCGTTTGGTGCAGGGCACGAACTGGATCAGCTCGCCATCGCGGCGAATGAGAAAATGTGCCGAAACGCGTAGCTGGTGGATCTGGGCATAATAAGGATGTGTCTGCGGGTTTAGCCTTCCGCTAAAAAGTTCGATGATGCCGTTGCCGCCGAATTCGCCCGGCGGTAACGAAATATTGTGGATCACAATCAGCCTGACATCGTCAGCGTGTGCGCGCCAATCGCAGTGCGGTGATGCGATAAATCTCGCCGGAGCGGCCACGCCTTGGTTATCGATTTTTATCTTCATGGTTCCTCATGCGCAGGCTGTGCAAGCGCCTCGCGAATCGCATCGGCAAGCAAGGCCGGCGTTGCTTCAGCGTGCAGCGGGGCGTGAAACTTGCCGTTGACGAACAGGAACAGGCTCGGCAAATGGAAAACGTCGTATTCCCGTGCCACTGCCGTGGCCGTCTGTACATCGACTACATGGCAGTGCTGCAATAGCGGGCTGCTGAATGCTTCCAGTAAGCGCAGCCAGACGCGGCAACTGCCGCACCCCGGCGCGCTGAATAAAACCAGGCTCACGCCGTGATTATTTGCCAGTCGCGGATGGAAATCAAATTCGGACAATGGCGTAACTTGCATAGGTTATTTTACCGGGATTGTGTATGGTCCTAGAAAGACACGAAATGCACAAAAAGACTTCACAATTCTTTATGGGCGGCTTTCAATTGCAGACGGATCGGTGTTTTTATCGCGTGACCTTAGCGTGAATAATGTTTTATAACCAGCACACCCATTCATCTTTTTTCGTGTCTTTCGTGGACAAGCCTTACCGGTTATTTAATTAGCGTCAGTACCCGTCCCATTGCTCCTGCTTGCGTATCGAGCCAGTCTCGCGCCTGGCTGGCGATTTTCGCACCATGGGCAGGGTCGTCAATCAGCGTCTTGATATGCGCGAACAATTGCTCGTTATCGCTGCCTGCCAATACTGCACCGGCTTCGATTGCCGCTGCGATCAACGGCAATTCTCTGTGCGCCGGGCCGACCAGCACCGGCTTGCCGTGCAATATCGGCGACAGGATATCCGGTGCATTTTTGGCATCCGCATGCAAGGTGGCGCCTGTCACCACAAAATCCACACAAGCGTAAAACGCCGCTAGCGGGTGCGGTTGTTCAATATAATAGACGCGCGTTTTGATCGGCACGAACGAAGTCGACAAACGCTGATGGCGTATGGTTTGCAAGCGATACTTGATGGATTCGCGATAGACCGGCTCGCAGCGTTCGGGGTCGCGTGGCGCGAGCAGCATCAGCCCCATTTTGTGCCGTATTGCCCGGCTGAACAATGCGTACGCGAGGTCTTCCTCGTTTTCGCCCGTTGCTGCGAAATACCCTAGCCAGCGACCGCTCTCATGCTGTTCCTTGAAGCGCTGGCATAGGCCCGTATCCACGGTTACGGTTGGCAGGCTTTCCAGTCCTGCCAGCGGGTCGCCGGTGACTTCGGCGTTACTCAGCACGCCCGCCTGCGTGGCGGTGACTGCCTGGCAGCCTGCTTCGGTTGCGCCGCTGTCGCGGGCGTTAATCCAGAAGCGGGGACATGCCAGCGCACTGAGCAGCGGCGCATAACGACCAGCCAGGCCGAGTGCAATCACGCGTTGCGGCTGTATTTTATGAAGGCGCGCAATGGCGGCAGCCGAATCTTCCGGCAGTATCGTGTGGGGTAAGGCAGGTGCAGTGACCGGTGTGTCGACCAGGGCAATGGCGATATTGTGAAATTTGGCCTGTAATGCTGCAATGAAAGCATCCGCCCGGGCCAGGGTGGCGGCATCAGTTATCAGCAAGCTGCTATTGACCACGTCTGCGGGTAACTTGTTAAAACCTAAAAAATCAAACAAACCCATGATGTGCCTAGTGAATTGGTGTGGTTAAAAACAGTTAAGCATACCTTAAATGACAAGGCGTACCAACTGCTTTGAGGGAGGGGTTTTTTATATCCGCAGGTGAGCGGGACAGTCCGGGTGCCGGTCTGTCCCGAGGCATTCTCCTGGGTGCGGTCAGCTTTTGAATATCTCGTCCATCGGTACCGGCCTGTGCAGCAGGTAACCCTGTGCATAATCGACGCCGATACTGCGCAAGCAGGCGAGCGTGGCTTCATTTTCCACAAATTCGGCTATGGTTTTAATGCCCATGGCATGGCCGATGCGATGAATGGATTCCACCATGGTGTAATCCACCGGATCATGGGCGATGTCAAGTACCAGCGAGCCATCGATCTTGAGGTAATCCACATGCAGGCTTTTCAGATAACTGTAGGACGACATGCCGCTGCCAAAATCATCCAGGGCGAATTTACAACCCTGTGCCCGGAGCGCGTTGATAAAACGCTGCGCCATCGCCATTTGTGAAATGGCGATGGTTTCGGTCACCTCAAAACACAGGCAGGCCGGATTGATATTTCTGGCATGTATTTCTCCCAGCACAAAATCCAGCAGGCTTTCATCCATGAGCGACTGACCGGAAAGGTTGATGGCATAGAAGGCACGCTGACCACGCAGATCGGATTGCTGAATAAGCTTGAACAGGTTGCTGATAACCCGTTTATCGATTGCCGGCATCACGTTGTAGCGTTCGGCGGGTGGAATAAATACACCTGGCATTACAATATTTCCATCCTCATCCACCATGCGCAGCAGGATTTCGTAATGTACTTCGTCCTTGTGCGGAGCAAGCGGTACAATCTGCTGACAATAAAGTTTCAGGCGATCCTCCTCAATGGCTTGGCGTATGCGCGTTACCCATAGCATTTCGGAATGTTTCTTGGCGATTTCGGCATCTCCGCGCAAGACATGCACCCGGTTGCGGCCTTGCTCTTTTGCCATATGACAAGCTGTATCCGCTGCACTGACCGCAAGTGATGCTGTACCGGTATGACATGTTATCGGCACGACGCCGATACTGGTGCCTACGGTAAACACTTTGTCGTCCCAGATAAAACGGAAGTCGGCGATTGCGGCGCGAATCGCTTCTGCCACGCGCTCGCCCGCATTGAGGTCGCAATTGGCAAGCAATATGCCGAATTCGTCGCCGCCCAGCCGAGCGATAATGTCGCCCTTGCGCACTTTTTGCCCGATCAGCAATGCCATCTGCACCAGCAGCTGATCGCCCGCGATATGGCCGCAGGTATCATTCACTACCTTGAACTGATCCAGATCCATCACCATCAGCACATGTTCGGCATTACGCCGGGTAGCGGATTCGATCAGCAGCTCCAGATCCGTTTCAAACCCGTAACGATTCGCCAGCCTGGTCAAGGGGTCGTGCGTTGCTTGCCAGGCCAGCCGTTGCTGCAGGGTATGCGATTCGGTCATGTCCTGAAATGCCAGTACTGCTCCCATTGTCTCCTTGGCCGGACTCATGATGGGCGAGGCAGTCATGCGGATAGAATAGGTATCGCCATTACGTCCGAGCAGGGTCAGCTGATCGCTTGTCAGTCTGGCGCAATCGCCGGCATGGGTGGCAGCGCGTACATCGATAGGCATCTGGCTGCCGGTCTCGATCAGCCGCAGTATATCGGCCAGGTGTTTGCCTTCGGATTCTTCGGGCTTCATGTTCAGCATGCGGGCCGCAACGGGATTGATATAGGCTACCCTGCACTGCGCATCGGTGGTGATGATGCCGTCGGCGATCGAGAACAAGGTCACTTCGGCCAGATCTTTTTCGGCCTGCAAGCTGTTTTCCATCGTTCGGGTGCGCCGCACTACCAGCAGCGCCACCATGAAACTGGTGGCAACCGTTAACAGGCCGATCAGTGTAATCAATTCCTGGGCGCGCCCGCTTCTGGCGTTGATCTCAAGAATCGCGGTCTGGGTTTCCTTGTCCTGCAGCTGCATCAGTTCCGTATAGGTTTGCATCACCTTGTTCTGAGCCGGGATGGCTTGCTCAAACAATATGGAAGAAGCCTGTTTGATATGCCCTTGCTCGATTTTTTGCAATACCGCATTTTGCGCTTCGCCTGATGCTGTGCGTATATAGAAAAGTGCACGTTGGAACAGCTGTTTTTCTTCGGCGCTGGCGGGCAGTTTTTCATATTCGATTCGTGCGTGAATGAAATTTGTGAGTCCGGTATCAAATTGCTGGCGCTGTTCATCCAGTTGGAAGGCATCTGCTGTTCTGGTCATGGTGAACAACAGCATGGCCCGTTCGCGTGCTATATGGCGTAATTCGTTTACCAGTCTGGATTTTTCCGTCGCTTCGGTAATCAGGCGAGCAGTAACATGGCGATTAACCTGCAATTGATCGATAGTAAAAGCGCCAGCAGTCGCGAGTAACAACAGGACGGCTGCAAACCCCGCACCCACTACATAATGAGAGTGGAAGCCTTTTTTCGCTTGTTTGGCATTCCCAAGCATATGCATCCCCCGGCATTTATAATTTATGGGTTGAGTGTAATGGATTTAAACGCATCTGAACACTCATGCCATCCATTTGTTGACGCACGAAAATTGCTGGAGTACTGTAAAAATGCGATATCTCAGGGATACTTTCAATTCGCCATACTAAGGAGTTGCCATGTTTTACACTCAGGATCTGGTCGATGAAATGAATGCTTTGGTACGTTATGATTTGGGGACTACGCAACAAGGAGTCAAAGTACACAAGACCGCCGATCCGGCAGTGATCGCGGCCACCGTGCGTTTATTTGATAAAGGCCTGGTTACGCAGGTGGATGGCGGATATTTGACGGATTTGGGGAGAGAAGTGGCTGAGCACTGTGGGGGAGTGATTGATTTGGCACTAATAAGATGAACAAAGAAAACGCGCAAAGCCACGCGGTTATTGAATTACACGGAAAACAATGAAAAAAACACAAATCGCAAAAAATGCGCAAAAATAAACAAAAAACGGTTTAATTTGCGTTTTTTTTGGCACTAAAATAGTCGATTAATAATTACACTTTGAAACGTCCGAATTTAAACGGGACTACAATACCGACAATATGAAAAGTTTCAGCTTCAGCTGATGTATATATTTCAGGCTCTCCGCCGACACTTGGATTATCACTCTTCACTATTATCCTGCCATCAAGCCGTTTGTTAATGCGTTTAAACCGCATAAAACCATCCTGAATAAATGCATAGATAGCATCATCAATAAAGATTTTCACAGAAGTATCAATCACAACTTGGTCACCGTGCGATAAGGTTGGATGCATGGAGTCTCCAGATACGTTTGCCAGTTTTATTGATCTGAGATTGCTGCCGACCCTCTCGCGTACCAATCGTGCATCCATATTGACCTTAAAGACTACTCTCTCATCTTCATGATCAACGAACTGACCAGATCCAGCACTGCCCTTTACCAGAGGATAGTAATCAATTTCCATCGTGGCATGTTCAGGTGATTCCAGAGCGCTATTAACACGCTCTTCTTGGGCTTTAACAGCGCGTTGCTTCCCATCTCCTGTCACTAATGGCTCTGACCCGATGCCAGTCGGATACGGTGCTGTGCTAACGTGGAGTTCCTGCATATTAATTGTGTTTTCATGAATTGCATTTTTTGTATGTTGCTGAATTGCATTTTTTTGAATATCTGATAGCCCTGCTTCCATGCTTCTTTCTAACAGAAGTAGTGTTTTGTTAAAAATATTAGGATTTAGTTTAAGAAAATCATGGATAAGCCCTAGCACATTAGCTGGGGGCTGATATTCCGTGCGCATACCGCCTTTCCCACCACTCCCTTCGACAATTCGATGAGGCCATTCTGACTTTTTAGCAAAGGCTCGAGCGGCTTTCTCTGTACGCGGCATCCCTGGTATCACCTTAGCACTACCAAGCGTTGCTAATTGTGATGCTGAAAACCAGATATTGACGACCGTACTCATTATGTATAGTACGGGCGCAAAGTTAGGGCGCAAAAATTAGGTAGGGGCGTATTTAACATATTGAAATAAATATAATTTATAAAATTAACCTAAAAATATAGTACGGGCGCTTGACTTGTTAAAAGTACGGTAGTACAGTTCAGTCATGTCAAAAAAGAAGCCAGCGTTAAACATGCCAAAAAAACCAGACCCTAAGGACTGGACGAGACACGACGTGTTATACGCCGTGCGACGCACAGGAACCACATTACAGCAGCTCTCTATTGAGCTTGGATACCATCGCGGCACCTTAGGTAACGCGCTGCATATTCCCGCACCCAAATACGAGAGACTGATTGCTGAACACCTGGGCTTGCCTGTCCAGGATGTATGGCCCACACGCTACCACCCAGATGGCACACCTAAAAGCGGGCGTGGCGAACGTGGGTTGGGGCGTTACAAACGTAAAACGACTAAGCCGAATAATAGCACTGTCGGTGAAATAGGCAATGTCAAACAGGTAAACAAAGGAGCGACAGATGCGTCGCGTTAAAGATACCGTCACAGGTGATTTATTTATGGTGCCAACGCCCGTCGGCAATGTACCTGGCAGCTTGGCTTGCCGAGTTGAGATCGCACACTGCATGAGCGATGCTCTGATAAGACATGACCGCTACGAAGTGGCTACACAAATCAGCCGACTGACTGGCCGTGAAATCAGCAAGCATATGCTGGATGCCTACACAGCTGAATCACGTGAGACACATATTCCTCCCATTGATATTGCGATTGCATTTGATTTGGCGACAGGTGGCGTAGCGATGCTTAATCTTTATGCTGCCAAGCTCGGTGCACGAGTACTGATCGGTAAAGAATCCTTAGATGCTGAAATCGGCAAACTGGAACGACTTAAAGAAGATGCATCCAAAAAGATCAAAGAACTCAAGCGCGTGATGGGAGAAATAGAATGATCAAGCCATCTATTATCAACACCGACCCGTTAAATCAGTGGCAGCAAGAAATGTTTGATGCATTCAATGCAGCAGCTTCGACAGAAGCATCTGCCAGTCATCACCTGCAGCAGAATTGCGAATTCCAGAGGCTACCTGCCGTAAAGATAGCTGGATCAATTCGCGGTTGGCAACATCTTGCGGGATACTTTCGCTCGTTTTTTCAAAAGATGTGGCGAGGTCTTCATGGCTAATTCCTGTTTGAAGACAAAGCACATTTGCAAGATGAACGGTAGCTGTTTGCATGCCAGCCATCAGGCCAACGATTACTTTAAGTTGATTTTCAGTCATGAGGGTTCCCTTGTGCTAAATGGTTTTGTGTGGAAACAAGACTTTAGCACGGGGATGAACCCTCGCCAATGTAACTGGGGTGCAGCATGAAAACGCACTACTCCTGCGCCGAACTTGCTGCAATGAAGCTGCCAGGGCTACCAACAACAGAAAAAAGATTACGTGATCGAGTAAAGTCTGAAGGCTGGGCATCACGCCAAGTTCCAGGCAAGGGCGGAAAAGGTGGTATGCGTACTGAGTATCAGCCGCCAAAGGCATTGCTTTCATCCATTATTAGCCAGCATATCAAGTCCTCCCCCGTCAGTGCGGTTACCCCCGCGCTGGCTTTGCCCAGTAGTGAAGTGACTGCTGCTGGGCTTTTTTCTTCTGCTGTATTGCCTGTTGCGATACGGTCGCATGAGCTTAAAGACTGGCAGCGTAGCAGTGCCGAAGCCCGTGCCGCGTTGATTGGTGAAGTGCGCCGCCTTGCAGTTCTTGCAGGCACAGAAAAAGCCATTCAAGCAGTGATCGCATTGGCAGCGAATGGCGAGTTGCCAGCCCATCTGCAAGCGATGGTATCGGTCGCCAATGCGAAATCGGGTGTAGATGGTAAGCGCACGCTGTCCAGACGATCACTTTACCGCTGGATGAAAGAGGCTGAACAAGGATTTACAGCGCTGGCACCACTGCAACGCGAAAATTTAAAAGTGCCAGCTTGGGCACCAGCACTGCTTGAATTGTATCAGCGGCCACAAAAGCCAGCGCTTAAATGGGTTATGGAGCAACTGCCCTCTGTATTGCCCAGCCATATAACGCCACCATCCTATTGGGCTGCAAATCGCTTCATCCAAAAAATGAGCAAGGTGGATGTTCAGCAAGGTCGCATGGGCAAGAGAGAAATCAAGAACATCAAGCCATTCGTTCGACGTGATACTGGTGAAATGTGGCCAGCAGACGTATATACCGCCGACGGCCACACATTTGATGCTGAAGTTGCGCATCCTGCGCATGGCAGGCCGTTCCGTCCTGAAATAACGACAGTGCTGGATATTGCAACACGTCGTGTAGTTGGTTGGAGCGTGGACTTGGCAGAATCAACCTGGTCTGTGCTCGATGCGCTGCGTCATGCGTGTATTCAGCATGGCATCCCTGCGATTTTCTACGTTGATAACGGCTCTGGTTTCAAAAATGACGCGATGAGCAATGAATCAACGGGCTTTATGGCGCGGCTGGGTATTGAAATCACACATAGCTTGCCATACAACTCACAGGCGCGCGGTATTGAAGAGCGCTCGCATAAATCATTTTTGGTACGCGCAGCCAAATCACTGCCCACTTATATGGGGGCAGACATGGACAGAGAAGCCAAGCAAAAAGCATTCAAAATAACCCGTGCTGACATCAAAACTGCAGGCGTATCAAAATTACTGATGCCCTGGAATGCCTTTGTGAACTTCATTAGTGAAGAGATTGAAAAAGCCAATAACCGTGAGCATCGCGGCTTGCCAAAAATCAGGGATGCCGCTGGAAAATTACGTCACCAAACACCCAATGAAGCATGGGAATTAGCAGTTAGCGAGGGTTGGAAGCCAACGGAAGTTGAAGCGCATGAACAGCTAGATCTATTCAGGCCGTACAAGCTGGCAAAAGCACTTCGCGGTGAGGTCAGATTGTTTGGGAATACCTATTTTGATGCCGCATTGGCAGATCATCATGGTGACACTGTACGGGTTGGGTATGACATTCTTGACCCGCACCAAGTCTGGGTACGTGATCTTCAAGGGCGGTTAATCTGCGTAGCAGGCTTTGAGGCAAACAAACGCAGCTACTTCCCACAGTCATTCCAGGACAAAGCCAACGAAACACGTGCTAAAGCCAGAATTAAACGCGCGGCCGCACATATTGAAGAGGCTGAGGCAGAGCTTAGCCAGACTTATGACGCATTGCCTTTTATCGAAGCCAATACCTTGCCTAGCATGCCAGTAGTTCTTGCAGAAACAATGCAAATCACTGAGTCAGCTACCCGTCCAAACCTATCTACGATGGGAGATTACACCCTGCTGACATGGCTTGCAGAGCACCCAGAAGACTGGACGGATGGATTTAGAAGCTACTTCAATAAACGTGCTTCCGAAGGTTCGCGCACGATAAACAACGCACTTGATGAATACAACTTATGGGGAGAACTGAATAAAACAGATTTTAGAGTTGCCGTCTGAACTGCAATCCAGACGGCTTTGAGGCAAACGGGGAACAAACCCGTTTTTATAACAGCAGCAAATTGGAGTTTAACACATGAAAAAGCATTTCGTAAAAACCAGCAACTTTCTTAGTTTCATTGACGGGATACAAGCCGTAGAAGCCCGTGGCGCAGCTGAAGCCAGCATGATGCTGGTGTTTGGTAACGCGGGTTACGGTAAGTCGGAAACACTCGACCACTGGGCAACACAGGAAGACGCAATCTACCTGCGTGCAAATGTTGACTGGACACCTAAGTACTTTCTGATTGAGCTGGCGAAATTCTTGCGTACTGATGCGGGTGGCACATCGGAGCAGCTATTTGCTCGTCTTTTAGCACGTATTGCCAGTGAACAAATCCCTATCGTCATTGATGAGGCTGACCACTGCCTGCATAACAATGCTGCTGTGCTTGAGAAGATACGCGACTTTGCTGACCGTACTGAAACCTTGGTAATACTGGCTGGTATGGAAAAAATACAGGGCAAGATCGCCCGCCACCCACAGATCAGCAGCCGTATCGCACGGGCGGTTGAATTCGCCGCATCAGGCTTAGAAGACACCCGCAAGCTTTGCGATGAACTCTGTGAAGTTAAGGTAGATGCCGCCCTGGTCGCTGAAATACAGCGCAGCACTAGCGGCCGCGTGCGTGAAATTCTCAATGCTATCGCCATCGTCGAATCAGCGGGGGTGCGAGCAGGCAAGGCCATCGTGACACTCGAAGATGTCGCAGGCCAAGCCCTTACGCACGATTGGCAGGCGCGCCGTCCGAAACTGGTCAAGCTGGGCGGGGGGCGTTAAACATGGGTTTGATGCAAACACTTTTAACGGTTTTAGTAGCGCGGAGTGACGGCATCTCGCCAGCTGATGCAAGTCGTCTGGTTAAGCGTAGTCGCCAGGCAACACAAAAAGCACTGGCTAGTCTGGCAAAGCGTGAAATAGCCGTGGCCAGTAACGGCGTTTATCGGGTTACAGATAAAGGCGCGCAATTTCATGCAGGTGGTGAGGTTATTAAATCCGGTCCTTGCAAAGCACGCGGTACGCCACGGCTTGTCGCAAACACGCTGCGTGCAAAGGTATGGCGGGCAATCCGTATTAAACGCAAATTCGGACTGGATGACCTGGCGCGTACTGTGCTGGATGGTAGCGAAGCTGCTATTGACCCAGTCAACAATATTAACCGATATGTGACCGCATTGGCGCGGGCGGGTTATTTGCAGGAAATGAAGCGACGTAGCGCCGGTTCTGCACTGACTTCACCAGGCAGCAAGCGCTGGCTGCTGGTGCGGGATACAGGGTTAAAGCCACCTGTGCGCCGCCAAGCTGGCGGGGTTTATGACCAAAATGAATGCCGCATGTATGGTCTGGGAGATAACCATGTGGCTTGACCTATTACAAAAGGCGGTGGCTGCCAGCAATCGTACTCAAGTTGCTGCCACGCTGGGTGTTTCGCGCACCAGTGTATCGCTTTTATTAAGCGGTAAATACGGCGCTGGCACCAGCAAGATGGCTGAGCTTGTCATCCAGACATACACCCGTACCAGCTGTCCATACCTTGGCCGTGACATCCCACAAAGCGAATGTGACAGCCATGCTAACGCAGCTATTCCAACCAGCAGCCCGCGCGCAATGAAGCACTGGCGTGCATGCATAACCTGCCCAACAAAAGGAGCGAATCATGATATCAAATAAAGTATTTAACCTGGTACACACCCAGCAAATCAGTTTGCAGAATGAAGTGATCCGCATCCTGCGCAGCATAGGGCTGCAAGTGATCAGCGTGAGCCAGGACCCTCGGATGACGATAGAAATCGCACCTGTGCGTAATCAATTGCATTACGCAAAGCTCATGTCACACAGCGGCATCGTCTCACGTCGCAGCGGATATAACGTCGAGTTCAGTGCATTGGTTGAACAAGTCCGCGTTATCTGGCGTGAAACGATAGAAAGCGAGGCCGCAGCATGAAAAATGACGGACTTAAATACCGCATGAGCTGCAACAAATTCAAGTGCGCAAGTACGGTCAAGCTCTTCAACAAAAGGTGGCGCTGTGATACCTGCCGCGCGCGCATCGCCCAACAGGCCGCGAAAGCAGTGAGCCAATCAGCAGGAGGCACAGCATGCGCTTAACCTGCCCAGCATGTGGCGCAATAAGCAGCCTCGACGCCATGATAGAGCATCAGGCAGCGCGTGAAGCACTGGCTGCTGCATTGTGCATAGATACGCGCCTCGGCCCTTTGATGATGAAGTACCTTGCCTTGTTCCGCCCTGCGAAAACAGGGCTGTCCATGAGCCGTGTCGCCGTATTGCTAGGCGAGCTGATGCCCATGATCCATGCCGCTAAAATCACCCGTAATGGCACGCTATACGCCGCGCCACGTGAAGCATGGGTCATTGCGCTAGAGGACATACTTGCTCGACGCGATAGCCTCAGCCTGCCGTTAAAGTCGCATGGCTACTTGCTAGGAATACTCGCAAACCAAAACCAGCAAGCCAATGCGCGTGCCGAGAAATCAACCGAGCAGCGACGTGCTGGACAGACGCCAGTTGGCACATCTGCTGCCCATCAGGCATTCAAGCCAGAAGCCCCAGTAGAACGCAACCCGATGGCAGCAGCGAAAGCCATTGCTGATGCCAAAGCCATTATGAAAGGAAATCAGCATGCATAAACACCAGCTCATCAGCATCATGGCAAAGCACGTCGGCGCTGGCAATGGCGTGTCGGTGGAAGCGCTATCGATATTATTAAATTGCTGTGCCCGTAAAGTGCGCAGTGCTATTAGTGACGCACGGATAGAAGGGATCGCCATATGTGGCCATCCGCATACAGGTTACTACATTGCAGAAACAGCAGAAGAGCTGGAGCAAACCTGCCAGTTCCTGCGCTCACGCGCCATGCATAGCCTGCACCTTGAATCCAAGCTACGCAATATCCCGCTAAACGACCTATTGGGTCAGATGCATCTGAGGACGTAATCATGAAAACAGTAATTGAACCTAAATTCAGGTGTGGTGAATGTCATGAGCTACACGATGACGAAGACGAAGCAAGATTTTGTTGTGTCCCAAGCGTAGTGGAAGTTTATATCTGCCCTATATGCCATACCGAATATGACCATGATGAAGAGGCAGCCATCGAATGCTGTGGATTCGATCCGGATGGCCCGCCACCGCCTCCAACCGCAGCCGAGCTTGAGGCAGCAGGACAAGAGAGACTTTTTTAACTGAATTAACAAAGGAGAAACAAATGGCAAAACCAGTAACTAGGCTCAAGACTAAAGCACAAATCTATGTTCCACAAAGCAAAGACGATGCTGCCGCAAACATCAGAAAGATCGGCGATATCCAGCGCGAATCTATACGTACTACTGCTGAGATGAACGATGAGATCGCTGTCATTACACATAAATATCAGCCGCTCCTGGATGCGCTTGGCGAGCAAATTAAAACGCTGCAAGAAGGTGTGCAAGGATATTGTGAAGCACACCGTGATGAACTAACAGATGGCGGCCGCGTTAAAACTGCCAATCTCATCACAGGAGAAGTTCAGTGGCGCCAGAGACCTCCATCAGTATCTGTACGAGGCGCTGATTCTGTTATCGAAATGCTGAAAAGACTAGGGCTTGCTCGTTTTGTACGCACAAAGGAAGAGGTAAATAAAGAAGCGATTCTCAATGATCCAGATGAAGTACGTGGAGTTGCTGGCTTGAATATTGTGACCGGCGTAGAGGATTTTGTAATCACTCCGTTTGAGCAGGAAACAATCGCCTGACTTCAAGTATGGAAAAAGTTTAACCGTAGCACCCACCAACCAAAGGAGTAACAGCATGAGCAAGAACTGATTGACCGCATAACCGAAGAGATGAAGCTGCAGCACAACCGCGCTGTCAACAAGGCTGATGTTTCTGCATTCCTTGAGTCACTGGCAACTGCCAGCACCATTGCGCTGGCCACCGGTGGCGAAGTTATGCTGCCAGACATCTGCAAGATCAGCGTCACCACCCGCGCCGCGCGCACTGGCCGCAACCCTGCCACCGGCGCAGAAGTCGAAATCCCGGCCAAGCGCGTGCCAGCATTCAAAGCGGTAAAGGCCTTGAAGGACGCCGTAGCCTAAACCCTCGCTTCCAGCCCGTTAAACATAGCGGGCTGCTGGAGAAGGTTTAACGAAATAGCAAAAGGATTAGACATGGACTTTACTGAACAGGATTTTTTGAATGATGTGACCGAACACCAAATGATCATCATTCGTGACGATGGCGTAAATCGGCATATTCGTTTCAAACGGCCCAATACATTCTGCATGCACTTTGATCTAATCACTTGGCCAGGGAACCTCTGTTACACGGGTGATATGGGAACCTACGTTTTCAGGCGCCTTGATGATATGTTCGAGTTCTTCCGTACCGACCGCGAGCGCGGCTACATGAACAATGGAAAAACGCTGTCGATCAATCTCGGATACTGGTCTGAGAAGCTAATTGCCATTGATCATGGCGGCGTTACGAGATTTGATCCAGACAAATTTCGCGCTGTTGTCAGCGAATATCGGCTGAGCTGGATGCGCGAACGGAGGATCGATAAAGAATCTCGTCGCGAGTTGTGGGCTGCAGTAGACGATGAGGTTTTAAACCGCGCCGATGATGGGGAGCACGCCGCATTCCAAGCAGCATATGACTTTTGCCACAAGATAGACGGCAAAGAGTTTCAGTTTAGTGACTTTTTTGAGCACAGATTTACTGAATATACGAACTATTTTATTTGGTGTTGCTACGCGCTGGCATGGGGCATTCAGAAATATGACCAAGAGTGCGAAGTATCTAAGGCTAATCATGAATAACACCGCACCTGACATCCGCAAGCGCGAACTTGCCCAGATCCACGTAGCCAAAACGCAGCTCTGTCTTGATGATGAAACCTACCGTGCCATGCTATGGACGGTTGCGCGCGTCAAGAGCGCTGCCGATCTGGACTGGACCGGGCGCAAGCAGGTGCTGGATCACCTCAAGGCCAAAGGGTGGAAGAAAACCACCAAGAGCCGCCCAGCGCCAGCCAAATCCAAAGCGCACCTGGTTGCCAAGGTTCGCGCATTGTTGATCGATGCTGGCAACCGACCCGACACCTACGCTGATGGCATGGCGCGGAGAATGTTTAGCGTAGAGCGGTTTGAGTGGTGCGACTCTCGCCAACTGGTCAAGATCATTGCAGCGCTGGTCATTGATAGCAAACGGAATAGCTGATATGAGCACAACAAATAACGTGATTATTGTCCGCGTTACCTTCGGTGTGGTGATACCAAATGGTCAAGCAACGGAAAAAGAAATAACCGATTGGCTTCGTTTCTATTTGGATGGCAGTGGATCACTCTCAAATGCAAATCCATTTGCCGATCAGGAGCCAGAGGGAGTACCTGGGATGTTTAAATGGGATGTGGTTTGCGCTGGAGTCAGAGACAGGAAAGGAATAACTAAGTGAATACCGCACTGCTTGCCGATGACCTGCCGCCCAGTCTGCGCGATATTGCCGAGCTGATCGGCCTGCCCGGTACACTCAGGCTGGTCGAAACCTATGGAGGCGTTCGGCTATATGTACCGAAAAAGCTGGATGCAGAGCACAAGCTCGCGCAGTTGATTGGCCTGGAGCAAGCAGCCAAGCTGGCAGATACTTATGGAGGAGAGATGCACTTCGATATCCCGCGTGCGGTCGAGGCTACACGAGCCGCCCGTGATCGCTGCATCCGCGCAGATCAGGCCAGTGGCAGTACCCACCGTGAACTGGCGCTGAAATACAGCCTGACAGAGCGGCAGATACGTAATATCCTTGGCGCTGAGGCTGAAAATAGCCAGCAGGAACAGCTTTTCTGAATAAGGAACCATGATGAAATCATTGCTTGTAGGTGGGCCAAAAAATGGAACGGTCTTATATATTAAAGCGGGAATTTCAGTGCTCACCGAGCATGAAGGGAAACGATATGAATACCAGCGAAAGATATTTGCATGGTACGGAGACAAGATAGATGCAGTGTGGCCTGTGTGGCTACATGGAGATGGACCGGATGCTGAAGAAGTGCTATCGATGATCCAGAAAGCGGAGATCGTTCCGATTGGGAAGGCTACTGAATTGGCATCGGACCAGATTGTTATATTAAATATCCCGGCGGCAGTTAGATCGATAGATTTAACTGGGATGGAAAAGTTATTTTAGGATAGTAAGTTTTTAATCAAGGGGAGAGTGTCATGGATTCGGGAACAATAATGCTGGGGGTGTTTTTTGGTAGCTGGATAGGCTGGATGATCTTTTTTGGTCTGCGGAAATCGAGTGGTGTTGTTGTTTTTGGTGGTGGATTTATTGTTGCATGCTTAACTTTGGTAGCAGGGATTTACATATCAAAATATTCTAAACAAGAAAATCAGCCAGATATTGCATCATCTGCTGTTAATCTTAATATCAGTACAGAAGGTGTTTTGGAAAAGGATAAGCCACTTGTTGCGCAAGCAGTAAAAGCTTTTTTTGGTCAGTGTCCTAATGTTGCTACCTTGGCTGGAGATATCAAGGATGCCAAGATTTCATGGGGGTACGCAGATAATACAGGGAGTATTCAGCATGGCTGGCGAAACCCCGTTGAGCTTGTTGTTAAATTTAGCCAAGACCCTCAAGATCAGCGATTAATTGATTGGCGCGCTTTCGGACATACTTGTTACTACACAATGGGTGGTGGTATTGATCCAGGCTGGAATACTGGAAAAGAACCGTGTGCCAATATCTGCGGAGTGACAGCTAATGACAATGGTGAGTTTTTTGCTGAAGTGCCGCAGATGGAATTGCTTGATGATCCAAAAACTCAAGAGTATCAACAGGCTTTGATTAAAGCCAAAACAGAATGGAATGCAGACTTATCTAAGGAAATGGCAAATGCCAAAAAAGGTGATGAAGACTCTATTAGTAATGTCGGATATCTATATGGTCGTGGCACATTAGGCTTCAAGGGCGATAAGTACAATGAGTGCGTTTGGCGTTCAGTTAGTTACCTCACAACAAGATATGAAGTAAGTTCTGACCTAATAAAAAGTGCTACCCAGCGCAAGCAAATGGAAGCTGCTTATATTGAAGGTAAACGGCAAACAGCTAAAGGGGTTTGTAGCCGTAATTTATCGCCAGAGCGTGCATTAATTGCTATTGAAGAAGCTAAAAAAATTGCCGATTCAATTCCAGGAAAACGACCAGCACGCAGACCTGTACTGAATAATGAGATATAGAATTTCAGCCCTTATCCTGCTTGCATTATTAGCCACTGATGCCGCTGCGCGATCTGCAGCAGAAGTCCGGGCATTTAAGCGCATAAATCCCTGCCCGGAGACAGGCGTAACGCGCGGATCGTGTCCAGGTTATGTCGTCGATCACATCATTCCGCTGTGCGCTGGTGGGGAAGATGCACCAGAAAACATGCAGTGGCAGGAGCTGTCCGCATCAAAGGTGAAAGACAAAGAAGAGTGGCGCACATGTCGCTTGCTAAGAAAGCATGCAAGTTGACTAAGCGTTAAACACAGCGTAGATTATTAACCCTCAATGGACGCAAATGCGTCCATTCTCTTTTGCGGAAGCCCTTCCGCCTTAATCAATTATCATGCTGCCGCGACAATGGCACCATGATTACATCACGCAAACTAGACGACTTACAGCTGCCCGTCAAAATCAAGGCGCTTAATCTCATTCACGAGTGCAAGCTGGCCGGTATTGACTTGCTCATTACCTGCACCTACCGCGATTTTGAAGCACAGAATGCGCTTTACGCGCAGGGCCGCACAGTACCTGGTCGCATCGTGACCAATGCTCGCGGCGGGCAATCCTTTCATAATTTCCATATGGCATTCGATGTGGTTCCGCTACGGGCTGGTAAGCCGGTATGGGGGACGACTGGCGCAGATGGCTTGCTCTGGCAAAAGGTCGGCGCGCTCGGCGAGGCGCAAGGTCTGGAATGGGCCGGACGCTGGAAGCGGTTCCGCGAATTGCCTCATTTTCAGCTGACTGGCGGGCTGACACTGGCTGAGGTTAATGCTGGCAAGAAGCTGGAAGGCGCGGCATGAAGTTCTCAGATCTGTTCCGTGATGCCGGTACCGGGATGCTTTCTCACACCAAGCTGTGGGCAAATATTGGCTATGCGACGCTCACCGTTGCCTTCATCAAGGACTCATGGGCTGGCGGCCTAACCGACATGAAGATATTCGCTTATGGCGCAGTGGTCACAGGCAGCGCCGCCGCATCAAAGCTGCTGTCGATGCGTTACGGCATCAAACCCGACACCAAGGATGCTGCCAATGAACCCGGAAACCCTTAAATTAATCGCCTCGGCGGTAGCTGCTGCACTGTTGTTCGGCGCTGGCTATCGCCTTGGCTCACGCCTTGCTCACAATGCCTGCGAAGCTGATAAGGCTGCTGCCCTGCAGCGCTTGATTACCCAGCAGGCTGCCGTGGCCGCTCAGGATAATGAAGTGCTTACTACGCATGAAGTGGCCAACGAGCGCATCCGCGTCGTTTATCGAACCATCACTCAGAAAGCCAATGATTATGCGATCACTCATCATGATGATGCTTGTGGCCTTGATGCTGACGGGCTGCGCCTCTGGAATGCAGCCAATGCCGGTGATACCCCGCCAGCCGCCAGCCAACCTGACTACACCTTGCCCGCCGCTGCCACCACCAAAATCGGGGCAGATAGCGGATCTGCTGACCAACCACGTGGAAACGGCACAGCTGTATTACCAGTGCCGCGAGAATCATCAAGCGCTGGTGGACTGGAGTAAGAACGATGGCAAATAATTTACATGCAGGAGAGCGCTGATGGATGCGTTTGACCGCGCTCAGGCGCTTGAACTGGAAGAGTATGAGCGGCGCCAGCGCGCCGCAATTTTGCCGAATACCCTAACCGAATCGGCGATAGAGTGTGTCGAGTGCGAAACGCCCATCCCTGAAGCGCGTCGCCTGGCTGTGCCGGGCGTTCAGTTATGTATTACATGCCAGACGCGGCTTGAGCTGGTTCGAAAAATAAACGGAGAGAGACATGGCGGCTGACGAACACACATTATTGCTGGGTGAGATCAAGGGCAAGCTGGATCTGGTGATTGCACGCCAAGTTGAGCAAGGCGAAACACTTGATGTGCTGGATGGCCGCATGCGTGCTGTGGAGGTGAAATCTGCCATGCATGGCGGTCTGGCAGGCGGCTTGGTTGCAATTGGAATGACTCTTTTGGTGGAAAAGGCCAAGCGCGTTGTCGGGATGGCATGACCAGTGGCACATAAACCAGAAAAAAAGACCGCAGCACGCGCGGCATTCGTTTACGAGGCGTTAACCCTGGAGGTGATAGCCCAGCGTGTTTGCGCCTCACTTGGCACTGTTTCGCGCTGGAAGCGCGATGCATTGGCTGAAGGCGACGATTGGGATCGGGCGCGCGCTGCTGCGCGATTGTCCGGCCAAGGCGCCGAGGCCGTCACTCAGGCGGTGATGGAAGACTTCGTGCTGCTGTTCCAGAGTACGATGACTGAAGTCAAGGCAGCCACCGATATCAAGCCGATGGCAAAGGCCGAGATCATCAGCCGGTTGTCGGATGCTTATCAAAAGACCATGTCTGCCGTGGCCAAGGGCAATCCCAAGTTGAATAAGCTGGCTGTGGCGATGGAGGTGATGCAGTCGCTGGCTGAGTTTGTGCGCAAGCACTATCCGAAGCATGCCAATGCGTTTGCGGAGATATTGGAGCCATTTGGCGAGGATGTGGCTAAAAACTATGGGTAACACTACCCGCCGTGCCTTCCTCGATGGCATCGCCAGCCTAGCCACAGAGTACCGCCGCCAGATTGAGGCCGAGGTCGATGGCTTCACGCCTGATATGGCCGCACGCCAGGCGCGTCGTGATAAGGCGCATGCCAGCTTTGAATTCTTTGCCCGTACCTATTTCCCGCATTATGTGAAGTATGCGAATGCGGTGCTGCATGATTTCCTTTACCCGCGCTTACAAGAGATTGTGGATAACGGCGTGGGTGACCATGATGCCATTGCCGCCCCACGCGGTAACGCTAAATCCACCATCGTCACGCAGATATTCGTGATCTGGTGCGTGATTACCGGCCGCAAGCATTTCCCTGTGATTATCATGGATGCGCTGGATCAGGCGCTGCCGATGCTGGAGGCCATTAAGGCCGAGCTGGCATTCAACCCGCGCTTGCTGATGGATTACCCGGAGGCAACGGGGCAAGGCCGGGTGTGGCAGGTTGGCACTATCGTCACCGCTAATGATGCCAAGATTCAGGCGTTCGGCTCTGGCAAGCGTATGCGCGGCTTGCGTCATGGCCCGCATCGTCCGGATCTTGCAATCGGTGATGATCTGGAAAACGACGAGAACGTGCGCAGCCCCGAACAGCGTGACAAGCTGGACAGCTGGATCAAGAAAACCGTGCTGTCACTGGGTGCGGCTGACGACTCGATGGACGTCATCATCATTGGCACTATTCTGCATTACGACTCGGTGCTGGCGCGCCTTATCAAGAACCCGCTGTGGAAGTCGCGCAAATTCAAAGCCATCATAGAATGGCCGCACCGCATGGATCTGTGGGACAAGTGGGAAGAGATCCTGCTCAATGACGGTGATGAAGTCGCCAAGCAGTTCTATGCAGAGCGTAAAGCCGAGATGGATTCAGGCGCGATAGTGTCATGGCCAGCCGCCCAGCCGCTTTACACACTGATGGTGAAGCGTGCCCGTGATGGCCGCCAGGCGTTTGACTCCGAACAACAGAATGACCCAGTGAGCGGCGATGATGCGCCGTTTGCCAACTGCATTACTTTCTGGGTAAATCGCCTTAATGAATGGATATTCTATGGCGCGTGCGACCCCTCACTTGGTAAGGCAGGAGGGTCGCGTGACCCATCTGCATTACTGGTAGGCGGATTCAACCGCAGCACGGGTATTCTGGACGTGGTTGAAGCGGCGATCAAGAAACGCCTGCCTGACCGCATCATCGAAGATGTGATTATGCTGCAGGCTGAATACCACTGCTTGGTATGGGTCGTGGAGACGGTGCAGTTCCAGGAGTTCCTGCGCACCGAGCTGGTAAAGCGATCCGCTGCGCGTGGCATCCCGGTACCCGCCCGTGCAGTGACACCACATACCGACAAGATCCTGCGCATTGAGACCTTGCAGCCGCACATGGCCAACGGCCTGATTCGCCTCAACCCAAACCAGCACACGCTGATCGATCAGCTGCGGCACTTCCCTAAAGCCGATCACGATGACGGCCCGGATGCGCTTTATATGCTGTGGGCTGCTGCGCTATCCGGTGGTGGCGCAATCGAATACCAAACACTAGGACGTCGCCGAGAATCGGCGCGCGGCCTGAATGACTTTATGGGAATGTGAAATGGCTGAAGACACTAAATTACCCCTGGATGCGAATAATGAAATCGCCACGGTTGCCAAGGATATTACCTATCTGGCGTTTCAGGGCATTTTGCGTAGCCGCGATGCGACACTGGAGACGCGTGGCGGTAATCGCAGCTATGCGATCTACGATGACATCGAACGTGACTGCCATGCTTACGGTGTGCTGCAGAAGCGCAAGCTGGCTGTGGTGGCGCGGCCCTGGCAGGTTGACCCGGCATCGAATGATACGCTTGACATCAAGGCGGCCGACATGGTTCGGGCACAGTTGTCAGCGATCGGCGTGCCGGCAGCCGATAACCCAGGTGACCAGGTGGTGATGGCCAGCAACTTTGATTTGGTGTGTTTCAACCTGCTGGATTCCATACTCAAGGGCTTTGCTGTTGGCGAGATCATGTGGGATATCGACGGCAAGGAGATCGTCGCGCGCGAGATTCGCCCCAAGGATCAGCGGCGGTTCAACTTCGATACCGACTATAAGCTGCGCCTGAAAACATGGAGCCAGCTGATACCAGGTGAGACAGTGCCGCCGCGCAAGTTCATCGTGCACACCTTCGGCGCGAAGGATGGCTCACCTTATGGCATCGGTGTCGGCTCCAGGCTGTTCTGGCCGACATTCTTCAAGCGCCAGGACATTACGTTCTGGCTGACCTATCTGGACAAGTTCGGTAGCCCTACAGCCGTGGGCAAGTATCCAGGTGGCACACCCGCTGAGCAGCAGAAGGATCTGCTGAATGCATTGGCGGCTATCTCTCAAGACGCTGGCGTGACGGTACCCGATAACATGGTGATCGAGCTGCTGGAGGCTAAGCGCAGCGGCACGGTGACTTACGAACAATTCGCTCGTTACATGGATGAGGAAATGACCTTTGCCGTGCTGGGCGAAGCGCCGACCTCTAAAGGCGGCGGTGGTGCTCAGCAGACCGCTGCGCTGGCGCGTGAGGAGGTGCGGCTGGAGCTGGTGCAGGCGGATGCCGATCTGCTATCGGCCACGCTTAACGCGACCTTGTCGCCCTGGTTAACGGCATACAACGTACCTGGTGCGCGGCCGCCGAAGATATGGCGCCAAGTGCAGGAAGCCGAGGATCTGAAGGCGCGATCGGAGCGGGACAGGAATCTGTTTGTCATCGGATTTCGCCCGACATTAGCTGAGGTAACCAAGACTTACGGCGGCGAGTGGGAGGCGGTACCGCCTGCCGTCGTGCGCAAGACTGATGCGCTGCCGGCAGCATTTGCCGAGGCTGGCGATAACGGGCCATTCACCGATGACTTGCTGGCCAACAGGTTAGCGGTTGAAAGCGCCAAGCCCTGGACTGACACGCTGGTGAAGATTAAATCCATCGTCGACAGCGCTGCCTCACTTGAAGATTTACGTGATGCGTTAATCGGTGCATTCGGTAATCTGCCGCAGGATGAGCTGGTCAAGGTGATGCAGGCGGGTTTCGCCGTTGCAGATCTGGTGGGGATGGCTGATGTCGCTGACGGCCAGTAGTCAATTCAACAAGCCGTTTGCTGAGCAGCTGGCGTTCTTCCGCAAGAAGATCAACCTGCCCAGCGAGCGCTGGGACGATGTCTGGCAGCAAGCGCATGACCGCGCATTCATGGTGGCAGGCGCGCAAAAGGCCGACTTGCTGGATGACTTGCGCAAAGCCGTCGACAGCGCGATCGCAGAAGGCAAAAGCATAGGCTGGTTCCGCAAGAACTTCGACGCCATCGTGGCGAAGCACGGCTGGACAGGCTGGATGGGTGAAGGCTCGAAAGGCGGCCGCGACTGGCGCACGCGCATCATCTACCAGACCAACATGAGTATGAGCTACTCGGCAGGCCGGTGGGCGCAGTTAAGCGACCCTGATCTGATCAAGATGCGGCCATACAAGCGCTACGTGCACGCGGATGGCGTGCGGCACCCGCGCCCACTGCATCAGAGCTGGAACGGCATCACGTTGCCGCATGACGACCCTTTCTGGGACTCGCATTTCGCACCGAACGGCTGGGGCTGCCATTGCCGTATCACGGCTGCATCCGAGCAGGACTATCAGGCTGCCAAAGGCACAGACAAAGCCAGCCGCCCGACTGGCTGGGACACGATCAACCCGAAAACAGGTGCGCCGCTGGGGATCGATGCAGGGTTTGGTTACGCGCCTGGTAAAAGCGGCGACGTCCCCCTGCGCGAGATGGTGTCAAACAAGCTGGTGACGTACCCGCCAGCGATCAGCAAGGCGCTGTCGCATGATGTGAACCGTTATATTAATGCCCATGACCAAGCGGCCGATTACGCTGTGAAAGTGCTGGCTGATCGTTCCAAAACAGAGCCGCTCTGGCTGGGGTTCGTAGAGAATGCAGAGGCAGTGAGCGCTGCGGCCGGCCAAGATGTTAAGGGTTATATGGTGCTGCTGCCGGATGAAGCGCCGCGCCATGCCGAGAGCGTGCACCAGTACGATGGCGGTAATCAACGCCCGCCTATCCCGCAGGATTATGCGCAAGTCTGGAAGGTTCTGGCCGAAGCAGATAGCCTGCGTGCAGGTGATCGATCAGCAACGGGATTAACAACCGTCGTCGCTGTCAAGAAAATCGGGGAAGAGGTATTTCGGTGTGTATTCGATGTGCGGCCAGGTAAGAAGAATCGCGCACTGGCGCTGTTGTCGCTGGTGATCAAGCGGTAAGGCAGATGGTGGCCGATGTCTGATTCCCCGACCATTACGCCCTAAGCGAGTCCATCTATCCGTTAAATATAGTTCAGTTTGTGAAATTGTGCAAACTGGTTTTCTGACTGTTATGTAAATTACATATTGGATACCAAGGAGATAAAGCCATGAGCAACGAAGAATTTAAAATGAACGCGGCTGGCGGGCAGTCCGTGTGGGCTGACACGTGGGGCCTACAGCGCAGGATACGGGCCGTAATGTGGCTCGCCATCAATGGAGCATTTGCCGCGATGCTGTGGTTCGGGTTCGTTGAAGGCGTGGAAGGCGCGCGCAATCTCTCGCTGTTCCTGGTATGGGCGAGCTTCATCATCTCGTGGGGAATGCTGGTGCCGGACATCCAGAAGGAACTCGCAAAGAAAGGCCGCTCGGCCCGAAGGCCATGAACGTGCTGTATGACCTCAGCGTGACATTCTTTCTCGTGTGGTTCGGCGCATGGGTGAGTGCCGTAGCGTATGCGATGCATATCGTGCTGAGCGAAGCGGGATGGGATGCGGCGCTCAAGAGTAGGGACAACGCAAAGGTAAGCGGCGGAGCGTAGCGGAGTCCGCCTTGACCACAGGGTTGGGCGGCATTTACAGGAGAACGACATAGACGGACGAATACTCACCTGCGTTTATTGTGGGCACGAATACCCGCAGGATACCCCGGCATCGGGAAGCGAAGTGCTTACCGAGCACATCAAGGTTTGCCAGCGGCACCCAATGCGGAAGGCCGAGAGCGACATTGCCATGCTGCGGGGCGCGCTGGTCGGTTTGATCGGAGCCGACAGCGAACAAGAACTGCGGCAGATGGAGGCGACCATGCGCGTGCTACCGGCACCGGAAGCCGATAAGGCGGTTTCCATCAATGCGATCCACGCGCTGCTGGCGACCATGCCGCCCAACACGTATTAGGCACCCATCATGATAGAAACCAAATGGAATGATGCAGACGTACTCGCTGCCCTGGAGCGCCTGGCACAAGCGACTGCGCAACCGCGCCCTGCATTGCTGGCCATTGGCGAGAGTCAGGTTGAGTCAACCAAGAAACGTTTCGAAACCAGTACAGCGCCAGACGGATCGCGCTGGGCGCCCAATAGCGAAGCGACCTATCTGGGTATGGTCAATGCATTCGGCAAGGGTAATTTTGGCAAGAACGGACGGATCAATGCACGCGGTGCTACGCGTGTGGCGGGTAAGAAGCCGCTGATCGGCGAGACTCGAATGCTGTCTACCCAGATATTTTATGAAGTCGATCATGATAGCGTACGCTGGGGATCGCCAATGGTTCAGGCGGCCATGCAACATTTCGGCGGTACCAAGAGCAAGTTCCCAAATCTGTGGGGCGATATCCCTGCACGGCCATTCCTGGGCGTATCCGAAAGTGATGCGGTGATGATTGTCGATACGGTCAGCGACTACCTGCGCAAGGTAATTGGCTAAAACGCGATTTAAGCGATTTAAGCCGTTTCATATATACCGTTGTAGCAAAAAATCAGGCGGCAAGATTTTAACGGGGGTTTAACGCCCTACATTCACGCGCATGTATCGCGCCGAGGATGCGTTTTTGGGGAGGAAATGGATTTTGCATTCCCAGCGCATTCTGGTACGCTAAAAAAGACTGATAAAAAACCCGCATTAACGGAACCCGTTCCGCCTTAACCGGCGGCGAAGCCGCCGTCACAATGGCGGCATGAATACATCCAAACCCATCCAGATCTTCCGTCCCGGCACTCATACTGCGATGAGCGGTGCTGTGCTTGGGTTTTCTGAAACCGATCTTGCTGCTTCGGCAGCGGCTTATGATCCGGCTAAGCACGAAGCGCCGCTGGTCGTCGGCCACCCGACGCATGATGGCCCTGCCTACGGCTGGGTGAAGTCACTTGGGTTCGCTGAAGGCGGCCTTGAGGCGCAGCCTGACCAGGTTGACCCCGACTTTGCCGAGATGGTTACTGCTGGCCGCTTCAAGAAGATTTCTGCTAGCTTCTATTCCCCTGATTCCCCAAACAACCCTGTGCCAGGCGTGTACTACTTGCGCCACGTCGGCTTCCTCGGTGCGCAGCCGCCTGCGGTTAAGGGGCTGCGTGCGCCTGAGTTTGCCGACAATGAATCCGGCATTGTCGAATTCGCCGATTGGTCTGACATGCAGAATGCTGGCCTGTGGCGCAATCTGCGTGAGTGGATTATCAGCAAATTCAGTCTGGATGAAGCAGACAAGGTGATCCCCGGCTATACCGTCGCCTCGCTGGAGGATGACGCCCGCAAGGAATCGCCTGACGAACCTACCCCCGCACCCTATTTTACCGAGCAAGCCAACCCCCAAGAGGAGATACACGTGACCCCAGAACAAGCTGCTGCGCTGGAAGCTGAAAACGCGCGTTTGAAAGCCCAGAACGCGGAATTTGCGGCCGCCGATAAGCTGGCCAGAACCGCCGCCATTCACACTGAAAACACCGCCTTTGCCGAAGCGCTGGTATCGGCGGGCAAGCTGCTGCCTGTGAATAAGGATGTAGCGATCGCCACGCTGAATTACTTCGCTGGACAGGATACGCCAGTCGAGTTCGGCGAGGGCGATGCTAAAAAGCCGATGGTCGATGCGTTCAAGGAATTTTTACAAGCGCAGCCAAAAGTAGTGGCGTTTGGTGAGCACGCTGCCGGCGAGATCAAGCAGGTCGATATGGAAGACGCTACGGCGATCAGTGCCAAGGCAGTCGAGTTCATGGAAGCAGAAGCCAAGGCTGGGCGCACTGTCAATATCGCTCAGGCCGTGGCACATGTCACGCAAGTTAACCAATAAAGGAGCAGCACGATGTCGAATGTTTTAACTAAAAATTTCGTGGCCGGGGCGGCGATCCTTGCTGCTACTCAGGTCAAATTCGGCGCGGACGACAATACCGTAGTACCGGCAACTGGCCCGACTGATTTGATTATCGGTGTTACGACTGACATTGCGGCGGCACTGGGTGAGCGTGTTGACGTGCAGATGATCGGTACTGCGTATGTCGTTGCCGGCGCTGCGGCTACGCGCGGCACGCTGGCTACATCGGATGCATCTGGTCGCGCAGTGACTGCGGCCCCTGCAGCGGGGGTGAATAACAACACGGTAGGCCGATTCCTGGAATCGCCCAGTGCTGCAGGCGATATGGTTCGCGTGTTGCTAAACCCCGGATCTGTGCAGGGCTAACCGCCTTCTGGGCTACCCATTTATTTATCAAGGATACGCAATGAAAAACTATTTTATGGAAAACCGTTTCAGCCTGATGATGGTTTTGGGCATTCTCGTGGCTATGGCCTTCGGTGTTATGGCGCCTGATCATGCTGCGATCGCAAGTGTATTTGTGGGTTTGAATACCACGGCATTCCCGGTCAATCCGCAGCTGACGGCTATCGCAATTGGTTATAAAAATCCGGACATCGCCCTGATTGCCGATAAGGCGCTGCCGCGGTTTCCGACTGCGAAAAAATTCAATTTTACGGTTTACAGCGCGGAGCAAGGTTACACCGTTCCGAATACTAATGTTGGGCGTAAATCGGAGCCTAACGTGGTTGATTTCGGTGGTACCGAAATGACTGGTGAGGTGATGGATTATGGTCTCGATGACGTATTGCCGAATGATGATATTCAGGCATTTGAGAGCATGCCTAAACCTGCTACCGGCGGCCCGATTGATCCGCAGTCTTTGTCAGCCATGATGCTGACCGGCCTGATCGAGCTGGATCGTGAAGTGCGCGTCGCAGGTACAGTGTTTAACGCGGCCAACTATGCTGCGGCCAATCAGCAGACGCTGGCTGGCACCAGCCAGTGGAGCGATTACGCCAACTCTAACCCGCTTTCAGCATTGCTCGGCGCACTGGATAGCACGCTGATCCGCCCTAACAAAGTGATTCTTGGACAGCAGGTATGGACGATACTGCGTCAGCATCCGAAGATCGTTAACGCAGTCTTTAAGACGCCGCAAAACTCTGGTTCTGTGCCCAAGGAGGCCTTGGCTGAGTTGCTGGAGGTCGATGAAGTGATCGTCGGCGCAGGATTCATCAACACCGCGCGTAAAGGCCAGGCCCCTAACTATCAGCGCGTATGGGGCAAGCACTGCTCACTGATTTACAGCTCGCTGATGGCGGCTCAGGCGGCGCAGCCTTGCTTCGGCTTCACCGCACAGTGGGGCACGCGGATTGCTGGTGCGGTTCCGGATTCTAAAATTGGGCTGCGCGGTAGTGTGCGTATCCGTGTAGGCGAAAGCGTGAAGGAAGTGATCAGTGCACCTGATGCTGGATACTTCTTCCAGAACGCCGTAGCTTAATCATTAACCTCAGACTGCCTGCCGATTCCAGCAGGCAGTCGTCAAGGAGAGAATCGTGGCAAAACCAAATAAAGGTGTGATGGTGCCGGTGTTGGTAAAGACGCCGGTAACGTATAACGATGAGTCGTTCGCAGCCGGTGATCTGCTGCAGGTCGATGAGATTCACTTGCAGCAGCTGCTGGATGTGGGGGCGGTTGAGCGGGTGAAGGACGCAGATCAAGGCGGCACGTCAGATTCGCAAAGTGAGACTGTGGGCTGATGGATTACGCTACACAAGCCGACATGGTGTCTGTATTCGGTGAGCGTGAGGTGGTCATGCTCACCGACCGCAGCCTGCTTGGCACGATCGATGCGACTGTGCTGGCTGATGCCTTGAGCCTGGCATCGGATGAGATCGATGCTTATCTGGATGGGCGCTATGCGCTGCCGCTGCCGAACGTGCCGCGCCTGCTGACCCGGATCTGCTGTGACATTACCCGCTACCGCCTCTCTGGCGGTGACGCGCAGGAAACCGAGCCGTCGCGCAACCGTTACAAAGACTCGATCAAGATGCTGGAGGCGGTGAAGCGCGGCGATCTGACGCTGGGGCTGGACCCTGCCCAGCAAGAGGTACCGACGCGCGGCGCCGTGCAGATTAATAACGGCACTCGTACATTCAGCCGCGACACGCTGGCGGATTACTGATGATAACCGAGATCGAAGACGCCATCCTCGCTCGTATCGGGACTGCCAACGATGGCAGGTTGGGCTACAAGTTTGCCTCGCTGGCGACTTACGGCGGGGAGTTTGACGAAGATATTAACCAGGTGATACGCCGCTTGCCGGGTTTGTGGTGGTGTATGCGGGTGGTGGCAAGCCAGTGCCTTATGGCACCCAGAAAGCCCGCTGGAAGATGCCTGCGACCTTTGCTGTGCTGGTGGGTGCGCGCAGCGTGCGCGGCGAGGGTTTTAGCCGTCGTGGGCTGGCTGATGCTGCTGGTGCGGTGCTGGAGGTGGGTGCGTACCGGATGCTGGAAGATGCGCGGCGGATGCTGCTGAATCAGGATTTTGGTCTGGCGATCGAGCGGTTTACGCCAGGCGCGGTGAAGACGCTCTACAACGTGCGCATGAACGGGCTGGCGATGTCGGTTTTCTCCCAGGAGTGGCATACGGCATTCATGATCGATCCGGAGCCGACCGACCCAGCCGCACCAGATTGGTTGCGCTTGGGCATAAATTATTACCTGCAGCCGGACGATGGCATCCCTGATGCGTCCGATGTGATTACCTTGGTATAGATAGGAGAAATGACGATGTGGGTTAAAGCAAATGCAGGGCTGAAGGTGCCGATGGAGGGCAAGCCCAATGATTATATTACGGAGGATGTGGCGATTGAAGTCCCTGATAGTGCGTATTACTTGCGTCGCCTTGCTGATGGTGACGTTGTTCTGGCGGATGCGCCCGTCGCACCCAAAGCAAGTACAAGCAAAGGATCTGAATAATGGCTAGCAAGAATATTGCCTTCAGCAGTATCCCGTCGAGCATCCGTAAGCCGGGAAAATATTTCGAATTCAATACCGCCCTGGCGGTACGTACCTTGCCGGGTAACCTGCAAAAGACGCTGATCATGGGCCAGCGCACTGCTGCCGGTACGGTGCTGGCCAATGTGCTGACGGATGTTTTCTCGGATACCGATGCGGCGACGTACTTCGGCTATGGATCGATGCTGCATCTGATGGTACGGGCGGCATTGCGCGCCAATCCGTATCTGGCATTGTCGGTGATCGCGCTGGATGACGATGCGGCCAGCCTGGCTGCCGCCAGCACGGTGACGGTGACCGGCACTGCTTCAACCGCTGGCGTGGTAACGCTGGGAATCGGTGCGCAGCAAGTGCAGATTGCAGTTAATAGCGGCGACCTGCCGGCGACGATCGCATCGGCACTGGCTACGCAGATCGGCAAGCAGCCGGATCTGCCGGTCACGGCGACGGTGCTGGCGGGTGTGGTGACATTGACTGCCAAGAACAAGGGCGCGCTGGGTAACTCGATCAAGATCTCGGTGACCAGCACTGTCGGTACCACCACCGTGGTGGCCACAGCATTTGCTGGCGGTGCGACCGACCCGCAACTGACTACGGTGCTGCCGACTGTATTCTCCGCCGGGCACAATATCCTGGTGTCGCCGTATAACGATGCGACAAATCTGACCTCGCTGCGCACGCACCTGGACAGCGTGGCCGGCCCGATGGAGCAGCGCGGCGCAATTGGTGTCTGCGGATTTGTGTCCACTTTGTCGACTGCAACGACGGCGGCACTGGCTAATAATAGCGGCCGCATATCGGGAATTCTGGTGCCTAATGCGTCTGACCTAGTCTGTGAAGTGGCGGCGTCGTATGGCGCGGTGTGCGCCAGCGAGGAGGACCCAGCGCGGCCGCTGAATACGGTGCCATTGACCGGCCTCACTCCGCCGCCAATGGCGAACTGGCTGTCGCGCACCGAGCAGGAAAACGCGCTGTACAACGGTATCACCCCGGCTGAAGTTGGGCCTGGCGGTGTCGTGCAGATCGTGCGCGCGATCACCATGTACACGGTAAATGCCAGCGGTATCCCGGACATCAGCCTGCTGGATCTGACCACTATCCGCACGCTGGATTACGTGCGCAAGGCCGCCCGTGAACGCATCGCGCTGCGTTTCCCACGCGAGAAGCTATCGGAGCGGACTGCGCCAAAAGTGCGGTCGGAGCTGCTCGATGTGCTGACCAAGTTGGAGGAGCTGGAAATCGTGGAGAACGTAGCGGCCAATGCAGCAGGCTTGCTGGTTGAGCGCGATCTGCAAGATCCGAATCGACTGGATGCGAAGATCCCAGCTGATGTGGTGAACGGGCTGCATGTGTTTGCTGGTCGGATTGACTTGTTGCTTTAGGCGTTAAATTTTGATGGCGATAGCATTGGTTTAACGCCAAGCTTACTATCCTAACTGGAGAAAGATTATGGCATTAGAAGAATACGCCGGCTCGATTGTGATGGAGATCGATGGTAAAGAGGTCGAGATCGCGAGCCTGAATGCGACTGAAAAAACCGGCCGAAAACTGGTCAAGACAATGAATAAAACAGGTCGAGCAAAAGGCTTTTCCAGAGGTATTAAGGAATACGACCTGAGTATTTCAGCTGTGATTCCGCTGACTGGCGATATTGACTGGGCTGCGATCGAAGGGGCAAAGATTACTCAATACCCGCTATCTACCGGTGGCCAGCGTGTTAGCTACCTTGATTGTTTCGCAATTAGTGTTGGTGAAAAATACACGGTAGACAATGAAGCCATGCGCGATATTGCTATGGGCGCATTGCGCAAGGTGGAAGAATGAGCGCCATTATCGTAAAGGGTACGCTGCCGATCGGTGTTGAGGTTGATGGGCAGCGCTATCGGGAGTTCGAGATTCGTTCCGGCACGCTGCGCGATGCCATCGCATTATCCGAGATTGACGGCTATCTCGATCTGCCAGAAAACAAGAAGCGTTACTCCGGGATTGCGCAACGGCTAAGTATCGATGGGGTTGATGCCGAGATGATCACGCTGGATTTGCTCCTGGATATGGTGGATCGTGATTTCATCGTTATCGATAATGCGGCGGATGAAGTCGAAAAAAAGCTCGATGCGCTGAGCAGCAGCTAAAGCCAATTCGCCAGGCGCAGGGGCTGCTCGCCCGCGCCGGGTTCGACCCGGACAAAGTGCTCGATATGAGCGAGGCCGAGGTTGAATCCCACCTCAGTGTCGTGCTTCAGCTTTCTGGGGCAAAAGCACATGGTGATACCACTACCAAACGCGTCATCAGCCAGCGCAAAAAGAAACCATCATGAGCGGAAAACTTGAACTAGAACTGATAATGCGCTTGCGTGATCTCGCCTCTGGCGCGTTCACCGGTTCACAGCGCAACATGCAGTCTGAGATCGGCCGAACTCAAAGCTCGGTAGATCTGCTCACCCGCAAAATGCAGGGCTACGAGCGCCAAACTTCAACGGCTATTCAAAAGAATGACAACCTGCTCGCCGGTGTGCGCCGCTTAGCCAATGAGCGCGGTCCTGTGGCGCTTATCAACGGCCTGCGGACGGTATCAGAGCAGGCGGCACGTGCGCAGCGGATGATTGAGGGAATGTCCAGGGCTGCTGCGGGTGTCGCTGCAGCAGGTTACGTTATATCGCGCCCGCTGAATCAGACGATGGATTATGGCATGCGGCTGGCGGGCATGGCCAATACTGCATTTACCGATCGTAACGCTGGCGGTCGTATTGCAGGCAAGGATGAACTGAATAGCGCTATTGTCAAAGCAGTGCGTTACGGCGGCGGTACCCGCGACAGCGCGGCCGAGACCCTCGATACGTTGATCGCCTCCGGTGCCATGTCGGCCAAGGATGCGATGGGGATGCTGCCGACGCTGGTGCGTTCTGGCACAGCTTCTGGTGCTGACCCCAACCAGCTTGCCCAGATCGGCATCCGTGGCATGCAGACCTTTGGCATCAAGCCGGGTGAAATGGGTAATGCCATCGATATGGCGATTACTGCAGGCCAGGCAGGTGGATTCGAGCTGAAGGACATGGCCAAGTGGCTGCCGCAGCAAATGGCGGCGGCCAAGATATCCGGATTATCCGGTACCGCTGGTCTGGCCAAGCTGCTGGCAGCGAACCAGGCATCGGCGATTACTGCTGGCTCGAAAGATGAAGCTGGTAACAACCTGGTGAACCTGCTGACCAAGATCAACAGCAGTGACACGGCAAAAGATGCTCAAAAGCAAGGTATTAATCTGTCTGGCACGCTGGCTGCAGCACGGGGCAAGGGGATGGACGGCATTGATGCTTTTGTCGCCATCACGGATAGCATTGTTGGCAAGGACAAGAATTATCAGGCGCTGCAGGGCAAGCTGAAAACTGCTCAGGGCGGTGATCGCAAGACGATACTTGAAAGCCAGGCCGATATCCTGCAGGGGTCGGCAATCGGTAAAATTGTACAGGACCGGCAGGCATTAATGGCGCTGGTAGGTATCATGAGTAATCGCAGCTATATGGCGGATGTGCAGAAGAAAACACTCGCCGGTGCAGGTGCTACCGAAAAGAATTTTGCTGTAATCTCGGCAGAGGCCGGTTTTAAAGCCCAGCAAGCGGGTAATGAAAAAGTATTTGCCACTCAGAATGCGTTTGAGAAGCTGGCGCCGATGGTGTCATCAACAGCTGACTGGATGACCAGTATGGCTCGTCAGTACCCAGTATTGACTGCTGCAGTCATGGCGGCTACTACGGCACTGACGGCTTTGGCTGCAGCTGCTGCTGCGTCGGGTGTAGCCGGGTTGCTTACAGGCAGGGGTGGCGGCGCGCTGGCTCAGAAAGCAGGCGGCAGCCTGCTCACCCGGCTTGGCGTCACTGCTGCATTTGCCGGTGGATCATCGCTCACTACTATGGCTGGGCTGGGTGCTTCCGGGCTGGCTACGATTGCCGGTGGGGTTGGAGTTGCCGGTGCAGCTGGATATGGTGTCGGTAGCCTGGTCAACAAAGGTATTGAGGGCACCGCGTTTGCCGACTCGCTGGGCAGATCTATTGCAAGGGCATTGGCCTTTATGGGTAGCGCTGAGGCAAGGCAGTCGCTCAAGGTTGAGGTCGACGTCAAAAACGGCAATATCGTGGCTGCAGTTAACCAGGCTAACGCACGTCAGGCGAGCCGTCATTAATGTTTAAATGGATGATTAGATATGATGCTGATGTTTGAGATTTCTCGTCCATTCCGAGCAAAACCGAAGATGGAGAAATATGGGATTTTATCACGGTGGATTTGGTTGTGGTTTTCAGTGGCATATTTGGATGCCGGATTCAATGATATTACTAAACAAATCCGCTTAGAGGAACGTGCGCGGATTGTAAATAACCTCTTGTAACCATCAGGCGGAAGCTCTTCCGCCTTAACCAGCCTCACGCGCGCGCGTAATCTGTGCGCATGGCCTGGAAAGATACCCTACTTGAAGCCTCGTTCAGAGGCGTTGTTTTCGACTGCATCAGTACGGATGACAGTGCGGATCGCGCTACGGCCGAGCATTCCTACCCTTACGTCGATGGCGCGGACATCGAAGACCTTGGGCGTGGTCCTCGTCATTTCAGTGTTGCGGCAATATTCTTTGGCGATGATTATGAGGTCAGGCTGCAGGCGTTCCTTGCAGCATTTGACCAGCCTGGTCCCGGTGAGTTTATCCATCCCGTATTCGGCTCGATCAAGACCGCGCAAGCGATACGCTCCAGCGTCCACCATGAGGCTGATAATGTCGACCAGGTGTCAGTCAGCCTTGAGTTTATCGAGTCCACCCCTAGTAATCCATTTTTTGACCGTAGCCTGCCATCGCAAAAAGCTGATGCCATTGGGCAGCATGGCGATGCGGCCACAGCATCTGCCATATCTGAAATTGGTAACGTGGTCGACAGGCTGCATGCAGCTAACCCGCTGGCTGCGCTGGATACCTTGCGCCAGGCGATGACCGGTCCGCTGTTGGCGGGTATGTCGCAGGTGCAAGGTGTATTACTCAGCGGGATGGATGTGCTGGCTTACCCTCGCGCATGGGGCAATGATGTTTCTGCATTGGTTGGTGGCGTGCTGGATGCGCAGGATTTCACTACCAATGTGTCGGCTGCATGGGCGTCGGTACAGAGCAATTTGACGCTGTTCGATGTATTCAGCGCGCCGCCCGCCAGTGTGCCGGCGCAGGTGAATGCAAGCGCTGTGCCGACTGAGCAGCAGGCTGTGGCTGCGGCAGCTGTCACTGTCAAAATCAATTCAGCTACCGGGCTGGCAAGCGCTGCCGGGATGTTGCTGTCTACCGAGTCGGCCACGCCGACGTTATCCCCGCTTGAGATCACTGCCATCGCCAATGCTGTGCGTACCAGCATTGAGAGCGCGATTGTCGATGTGCGCGCCATTTATCCGCTGGAGCAGAGCCGTGCGATTACCGAGCCATTAAAAGATCAGGCGCTGGCGATTCAGGATGCGGCGCGCGCGATTATCGAGATCCGGCCGCCTTTGATCGTGCGGGTGATGAATGCACCAGGTAATTTCCGTCTGATCGCGCATCGTCTGTATGGCGACCATACCCGTGCGCCTGAGCTGTTCCGTTTGAACAATATACGGCTGCCTAACTTCATCCAGCAGGGGGATAAGCTCAATGCCTACGCCAGCTGACAAAGTGCAGCTGCTGATCGGCGGCAAGATGCATGAGGACTGGGAGGACTACGATGTCGATTCTGACTTGCTGATCCCTGCGGACGCATGGCATGTCACGATGGGCATGCGTGGTGGCCAGATGCCGCCTGACGTTGTTGTCGGTGCGCCGGCAGAAGTGCGCGTTGGTGGCGAAACCGTGATGATTGGCCGGATTGATGATATCGATGATGAAGTCAGCAAGACTGCCCGTACATTCTCAATATCTGGTCGTGATAAGGCGGCCAACCTGGTCGACTGCTCTGCGCCTGTGTTTGTCGCACGTATGTCCAGCCTGGCAGACATCATGGCCAAGGTGGTGCGGCCGCTGGGTATCACCAAGATCCGCATCGATGCTGATGCTACCCGTACCCGTGAAAAAATCAATGTGGAACCGGGCGATAGCGCATGGGATGCGCTGTCGCATATTGCCGAAGCCAATGGTCTTTGGCCCTGGTTTGATCCGGATGGTACGCTGGTTATCGGCGGGCCGGATTACGCCAAGCCTGAAGTGGCCACGCTCATCCTGCGCAAGAATGGCAAGGGCAATAATGTCCTGAGCCTTGCCAAGCAAGAGGCGGTAAACGAACGCTACTCCGAGATTACCGTACTGGGTCAGACTCACGGCACCGCAACTGAAACGGGAAAGCATGCGCTGCGTGCTACGGCCAGAGACACCAACGTCAGCTGGTATCGACCCAAAATCGTGGTTGACCATGAAGCTGACAATACTGCCGTCTGTCTCGATCGGGCACGCAAGCTGCTGGCCGATAGCCGCTTGCATGGTTTTACTCTGCAAGCCACGGTTAAAGGTCACCGTATCGTCGCGCCTGGACAGCCTGCTGGTGGCAAGCTTTGGACGCCTGGCCAGCGTGTTCGGGTGTTTTCTGAGCCGCATGGTATCGATGGCGTATTTTTCCTGATGGCGCGTAAATTCAGGGGCGGCCGCGCTAGCGGGTCACGCACTGAGCTGACGCTGAAAGAAGATGGCGTCTGGGTGCTGGATGCTCACCCCCATAAGGGCAAGCATCGCCGTGGCAAGAATAGCGCACCAGGACAGATCATCGACCTTACTGGAGCGGCAGCATGATTAAGCAGATCGATGCCCGTATCCAGCGCGCCCTCGGCAGCATTCGCCAGGCATTTCGCGGCGTGCTGACATTGGTTAAATCAGGCGGTGCTGTGCAGCTGGTGCAACTCGATGGCCTGGCCGGCGAGCAGCTGCAGGATGCCGAGCTGTTCCAGCATTACGGCTACACCAGCAACCCGCCTGCCGGCACGATGGCCATCGTGCTGCCGATCGGCGGCAAGACCGCCCACGGCATCATCGTGGCCACCGAGCACGGCAGCTATCGGCTGCAGAACCTGCAGTCCGGCGAGGTGGCAATCTACACCGACGAAGGCGACAGCATCGTGCTCAAGCGCGGCCGCCTGATCGAGGCAACCACCCAGACGTTTACCCTCAATGCCGGCGTCGCCATCAATCTGAACGCGCCCACTATCACCGCCAACGCCAGCACCGAGGTGGCGTTGAACACCCCCGTGGTGGCCGCCAGTACCGACGTGAAGGCGCAGGGCGAGGTGATCGACCACGGCAACAAGTCCATGTCCAGCATGCGCGACGTCTACAACGGCCACACCCACACTGACCCGCAAGGCGGCAGTGTGAGCGCGCCCAACGGAATAATGTAATGGATGCCTGGATCAATCCGTCCACGGGTGACTATGAACTGAGCAATGGTGCGGCTTTGCGCGACCCTGCAAATGGACTAGCCAATGCCGTCTACCTGCGCCTGATGACGCCGCTCGCCAGCTACTGGGCCGACACCACGCTGGGCAGTCGTTTGCATGAGTTGCAGCGCGAGAAAGATGTGGCGCGTGTTGCGATTCTGGCTCAGCAATATTCAGAGCAGGCGCTGGCCCCGCTCAAGGCCGATGGGCGCGTGACGGACATAGCGGTAACTGTGGATCGCCCTGGCAATGGCTGGATGTATTTGTTCATACAGGTGACTGCCGCCAGTGGCGAGCAGTTGCCTTTTACTTACCCCGTTAAAGTGATTTAAGACATGGCATTTTTAACGCTCGATTATCAGGCTGTGCGCGACGGTATATTGCGCGATATCGCTAATCAGCCGCGCTCGGATGGCCAGGTGCCGAATGTGGCGCTGGATGGCGATTATGCTATCCGGGCGAATGCCACCGGCTCCGCCATCGAAGGGCTTTACCAGCATCAACAGTGGATCGTGCGCCAGCTTTTCGCGGATACGGCTGACACGGACTACCTGGAGCGGTTTGGCGCGCGCTATAAAATCTATCGGCTGCAAGCCGTGGCAGCTACCGGCAGTATCGACTTCTCCGGCACGCCAGGTGCAGCCGTGCCCATTGGCACTGCATCCACGACGATAGATGGCGTTGCCTTTGTCACCACTGCGGCCAGCGTGATCGGCGCCGGCGGTACGGTGAACATTGCCGCCCAGGCTTCGCTTGCCGGGGCGGCGGGAAACAAGCTTGCAGGCACGGCGCTGACGCTCACCGCTGCGCCCCCCGGCGTGCTGTCACAGGCGGCGATCAATACCATGACCGGCGGTGCCGATGCGGAGACCAATGCCGCGCTGCTGGCGCGCATATTGTTCCGCCTGCAAAACCCGCCTTGCGGCGGTGCGGCCCATGACTATTACGCCTGGGCGATAGAGGTATCCGGCGTCAGCGCTGCCTATGTGTACTCCAACCGGCGCGGGCTGGGCACGACCGATGTAATCATCCTGACGAATGGCGGGCTTCCCAGTGCGGGCCTGGTGGCCAGCGTGCAAAGCCATATCGATGGCGTGCGCCCGGTGCAGGCGGATTTTCTGGTGTTCGCGCCAACGGCGGTAGCGGCCAACATCACTGCTACGCTGACCTTGGCGGCCGGGTATGTGCTGGCCGATGTTGCGGCGGCGATCAATACCGTGCTGGATGCCTATTTCGCCACGTTGAAACCCGGCGACACCTGCTACATCAACCGCATTCGCGCCATTATCTCGGATACGCCAGGCGTGCTTGATTTCAACCTCACCGCCCCGGCCGGGAATGTGGCCACGCTGGTGGACGCCACCCATACCGAGATTGCTGTTAAGGGCGTCGTGACTCTGACATGAATCACGCCGACCTTCTAAAGCTGCTGCTGCCGCCGTCGAGCATCGACCCGAATGGGCTGGCGATATCGATCGAATTAGCCGCCGAAGGCAAGGCGCTCGACACGGCCTATTACAGCGCCAACCAGCTGCTCGAGGAGGCAGACCCAAGCACCACGGTGATGATGCTTCCCGACTGGGAGCGCAACTACGGACTGCCCGATGCCTGCGTGGCGGCCGCCGGGATCATCCAGTCAACTCAGGAGCGGCGCGCTGCACTGGTAGCCAAGGTGACTATGGTGGGCGGCCAGGATCCGGCGTTCTTCATCGGGCTGGCGGCCGATCTCGGCTACACAGTGAGCATCACCGAATGGCGGCCGCACACCACCGAGGACGATTCTGAGTACCCGGTAACCGACGAACCCTGGCGCTTCGTCTGGCAGGTCAATGCGCCGCTGAACACCATCCGCGAGCAGACCACCGAAGACGATACCGAAATGGCGCTTGAGGTTTGGGGAAACGATCTTTTGGAATGCGTGATCAGCCGCTTCAAACCGGCGCATACGCATGTAATTTTCAGCTACGCATAAAGGAGAAAGACACCATGCAGCGAGTCAAACGCAGTACCGCCATCGCCGTTTTACCGGCGGCTCCGGCTGGGGGCACACCGGGGTATTTTGCGGCCCCTAATCCGCAAGGCGGCGTGCCCGCCACGGTACCTGGGTACGAGTGGTACAACGGGGTGCAGGAAGAGCTTTGCAACGCGATTTTGGATTCCGGTCAGACCCTCGATCCTGATAATAACTCCCAGCTTAAGTACGCCATTCAGGTGCACGACACCGCTGCGGTAAAAAGTTACCGGCTGGGCGTTTCCAACGGCGCGCTCGTCCTCATCGAACAATAAGGAGGTTTTACATGTACGGAATTCCGCGAATCCTGCAAACACGGGAAGACTTTGATCTTGCTGTCTCTCTGGCCCGGAGCGGAGAGGCAGACCGCCATGTTGTTGCTAATCAGCTGCATGGCTTGCTCGAGGCGGCTCAGCACTACGTCTTTGACCGAGTGCTTGCCGCTGGCGAGGCGCCGGATGGCGCCATGCCAGGCTACTGTGTTGTCGAGCCGAGCGATACGAATCCACAGCGCCAGCAGCTAAAAAGCATCATCGACAACGAGGCGCGGCTGTTTGCGCTTGGCTTCGCCCAGGCGGAAATTGAATCACTTATCACTGAATTGGAGGCTTGATCATGGCTGTAGGCGACATCATTGCAATCCCGGCCATGTCGGCCGGTTATTTTCAGGTGCAGGGGCGGCTAGCCAAAACCAGCGGCGGCGATACCCTGGACATACCGGCCGGCATGCTGAACATCGGTGGCAACGGGTTTGGCTATATCCTCAGCGCCGCCACGGCCTGGAACCCCTATCTCGTTGCGAATAACGACGCGAGCTTTTCCATAATCACGCTCGGCGACGATATCTATGTCTATGCTGTCCAGCAGGCAAGCGGCGTGGCCAAACTGGTGGCCAGTAAAAATGCTACGGCGCCAACCGGATATAGCGCCAGCAATTCGCGCAAGATCGGCGGTTTCCACGTCGGCAGAACTCGGCCAATAGCCAATCGCTTCGATGCCGCCTTCCTGCCAGCCATCGGTATCGTGCCCAACAGCGTCTGGGATCTCGCCACTCGCCCCAAGGCCGCCCCCGAGGGTATGGCCGAGTTCGTCCCAGGACGTTGGGGCAGCATTTACCTATTGTCGCCGATCTCAGGCGCATGGCCCAGCGTGGTCTTCGGCAGTCGCTACAACGTATCGCCAGTGCGATCGACGGGCGGCTATAACGAGCTGGATCTGCATCGTGGTGTGCATGCCGCCGGGATGCGCGAACCGACCTTTGAAGAATGGTTGATGATGGCAGACGGCGCACCGCAAGGGTTGGATGCTGCCAACGATACCGCGTGGAGCATGACGACCAACACCGGGCCATGCAACACGGGGTTCCTGCAGAAATCAGTGAGTTGCGCAAATTTCGTGGATTGTGTCGGAAATCTCTGGGAGCGCCTGAATCACCACTTTGACACCACCACTGGCGCCTATGCGTGGGATGCTACGGTGGTCAATACCGGGCAGGACGCTGCTCAAGCGCGCGGCCAGGTGAACCACGTTGCCTGGCGCGACGCCGTCGCCGGTGGCAGTTGGGTTGAGGGTCTCCACGCGGGCGCTCGCACGCTCAGTTTGGGTGCCGCTGCCTGGGCTGCCGGTGGCAATATCGGCGTGCGCGGTGTCAGTGATTCCCTATGAGCATATCGCTTGATTTGCCTGGTCACGGCAGTGGCCGGGCGGCTGACTTGCCGAGGCTGAAGGTGCTGGAGCTGTGCGAGCAGCTGATTGTCGAGGCAATGCCTGTGCTCGATAAGATTCCGCGCTGCCATCGCTACCGCTACGGTGCGCGGCTGGAATCGGCGTTGTTTGCACTGCCTGAACTGGTAGTGCAGGCAGCGAGCTCAGGCACCAAGACCAAGGTGTTTGCATTAACAGACCATCTGGAAGTAACCAATGCCCTATTGCGCATTGGTGCGGAGCGCAAGCTGATCAGCCCGCGATTCGTGGGGCATATCATGAGCGCGCCTACCGAAGTCTCGCCGCGAGGTGGACTACTGCGGCAGGTTGGTGCGATGGCAGCCTCCTGGCGCAAATCGATAAAAGGGCAGTAATGCAACAAGGGATAAGGCGGGTTTCGACGCGCGGCCAGGTGAACCACGTTGCCTGGCGCTACGCCATCGCCGGTGGCAGTTGGGTTGAGGGTATCCACGCGGGCGCTCGCACGCTCAATTTGAATGCCAATGCCTGGAATGCCAATGGCAATATCGGCGTGCGCGGTGTCAGTGATGCAATAGCAGCAGAGCAATACTCAGATGCCCGGGCGGAATCTCGTGCACCCTGCATCCCCTATGGATCAGCCGCTTCATCCCAGCCAGGCAGTCGCCTGGCTGAATATCAAAAAACGCCGTGCAGTCGCGATACCAAGCCGCTGCATGGCAACAACCTCCAAATATGAGTAAAAAACACGACCATCTAATCGAGCGGATTGCCGACTGGGATAACCTGCTGCTGGCCTACCAGAAAGCCCGCAGCGGCAAGCGAGATCGCGCTGAAGTGCAGGTGTTTTCCAGCGACCTTTGGCTGCACCTGGGGAATATCCAGCACCATCTGCTGCACGGAACCTACCGGATGGGCGACTATCGTCGATTCGTTGTGTATGAGCCGAAGCGCCGGGAAATTCTGGCTGCGCCTTTCGCGGATAGGGTAATGCAGCATGCCATCCTGAATGTGATGCAGCCGATCTGGGATGCCTGCATGATCGAGGACACCTATGCATGTCGCCCCGGCAAGGGCACGCATGCCGGGGCTGACCGGTTGCAGCAGTGGCTACGCGATATGGCGGCCAATCAGCCGTTGGCGGAGGTCTGGATTGCGAAGACGGATTTCAGCAAGTATTTCCAACGTATTCAGCATGCCGATCTAAAGCTGATCTGCCGGCGCAAGATCATATGCGAGCGAACCCTGCAACTGCTGGATTCGATTATCGGCAGCACGCCCGGCGGTGTCGGCATCCCGGTTGGAAACCTAACCAGCCAGTGGCTGGCCAACCTGCTAGGCAACGAGATCGACCAGTGGATCAAGCGTGAGTTGCGTGTGAAGCGCTATCTGCGCTATATGGATGATATGGTTGCCATCTTCTCCAGCCAGTCTGAGGCGCAGTGGTTCGTGCGGCAGATTGAAGATCGTGCTGGTCGATATGGGCTTACGTTTTCGCGGTGGAGCGTGCACCGCGCAACGCAAGGTATTAATGCGCTTGGCTACCGTATCTGGCCAACTCATAAGTTGTTACGCCGCCGAGCGGTTGTGATGTTCAGGCGTGATATGCGGCATCTGGTGCGCGGCAAGGAAGAGGGTTGGGCCAGTTCTGATCAGGTGATGGCTAGGGTTAAGGCATTCGTAGCCCATGCAAAACATGGGGATACATGGCGGCTTCGTAAAAAGCTATTTTCGTCTATTATTTTTTAAAATGTTTAGTGCCAAATAAATCGCAAATCAGTGCCAAATTGGCCGCGCCGTTACAAGCACGCGCAGTCGGCTTTGAGAATACTGACATCGGTGGTGTGACGCCGGATTTATTGGAAAGCTCCGGATGGAAATAAAAAAGGCTTGCATCGCTGCAAGCCTTGTTTTCTGGTGGGTCGGGCGGGATTCGAACCCGCGACAAACGGATTAAAAGTCCGCTGCTCTACCGACTGAGCTACCGACCCGGTTGAGAGCCGCAATTATACTGGATTTCACAAATCCGTCAAGAAAGTAAATGCAAAAAAACGAATCAGAATTTTATGAGGAGAAATTCTGGATGTAGCCGGGAGCCGTCCTCGACAAGGACCGGGATGCTGATGGTGGTGCTGACTTCGCGGTGTGCGCGACCATGAACGTCGCTCTGAATGGCGTGATCAGGATGACATTTTTGCGCGATCAGGGCCGGCGGCTGGTCGATGATTTCGATGGCGATATAACGATCGTTTTTCCAGATGAAATTCAGTCCGATTATTTCGTGAAGTTCGTCGAGACTGATCGGCGGTTTCATTATTCTTTCAGGCCCTTGATCCAGCGGCTGTACATGCGGTCCGCCACGTGATTCAGGTCGTTCAGCCTGGTTTGCAGGTCGGCCTGCATTTCGGCCGGGGTTTGCACGGCGGGGCTGGCACTGGCGGCATTGATTTCGTCTGTACCGTGTTCACACCAGCTGTTGACCATGTCGGCCGTCATTTCGATGTGGCATTGCAAGGCCAGGTTTTTGCCGATGACGTAGGCCTGATTTGCGCAGTAATCGCTTTTAAGGATATGCGTTGCGCCTTGAGGCAGGCTGAAGGTTTCACCATGCCAGTGAAAGCTGCTGAACCGGGTGAGGCCGTCCAGCCATGCGCGCGCACTGTCGTTGTCGGTGGCGTAAACTTCGCCCCAGCCGATTTCTTTTACCGGATTGAGGTTGACAGACGCTCCCAGCGCTTTGGAAATGAGCTGGCCGCCAAGGCAGTGACCGAGGACGGGAATGTCAGCCGCTATGGCATCGCGTATCAGTTGCAATGACTGCGAAATCCACGGCAATGGATCATTTACGCTCATGCTGCCCCCCATGAATACCAGGCCGGAAAATGCCGTCGGGTCCGCGGGGATGGGTTCGTTTTCGTCAACCTTGATCAATACACTTGGAATCTGGTGCTGATCGAGAAAGTCGCTGAAATAGCCTGCGCCTTCAAACGGGATATGGCGAAAAATGGCTACGGGTTTCATGGCGTTGGCATGCTGTCGCAGCTCAAAGCTTGCGTTTGTCGCGTTCGATCAATGCGTAGGCCGAATGATTATGGATGGATTCGAAATTCTCGCTTTCCACCACATAACTGTCGATACGCGGCTCCCTGTCCAGCGCTGCGGCAACATCGCGCACCATGTCTTCGACGAATTTCGGATTGTCGTAGGCGCGTTCGGTGACAAATTTCTCATCCGGGCGTTTGAGCAAGCCGTAGAGTTCGCAGGAAGCCTGCTTCTCGGCTACGGCAACGATATCCTCTATCCACATGAAGTCGTTGGTGCGCGCGCTGATGGTCACATGCGAACGCTGATTATGCGCGCCGTATTCCGAAATTTTCTTCGAGCACGGGCACAGGCTGGTGACCGGCACCACGACCTTGGTGGTGTGCACGTACTGGCCATTCTCAATCGCGCCGATCAGCGTTACGTCGTAATCCATCAGGCTCTGCACGCCGGAAACAGGCGCGGTTTTGTTGATGAAATACGGGAAGCTCATTTCGATGTAGCCGGAATCTGCCTCCAGGCGCTGTACCATCTGGCGCAAAATGGATTCGAAATTCTCGATGGAGATCTCGCGCTCGTTGGTGTTGAGTATCTCCACGAAGCGCGACATGTGCGTGCCCTTGAAGTTATGCGGCAAGAACACGTACATGTTGAAATTGGCAATCGTGTGCTGTATGCCACTGCTTTTATCGGCCACCTTGACCGGGTGGCGGATCGATTTTATCCCCACCTTGTTGATGGCGATCTGGCGGGTATCCGCGTAGTTTTGCACATCCGGCATGGGGGCAGTGATGTCACAACAGTCGTTCATGGTCATTCCTGTAGAGGCTAAATATGTGTTCAGTATAACGCGTGCGAATACCTGAGTAAACTACTCGGATAAGGCGCGGTTGACGCTCGCGATGATGCCGTCCGCATCCAGTCCGCATTCGCGCAGCATTTGTGCATGGTCGCCGTGATCGATGTAGGTGTCAGGCAGGCCTAACTGGATAACACGAGTGGTCACCCCCAGTGTATGCAGGCATTCGCTCACTGCGCTGCCTGCGCCGCCCATTATTGCGTTTTCCTCCAGCGTGACGATCAGTTCATGATTGCTTGCCAGTTGTTGGATGAGCGTTTGGTCAATTGGTTTCACAAAGCGCATATCGGCGACGCTGGCGTCGAGCTTTTCTGCGGCGCTCAGTGCCGGGGTAACCAGGCTGCCGAACGCCAGCAAAGCGATGCGTTGTCCTTGTCGGCGGATGACACCCTTGCCTACCGGCAGCGCCTCCATGTCCTTGACGATAGGCGCGCCCGATCCGGTGCCGCGCGGGTAGCGTACGGCGCTGGGGGTATTCAGCTGCATGGCGGTGTACAGCATTTGCCGGCACTCGTTCTCATCGGAGGGCGCCATGACTGTCATGTTGGGAATGCAGCGCAAATAACTCAGATCGAAGCTGCCGGCGTGAGTAGGGCCGTCAGCGCCGACCAGACCGGCGCGGTCGATCGCGAACACCACCGGCAGGTTCTGCAAGGCAATGTCGTGGATGAGCTGATCGTAGGCGCGTTGCAGGAAAGTCGAGTAAATGGCGACTACCGGTTTGTAGCCGTCAGCGGCGAGACCGGCGGCAAAAGTAAGCGCATGCTGCTCGGCGATGCCGACATCGAAATAGCGTTCGGGATACTGTTCGGAAAAACGCACCAGCCCGGAGCCTTCGCGCATCGCCGGCGTGATGCCGATGAGGCGGGGTTCGATCGCCGCCATGTCGCACAGCCAGTCGCTGAACACCTGCGTATAAGTGGGCTTGACGACGGGTTTTTCGAGTACGCCAAGTGCCGGATTAAAAGAGCTTACGCCATGATAAAGGCAGGAGTTCTCTTCTGCAGGGGCGTAGCCTTTGCCCTTTTTGGTGACGACGTGCAGAAACTGCGGGCCGGACAGATGCCGGATATTGCCTAATGTATCGATCAGTACATCCAGGTCATGGCCGTCTATCGGGCCGATGTAATTAAAGCCGAATTCCTCGAACAGGGTGCTGGGTGTGACGAAGCCCTTTACGTGCTCTTCTGCGCGTTTGGCCAGCTCAAGCATGGGCGGCACATGCGCCAGGACTTTCTCGCTGGCGCGGCGCGCAGCCGCATAAAACTTGCCGGACATGAGCCGGGCCAGGTAATTGTTGAGCGCACCGACGTTGGGCGAGATTGACATGTCGTTGTCATTGAGAATGACCAGCAGGTTGGCATCCATGTCGCCGGCGTTGTTCAGCGCCTCGAATGCCATGCCCGCCGTCATCGCGCCGTCGCCGATGATGGCGACGGCGCGGCGATCCAGTCCGTCCAGCTTGGCGGCGACCGCCATGCCCAGCGCTGCGGAGATCGAGGTGCTGGAGTGCCCGGTGCCGAAGGTGTCGAATTGGCTTTCTTCGCGCTTGGGGAAGCCGGCAATGCCGCCAGCCTTGCGCAGGTCGGCCATCGCCGCGCGGCGCCCGGTGAGGATTTTATGCGGATAGCTTTGGTGGCCCACATCCCACACCAGACGATCGTCTGGTGTGTTGAACACATAATGCAAGGCGATGGCGAGCTCGACGGCACCGAAATTCGAGGCGAAATGTCCGCCCGTCTGCGCGATGCTGGCGAGCATGAAATTGCGTAATTCCTGGGCTAATGCGGGGAGTTCATCGCGCGGCAGCTCACGCAGATCGAGCGGGTTGTTAATACGGTCTAGCAAAGGGTAAGTTTGACTCAAAATGATCTCTGTACGATAAAATCAGCGAGTTTTCGCAAGCGTTGGTTGTGCTCAAAGCCATTCAGGGCGTCAAGTGCATCGCGATGCAGTTCCTGAGCGAATGCCTTGGCAGCGGAAATGCCCATGAGGCTAACATAAGTCGGCTTGTTGTGTTCGGCGTCCTTGCCGGCCGTTTTACCCAGCGTTGCTGTCGGCGCCTCTGCATCCAGAATGTCGTCTACTACCTGGAATGCCAGCCCGACGCACTTGGCATAATGATCCAGTTCGGCGTGCTGTGGCTCGGACAGCGGCTCACCGCAATAGGCGCCCAGCAGGACCGCCGCGCGGATCAATGCGCCGGTCTTGTGGATATGCATGAATTCAAGTTCTGGCAGGGTCAGGGTGACACCGACGCTGGCCAGGTCGATGGCCTGGCCGCCAGCCATGCCGCGCGAGCCGGAAGCATGGGCCAGCAGTCGGATCATTTCGATCTGCCGGGCCGGGATGTCGCTTAAGACGTTATCCGCAAGCAATTCAAATGCCAGGCTTTGCAGGCTATCGCCGGCCAGCAATGCGGTGGCTTCGCCGAATTCGACATGGCAGGTGGGTTTGCCGCGCCTTAATACATCGTCATCCATGCACGGCATGTCATCATGCACCAAAGAATAGGCATGGATAAGCTCGACGGCGCAGGCGACGATTTCCACCCGCGCAGGATCGGCGTGACATGCTTCGCCTGCAGCGAAAGCCAATAGCGGACGCACGCGCTTGCCGCCTTCCAGTACTGCATAGCGCATGGCTTGATGCAGGGTTTTCGGCGCATTGGCGCTATTGGGTAAATGCTGTTCCAGTACGATCTCGGTGCGCGCTTGCAGCGCAGTCGACCAAGTGAGAAAATCAGTTGTCATCTTGAGTGCCGGGATTGGTAAAGGCCTGTAGTGTGCCGTTTTCGAGGATTTGCACTTGCTGCTGGGCATCAGCCAAAGCGCTCTGGCAGAATTTCAATAATTCTGCGCCGCGCTGGTACGCGCCGAGGGATTGTTCCAGCGTCAGCTGTCCCGATTCCATTTCGGCAACAATGCGTTCCAGCTCGGCCATGGCCGCTTCAAAACTGGGGGGGTGGGGTGCGGTACGACGCGTCATTACTTTAATCTGGTCTGCAAAGTAATAAATCTTACCGAATAATTGCGCTTAACGCTATTATTAGCGATAATCTCGCCTTTTATTTTCGTTTGGTTTGTTACTTACTCTATAGGGGGTTAAGCGGCTGTTGTGCCGTCTTAATAAACTTTTTGCTTTGGTCACTTCGCCTGGGGTGTACTCGATATTATGTCCGATTTGGCTGTCGCGTCACAATTGACGCACACTTCTCCTCAATTACCCATCAGCTGGTATTTCGATCCCGATATTTACGCGCTTGAGCTGCAACATCTGTTTGCAAACGGCCCCGGTTATGTCGGTCACCAATTGATGACACCCAATGTCGGTGATTATCATGTGCTGGATACCGCTAATCAGGCCGCTTTGCTGGTGCGCAACGCCAATGGCGTGGAAATGCTGTCCAACATCTGCCGCCATCGCCAGGCGCTGATGTATGAAGGCCGCGGCCATACCCGCAATATCGTCTGTCCGCTGCATCGCTGGACTTACGATATGGAAGGCAAGCTGCTCGGCGCGCCGCATTTCCCCGGCAATCCGTGCCTGAATCTGGGCAAGACGCCGTTGCAGAACTGGAATGGCCTGCTGTTTAACGGTCCACGCGATGTTGCGGCGGATCTGTCGCGGCTGGGCGTGACGCAAGTCCTCGATTTCGAAGGCTATATGCTCGATCGCGTGATGGTCGAAGAGTATGCCTTTAACTGGAAGACGTTCATCGAAGTCTATCTGGAAGACTACCATGTCGAGCCGTTCCATCCTGGTCTGGGCAATTTCGTTACCTGCGACGACCTGAAATGGGAATATGGCGACTGGTACAGCGTGCAGACCGTTGGCGTAGCGCGCGGCCTGAGCAAATCCGGCAGTGCCGTCTACCGGAAATGGCAGGAGCAGGTATTGCAGTACCGCAACGGTGCGGTTCCCGAGCAGGGCGCGATCTGGCTGACCTACTACCCGAACATCATGGTCGAGTGGTATCCGCATGTGCTGGTCATCAGCACCATCATTCCTACCGGCGTCGAGTCGTGCCGCAATGTGGTCGAGTTCTATTATCCTGAGGATATCGCTCTATTCGAACGCGAGTTCGTGGAAGCGGAGCAGGCGGCTTATGCCGAAACTGCGGTCGAGGACGATGAAATCTGCCGGCGCATGCATGCCGGGCGTCGCGCCCTGTATCAGCAGGGACGTGAAGAGGCGGGACCATACCAGTCGCCGATGGAAGACGGCATGGTGCATTTCCACGAATTTGTCCGGCGCCAGCTGTCCCCGCATCTACCCCGAAATCCGTGAAATCCAGCCGCCTGCTGACCCTGTTCCATGACGCGCATGTGCGCGATCTGGTATGGGCGATGGCGGCACCCGGTCTGCTCGATCATGCGGACTGGGTGATCCCCGATAGCGAATGTCTGGCGCTGGTGACCCAGGCCATGCCGCAATTGCAGGCGCTGGACCGGCAGCCCGACGAGCTGCACGCATGGATTGCCGCGCGCAATCCCCAGCGTCTGGGGCGCTATTTCGAAACCCTGCTCGGTTACTGGCTCACCCATTTGATCGATGCGCGCTGGTTCGTCGCCAACCAGATCGTTAAATCCGGGCGCATCGTGGCCGGCGAATACGATTTGCTCTGGCGCGATGCCGGCGGCCAGCTGCATCATTGGGAAGCGGCGATCAAATTCTACCTGCAGGTCGATCCTGTTGCGGGTTTCGCCGGCTATGTCGGCCCCATGCGCCGCGATCGCCTGGATCTGAAGACCGCCCAGCTCCGCGATAAGCAATTGCAGCTGTCGCAAACGCCTGCCGGCGCGGCTACGCTGGCCGAGATGCTGCATACCTCCGATGTTGCAGGCCCGGTGCTGGCGCGAGCGTTGTTGAAAGGCTGGCTGTTTTATCCGGCGCATAGCCTCCCGCATCCGAGCACAGGCTTGTCGGCAAATCATCTGTCCGGCTGGTGGATGCGCTGGGCTGCGGCGGATTTCCACTTGCCGCCAGGGCTGCGTTGGCGCGTGCTGGACAGGCTGGCATGGCTGTCGCCTGCCATGACCGGCGATGCGGCGGCATTGCTTGACGAAGCCGATTGCATTCGCCGGCTCTCTGCGCATTTTGCAATCGACGGCGTGCCGCTGCTGATCGCAGGGCTGACGCACACCGCAACCGGCTGGCAGGAAGTGACGCGAGGTTTTGTGGTGCCTCCTGCGTGGAACGGACAGGAGGCGATCTGAGCTGCAGCCTCTGTCATTTTTGCTTCATAATAGCCATCCTGGCGTATTATGAAGGTCTCTTCAGGAGACTATGCATATGGTGCAAAGACGTCGCTTCCGGCGCATAACCGTTATCCAGCCCGCAACCTTGTTGAGCCAGCATACGGGTTCGATAGCAGGAGAAATACGCGATTTTTCGCCTAGCGGCGTGCTGTTCGCGCTGACGCGGCCGGTCGGCACTGCCGCTTTGCAGAATCAGCTCATCACCATCGAATTCCGGCCAAATCTGGCCGATACCCAGCAATACCGGATAATCGGGCGGGTAGTACGGATCTTCGACCAGTCCGTCGGTATCGTCATCGAGCATTTCCCGGCAAATGCCTATCGCGATCTGGTGCTGTTGACGAATCAGCCCAAACAGCCGGTGCCGACCGCGGCGACGGCCGGATACAGCGAGGCGCAGATCAGCGATGCGCTGACGCAGTGTCATACCCGCTTCAAATCGTTCATCGCCCAAGTCATCACGCATTTTTATAACAGCCTGAGCGGAAAACAGGCGTTTTCTGCAGAACAGACGGCAAGTATGGAAGAGCGCTGGCTGGTGCAGGAGGCGTATCCCCGGATTGCGATGCAGCGCGCCGGATTGGAGCGGGCTTTTTTCGACGACGATTATCTGGATCGCGATATGCAGGATAATGCGTCCATCAAGGAAGAGAACCAGCCGCTGGCATTGGTCGACGTGGATGAATTCGATGACTGGCTGGCAGTGACGCAACTGGTGAACAGGCTGAATCTGGAATATTCGTATGAAGCCGGTAAATTCGAATCGCGTTATGCCGTGCTCATCGGCACGCAGTTGAGCCCGAATGCCAACCCGTTCGGGTCGCATTATATTTTTCAGACTTTTCGCGAGGTGTGGGCGGCAGTCGAATTCCCGCATCAGGTCAAGGCACTGCTTTACAAAACCTTCCATGAAGCGATGATGGTATTCATGGATGAGTTTTATCGTGACCTGAATGAAATAGTGGCATTTGTCCAGGTCTCGCCGCTCAAGCCGGTTGTATCCGAATCGATGGCCAGAGCGGTAGACACGGCAGCCGTGAACAGGGTTAATGCCAGGACCGGCAGCGAGCAGTCCGCAGCCATTCCGTTGGAGGATTACCTGCAGACGCAAGGTCCGGGCACACAGCATGCCGCCAGGCAACGATCATCGAGCTCGTCGTCATCGGCGACAGGTATCCCGGGCCCGAATGCGGCGCTGGGCTACGGACTCAATCAGTTGCTGGAACAGCTCCATCTGTCGCAGAACAACGGCAGCGGCGAACCGGATTATCGCGCCCTGACGGACAGCCTGCGGGGCTTGCAAAGCGGGCAGGCTCGTACCAGCCGCTGGTCGGACAGCGTCATCCCGGCGATGCATCAATTGCTGGAAGCCGCCAACCCGCAGCTTCGGCAAACTGGTGCAGCCGCGCCGGGCGGTATGCAGGCAGGCGCTGTCATCGACAGCGATAACCTCAGCCAGATCCTGGGCGTGCTTAACGTGATGCAGCAGCGTATGTTGCAGGGGGACGTGGCAGACGAGGCATCGATCAAGCGCCAGCTGATCGATGCGCTGCCGCAGTTTGGCAATGCATCGATGCAGGACCGGTTTTTCCATTCCGTTCATCTGTTTGACGAAATGCTGAGCACGCCGCTGTCCGACGCCGGATTGAATTCGGATATTCGCGGTCTGCTGAAAAAGATCGAACTGACCCTGCTCAAGCTGGCGCTGATGGACGAGGATTTCCTCGAATCCAGCAATCATCCGGCCCAGCAGACCGTCAACCTGCTGGAACGGTTCTATGCCGCTGCGGACGACATGGGCAGGATTTTTGATCCGCGCTTGCAGCGCCTGCTCAATCTGCTGGCGAATCAGATCGTGGATCAGTTTGAAGGCAAGCCCGACGTGTTCGACGAGGTCAATAAAGTCCTCGATAATCTGCTGATCCCGATAGACGATATCCGCAAGAGCAAAGTCGAGCAGATTCAATTCGTCTGCCAGCACAGGGAGCAGCGTGCAGGCATCGAGCCTGCGGCAGAGTTTTTTGCTTCCAAGCAGAATGGCGAGACATCCGAGATCAACCTGTTGCGGCAGGATGACTGGCTGTCGGTGATGGTCGATGGCGTACTGGCGCCGTATCAGCTGGTGTGGTCGAGCCCGTCAGGGCGGATGTTCGTGATGACCAGCCGTTCCGCTACCACCGTGCGCGAGTTTACGCGTCAGTCGCTCATGCAGGCGTTAGCGACGGGGCAGGTGATACGTCTGCCCGAATACGATATCCCGTTCATGGAGCGGTCCGCCCATAAACTCATGCTCAATGCGTATGAGCGCGTATATCAGCAGGCGACGCATGATCCGGTGAGCGGCTTGCTCAACCGCAAGGGCATGATTACGCAGCTGGACGTGATTTTTGCGAACGAGGATGTGCAAAAGCGGCGCGGCATCCTGTGCATGCTGATGTTCGACCAGCTCAGCCAGCTTTACCATAATTGCGATGCGGAAGAAGCCGAAGTATCGCTGATGGCGCTGATAGGCCTGATCGCCAATGAAGTGAAATCGACGGACCTGTTCGCCCGGCTCGGCGAGAATACGTTCGCCATTCTGTTGCATGACAGCGATCTCGCAAGTGCGCAGGCGAACATGCAAGGCCTGGTCGCCATCATCGAACAGCAGCGCATCAGCTGTCAGGGCAAGCAGTTCGTCATTGGCGTCAATGTCGGTATCGCGCAGATCGATGCTGTGGTCGACAGCGTTTCCAAGCTGTTTAAGAGCGTTGGCTCTGCCTGCGTCGCGGCAAAGGCGCAAGGCGTCAATTTCGTGCAGATCTACGAGGCCGGCAGCGCGCTGATCAGGCATGAGCAATCCCTGTTCGAATGGGCCGGCGCAATCGACCAGGTGTTTAACGACAATCTGCTGTTCCTGCGTTGCCAGAAGATACAGCCGATCGATGCCGGTCGCGGCGCTTTGCCGCACTATGAGATACTGCTGGGGGTAAACAAGCACCTCACCACCAATCCGCAGGAATTCATACTCGCCGCTGAAAAATGGAATCGTTCGGCCGATATCGATTTGTGGGTATTGCAGCAAAGCTTCGAATGGCTGGCTGCACAGGGCGGCAGGCTGGATGCACTCGGCGGGGTGTCGATCAATCTTTCCGGACATTCGCTGGCCAATGAAAAGATTCTGGCTTATATCTACCAGACCCTTGAGGCCAGGCAGATACCGGCCGACAAGGTCATTTTTGAAATCACGGAAACAGCCGTTATCAGCCGGCTCGACAGCGCCCAGCGCTTTATCGAGACTGTGCGCGGATTCGGTTGCCGGTTCTCGCTGGACGACTTTGGCAGCGGCTATTCGTCGTTCGCCTATTTGAAGAACCTCAAAGCGGATTTCCTGAAAATAGACGGCGCTTTCATTCGCGATCTGGCCAAATCGCCCGCTGATCTTGCGATGGTCAAATCCATGCATCAGGTAGCGCATGCGCTTGGGTTGAAGACGATAGCCGAATATGTCGAGAATCCGGTCACGCTGGATATGCTGGGACGTATCGGCGTGGATTATGCCCAGGGCCATGGCATAGAGGCCTCCAGAGCGCTCGACACGCTGGTATTGTAATTTGCCGGTTGCTGGAAGCAGTACGTGGTTGGGCCGGTATTGCTGCCAGCTGACTGCGGTTTCGATTATGATAGCGCCGGTCAGCAGTTTCTTCGGCAGGCGGGTTGCTTTCAGCTCGCGCGCCGTTTTTCAAATCGTTATGAATGTTGCGGATGTTAAGTCGATTTTTTAAAAAAATACTGAGCAAGGATGCAGTTGCGGCGAAAGCCGATACCAAGGGGAATGCAACTGCTTCAGGCGATCCGGAATTCGCGCTGCTTAACGAACTGGCGCCGCTAACGGCCAATGGCGGGGTGCAGCAACCGGTTCAGGATTCGGGGGCGGATGCCGGCGGTGCCGGCACCATGCCGTCATCTGTCGTTTGCCGCGAAGCCGTGTTGAATAAGGAGCGTCGGGTCGCAGGCTATTCCTTTACCCTGAGCCGCAACATCAACCAGCGTGTCCGCGCCTCTTCGGCCATTGTCCAGCGGCTGTATGACGAAGTGCTGCTCAGAAACATCCTGTACATGGATATCAAGCGCCTGCTCGGTCACCGCCTGGCGTTTATCCCGGTGCTGCCGTCATCGCTGGGACACCCGCTGCTCGAGCAATTGCCGCGGGGAGGCGTCGTGCTCGTGGTAAACGCACTCGAGCAGCTGGCCAACGCCAGTGATATTTGCCTTGTTCAGCTCGGCACACTCAAAGCCGCCGGATTCCGTATCGCGTTGCAGGGCAATATCGACCTGCCCGGCCTGCAGCCATTCATCGAACTGGCGGATTTCGTTTTTGTCGATATCGGCAACAACGACCTGCCGACCATTACCACGCAAATCGATGCGGTCAGCAAACTGGCTTTCGACAAGGCACTGGCGGCAACCAACATCAGGACGCTGGACGAGTTCCGTGTGTGCGCCAAGCTGCCGTTTCTTTATTTTCAGGGCGCATTCGTTACCAGCCGGGAGGGGTGGGTCGCCCCAGGATGGACGCAGGCCGGATCAGGATACTGGATCTGTTGAACCGTATTCGCCAGGATGCCGAGAGCAGCGAGCTGGCGCAGATATTCAAGCAGGATCCCGCGCTGTCTTTCAAGATACTGCGCTACATCAATAGTGCCGGCTCCGGCCTGACCAGCAAGGTGGATTCCATCGACCAGGCGCTGCTTATGCTGGGACAGCAGAATCTTTATCGCTGGCTCACGCTGCTGCTGTTTACCAGCGGGGGCAGCGATACGCCGGACTGGGCGCTGATGGAGAATGCGCTGGTACGCGCGCGTCTTGCGGAACTCTCTGCTGGCGATGCTTTGTCGGCAGGGGAGCGGGACGAGCTGTTTGTGGCCGGTATTTTCTCGTTGCTGGATATCCTGTTGCAGTTGCCGATGGCGCAAGTCCTGCAGCAGATCAGCCTGCCGCCGCTGGCTGAAGAAGCGTTGCTGCATAAACGCGGCAAATACGCCCCTTATCTGGAACTGTCCATCGCCTGCGAGGAGTTCGATCAGGAGCGCATCTCCGATCTGGCAGCGCAGCTCGGGCTGGAGTTGGCGCATGTCAATGCATATCATGCCGATGCGCTGATCTGGGCAGAACAGCTCAACGGCTAAATCCGCGCAGTCCCGGCTTACGGTGCCGGATTCATATAGCGCAGGTGGATAGCTTCGATCTCCGCGATGATGTCGGCGGACAGCGGCTTGTCCCAGGCCGACAGGTTTTCCTCCAGTTGCGCCATGCTGGTTGCGCCTATGATCGTGCTGCTGACGAACCAGCGCCGGTAGACGAACGATAGCGCCAGTTGCGCCGGCGTCATGCCGTGCTTGCGCGCCAGTTCGGCATAGGCGGCTACCGCCGGTTGCACGTTCGGTTTCTCATAACGCTGGGCGAAGCCCTGGAATTCGGTGACGCGCCCCGGCGCCTTGGAGTCGGCGAGGTATTTGCCGGACAGATGTCCGAAGGCCAGCGGCGAATAAGCCAGCAGGCCAACCTGTTCGCGATAGCTGATTTCGGTCAGGCCAAACTCGTATCCCCGGTTGATCAGGCTGTAGCAGTTCTGGATCGAAGCAATGCGCGGCAGATCGTATTCTTTGGCCAGGCGCACGAATTCCATGATTCCCCAGGCTTGTTCGTTGGATACGCCGATATGGCGTATCTTGCCTTCCTTCACCAGTTCGCCCAGCGCCTCCAGCTGTTCCAGGATGGAAACTCTTTCCTTTTCCAGCGCGGGGTCGAACTGATACTGGCCGAATATAGGTGTGTTGCGCTCCGGCCAGTGCAGTTGATAAAGATCGATATAGTCGGTCTGCAGGCGCGTGAGCGAGCCCTCGATGGCTGCGCGGATGTTGCTGCGGTCGAGTGACTTGGGGCCGCCGCGTATCCACTCGATGGCGCGGCGCGGGCCGGCGACCTTGGTGGCAAGGATGATCTTGTCGCGCGGCTGCTTTCTGAGCCAGTTGCCGACGATGGTTTCGGTGCGGGTGTAAGTTTCGGCGCGCGGCGGCACCGGGTACATTTCCGCGGTGTCGATGAAGTTGATGCCTTGCCCGACAGCGTAATCCAGCTGGCTGTGCGCTTCGGCTTCGGTGTTCTGCTGGCCGTAGGTCATGGTGCCCAGACAGATGGCTGAGACCTTGAGTTCGCTGGTTCCGAGTTGGTGGTAATCCATGGCTGAAATCCCGTACAGTTGGCTAAATATTGATTCTATCACCAGCGGGGAGCGTATGGCTCCGGGAATTGGCAGGCCGCATCAGTGCTGGCCGCCTGCACGGTGCCCGGCGCTATGGCTTTCGGCCAAGAATCGGGCCGCGGTTCTGAACGGTTCGGGCTGGATGCGGGCGTCAAAACAGCGGCAGCGGTCGCCGAAGCTTGTGCGATGCCGGTTTATCCGGACGATTCCACCCTGCAGTAGATCTGCCAGGTGACGCGCCCCAGCAGCAGGAATCCCATCATCCCCAGCGCCAGATACATGGGCGAGAATGACAGCATGGGGGAAATGATGCCGGCGACGATGGCATTGAGCATGGTCTGCACGAAGCCCTGCATCGACGACACCAGTCCGCGATGCTGCGGGAACAGGTCGAGCGCGAGCAGGGTGATGCTGGGCATCGCCAGTGACATGCCCATGCCGTACAGCGCAATCGGCAGGATCGCCCAGGGCCAGGCGGGGATGAAGGTGCTGTTGTAGGCCAGGTTGATCGCGGCAGCGCTCAGCAGCAGTACATAGGCGTATTTGACCGTCTGCTGCTGCGTGATGCGACCGGCCAGACGCCCGGACAGGAATGCGCCGATCATCACGCCGGTGATGGCGGGGATGAACAGCCATGCGAATTGATCCTCGCGCAAATGCAGGGTCCGCAATACGAATACTGGCGCCGAGGCGATGTACAGGAAGAACCCGGCAAAATGCAGCGCCACCGTACCCGCCAGCAGCAGAAAATGCGGATGGCGGGCGACCTGATGATAGTTGCCGATCAGCGGACGCATCGAGAACGGGTGGCGTCCGGCCAGCGGATGGGTTTCCGGCAGGTAACGCCAGCTCAGCACCAGTAGCAGCAAGCCCAGCACGGCCATGAACACGAACACCGAATGCCAGCCGAACATCAGATGCAGCCAGCCGCCGATGATCGGCGCGATCGCGGGCGAGATCGCGAACATCATCGTGATCTGCGACATCAGGCGCTGCGCCTCCGCTCCGGCATACAAGTCGCGGATGATCGCGCGCCCGACGATCAGCCCGGCTCCTGCCGACAGACCCTGCATGCCGCGCAAGACGATCAGTGTATTGATGTCATTGGCGAACACGCAGGCGATAGATGTCAGCACGAACGCCACCAGCGAGCCGAGGATGATCGGGCGCCGTCCGAACGAATCGGAAAATGAGCCGTGGAATAGCATCATCACCGCAAAGCACAGCAGATACACGCTCAATGTCTGCTGCACCTGCAGCGGCGTCGCGTTCAGGCTTTGCTGTATCGCCGGGAACGACGGCATGTACGTGTCGATGGAAAACGGGCCTAAAGTCGATAAGCCTGCCAATAGCATGGCTAAAGTGGCGCGGTGCGGTTTGCGATGCGGCATGGGGTGGGTCGGGTTCCGTTGGTTTTGCTGGCGCCGGATTTTGGGGGTGTGGAGTCGATACCGGGGCGATCAGCCCTGATTTTATACCATACCCGCACATGCCTGAACATATCTTGCCAAATGACCTGCCATGTTGCGCACAGTTACTATAATGAATAAAACATCGACTGCATAACTAATGGATAGGGGATGATATGAGCGAACTGACGCAAGCGCAGCTAACCCGGATAAAACAGGTGCTGAATCAGCGTTATTGGGCATTGCTGGAAGAAGTCCGCGATGCGCTGGAGAATGCGGGGCAGCAGCAGTATATCGAGATTATCGGCAACGTACCGACCGACATCGGGGATGCCTCCATGGGCGACGCGCTGGCAGATCTGAATGTGGCGATGATAGACCGGCAGATTCATGAATTGCGCGATATCGAGGCTGCCCGCCAGCGTCTCGCGGACAAGGCTTACGGCGATTGCATGGACTGCGGTGAAGGCATTGCGTTCGAGCGCCTGATGGCTTATCCCACCGCCAAACGTTGCTTTCGCTGTCAGCAGCAGCACGAAAAAACCTATCACGGCGAAAATACGCCTTCCTTGTGAACCGGGTAGCCGAAGGGAATAGCATGCCGATCCACAACGCCGACATAGCGGCCATCTTCGACGAGATAGCGGATTTGCTGGAGATCCAGGATGCCAATCCGTTCCGCGTGCGTGCTTACCGCAATGCCGCACGGACGATAGAAGGACTGGGGCGTGATCTCCGCAGCCTGCTGCAGCAGGACGGTGTATTGCCGAAAATGAGCGGAATAGGTGCCGATCTTGACGCCAAGATCCACGAAATCGTGGAAACCGGGCACTGCACCATCCTCGAACGGCTGCGCAAGGAATTGCCGTCCGCCATCATCGAATTGCTGAAGATTCCGGGGCTGGGGCCGAAGCGGGTGAAGGCGCTGTATCACGACCTCGACGTGCAAACACCGGAGCAACTCTACCGCGCCGCCAGGGATGGGCGTATCCGGGTTCTCCATGGCTTTGGCGAAAAGACCGAGCGCAATATCCTGGAAAGCATGGAAGCGCATATCAATCATACGCGACGTTTCAAGCTCGCCGTTGCCGCGCAGTATGCGGATGCGCTCACCGCTTATCTGAAACAGGCGCCAGGCGTGCAGCGGGTGGTGGTGGCCGGCAGTTTCCGCCGCATGCGCGATACCGTTGGCGATCTGGATATCCTGGTGACCGCCGCCAGGGATAGCCCGGTAATGACGCGATTCATTGCCTATGACGAGATCGGGGAGATCCTGTCGCATGGCCCGACCCGTTCCAGCGTGGTGTTGCGCAGTGGCCTGCAGGTCGATATCCGTGTAGTCGATGAGGCTAGTTACGGCTCCGCGCTGCATTATTTTACCGGCTCCAAGGCGCATAACATCGCGGTGCGCAAGCTGGCGCTGGCGCGTGGACTCAAGGTCAACGAGTATGGCGTGTTCCGGGGTGCCGAGCGCATCGCCGGAGAAACCGAGGAATCCGTCTATCGCACGGTGGGGCTGCCGTATATCGAGCCGGAGCTGCGGGAAAATCGTGGCGAACTGGAAATAGCGCGCCTCGGGCAGCTGCCGGACCTGATCACGCTGAGCGATCTGAAAGGCGATCTGCATGCACACACCAAGGCCACGGACGGGCGTAACACCCTGCTGGAAATGGCGCAGGCAGCCAAAGCCATGGGCTTCGAATATCTGGCTATTACCGAGCATTCGCGGCACCTGACGGTCGCGCATGGCCTCGACCCGCAACAGCTGCTGCAACAGATGGATGAAATCGACAGGCTGAACGAAACCTTGCAGGGCATCACACTGCTCAAAGGCATCGAAGTCGACATACTGGAAGACGGCAATCTGGATCTGCCCGACAGCGTACTGGCGCGGCTGGATCTGGTGATCGGCGCGGTGCACAGCAAATTCGAGCTGTCCCGCGCAAAACAGACCGAGCGCATCGTGCGTGCGATGGCACATCCTCATTTTACCCTGCTCGCGCATCCGACCGGGCGCCTGATCGATCGGCGGGCGCCGTATGACGTGGACATGCTGCGCATCATCCGTGAAGCAAAACAGCGCGGCTGTTATCTTGAACTCAATGCCCATCCGGAACGTCTGGATTTGCTCGATACCCAGTGCCAGATGGCCAAGGAAGAGGGCGTGCTGGTGAGCATCGATTCGGATGCCCACACAGCGCAGGATTTCGGCAATCTGCGTTTCGGCGTCGGTCAGGCGCGGCGCGGCTGGCTGGAGAAGAAAGACGTGCTGAACACGCGCACGTTACAGGAACTGTTGCCATTGCTCGGCGGGACGATGTAGCGGGTCCGGATTCGTCCCGGCGTGACGTTAGCTTCGGGGTTTACGGGCCTTGCCGGTCGCAGGCCGGATGAAGGGCAATATTTTCAAGCCAAAGGACAGTAGCACAGGGTAATTGCGCCAGCATATCCTGGCAAAGCGGAGCAGCCCTTTGCGTCGCCACAGTACCAGCACTGCGACGCTGCCGATGACCATCCCCGGATGGGCGCGCAGGTAGCGTATCGCTTTTAATCCGGATTCTGCCGCCAGCAGCGGTTTGTGCCACTGTCGCGAGAGTGCGGCCACTTCCGTACGCTGCTCGTCTATTTTTGCCAGCAGTGTTCGCCGCCGGTCGATAACGTCTGTCAGGCAGTGCTTCATAAGCGCGGCGCCAGCTGTTCGCGGTCCTTGCTTAATTCGCTCAGGCTGGCAGCAAACAGTCTGGGTCTTTCCCGGCACATGGCGCGGAACGTATTCAGCGCCAGCAATCCTGCCAGCGTGAATAACCCGGTAAGACCGCCTATCATCAGCAGGCGGTGGCTATCCCAGAACAGCACGATCAGGAATACCGTTGCCAGCAGTAACGCCAGCCCGAAGAAAAACAGCGTAAGGCCGCCGATCACCAGTATGCGGGTGAGACGTATCCGCTCTTCTTCCAGTTCGTTGGACAGCAGTTCGAGTCGCGTCTGGCCGATGGTCAATAAGGTACGCACGAGCCGTTTCAGCGACTCCATCAATCCGGATGTAACCTCCGCCATGATTCAGCGTCGTGCGATCAGCATGCCGATGAGTACGCCCACGCCAGCCCCTATCCCCACCGCCTGCCATGGATGTTCATGCACATATTCGTCGGTGGCCCTGGCTGCTTGCCTGGTGCGCTCCACCAGGGCGGCTTCGGCTGATGCCAGGCGAAGCCTGGCGCTGTGCAGGCTCTCCCTGATACGTTCGCGGGCAGAGGCGATGCCTTCGCCCGTCTGATTCGCAGTCGCGCGCAGCAGTTCTTCTGCATCGGTCACTACCGCACGCAGATCTTCCATGAGCTGTTCCTTGGGTGCCATGCTTGCAGCATCTTCAGTCACGGTTGGATTGGCTTTCATTGTTCGCTCCCTTTTTTTGAAAGATAGTTTAAGCATAGTCACCTTCTGCAGAGTATCAAGATGATTCTTTGGCATGTATTGCTGCGCGATGGGGAAGCGGCAGCCATTGCCGCAGCGAATCGGGCGGAACTTTGCTATAACTAAAGTAAACCCCTGTCAGGATAATTCATGGAAATACTCTTTCTTGTCATACTGATACTGCTTAATGGCGCGTTTGCGATGTCGGAGATCGCGCTCGTCACCGCACGGCGCAGCCGGCTGGCCCGGCTTGCTGCCGACGGCGATGTGGCGTCCATCATTGCGATGCGCCTTGGCGAAGAGCCGACCCGGTTTCTGTCGACCATCCAGATCGGCATTACCGCGATCGGCATTCTGAACGGTATCGTCGGTCAGGCTGCACTCGCCGCGCCTTTCGCCGTCTGGCTGCAAGGCCTGGGCATCGCGCAGCGGGAGAGCGAAGTCGGCGCGACGGTGCTGGCGGTCATTGCGATTACCTACATATCCATCGTCATCGGCGAACTGGTACCCAAACGCATCGGGCAGTTCAATGCCGAGGGCATCGCGCGGCGGGTGGCGCGGCCGATATCGGCTCTCGCGGCCATCTCGCGGCCGTTCGTGCGCCTGTTGTCGTTTTCGACTGACAGCATCCTGCAATTGATGGGCAAGCGCGACATGGGCAGCGCGAACATGACCGAAGAAGATCTCCATGCCATGCTGGAAGAAGGCTCCGAATCCGGCATCATAGAAAAACACGAACACGACATGGTGCGCAACGTGTTCCGTCTGGACGACCGGCAGATCGGATCGCTGATGATCCCGCGCAGCGATATCGTCTACCTGGATATTGATGAGCCGCTGGAGATCAACCTGACCCGCGTCGCTCAGTCCGACCACTCGCGCTTCCCTGTCTGCCGCAGCGGGATGCACGATATCCTGGGCGTGATTGCTGCCAAGCAATTGTTCAATCAGCTGTATAAAACCGGCAAGGCCGACCTGGCCTCGCAACTGCAGCCAGCCGTCTATGTGCCGGAATCGCTGACCGGAATGCAGCTGCTGGAACAGTTCCGCGCCTCCGGTACGCAGATGGTGTTCGTGATTGATGAATACGGCGAGATACAGGGACTGGTGACGTTGCAGGACGTGCTGGAAGCCGTTACCGGTGAATTCAAGCCGCGCAATGCCGAGGAGGCCTGGGCCGTGCAGCGCGAAGACGGCTCATGGCTGCTGGACGGTATCATTCCGATCCCGGAACTCAAAGACAGGCTGGAGTTGAGAGAGGTGCCGGAGGAAGACAAAGGCCGCTATCACACTCTAAGCGGCTTGATTATGTGGCTGCTGGGGCGTCTGCCGCAAACCGGCGATGTGGTCGAATGGGAACAGTGGCGCCTGGAAGTAGTGGATCTGGACGGCAAGCGCATCGACAAGGCCTTGGCCAGCCGGCTGCCCGACGCCGATGGGGAAGCGGGAATCGGCGCCGGACAATAAGCGCCGGGCGTGCAGCTTACTCGCCTTTTTCCCTTGCGGCTTCATCCGGTGAAAGCGGGCGATCCCAATGCAGGATCACGTGTTTGCTGTGTTTGCCGTCCAGCGTCACCTTGCTGGATTGCGTTACGCCGTTGGATACGGCCTTGATGGTATATTTACCCTTGGGCAGACGCACATACAGCATCGGGCCGACATTGGACAGATTCAGAACCACCTTGTTATGTTCATCCGTGATGGTTACCGGAATATCGGCAACAAATGCGCCAGGCTTGCCTTCAGAGAATTCCATCTGCAGCGGGAATTCCTTGGCGATGCGCCGCATCATCGCCTGATCGCCTTCGCCGATGCCGCCGTTGACATAGCTGCATGAAGCGCCGTCTGCATAAGCCAATGGTAAAGCCGTGAATAGCGCTGTCGCCAGCAACAGTGAGTTTCGCAGTTTCATAATGCGTTTCCTTTCATCAATTGAGATCGGTAATGGAGCGCTGGCATATGCCGTGTCCGAAGGAGTGGACGCGAACCTGTCGCTCCCGTTTGAAATGCTAGTTTTCAGTATAGAACGCAGGCGGGAATTCACAAGTGAATGAACCAGTCAGATCAGTTAACTATCCTTTGGTAGCAAAACACGCATCCAGCAATTTCCGGATATCGTCCAGCGGCGGCGAGCATTGCGTGCCCTGGCAGATCCACGCGCTGACATCCTTGGTCAGCGGTTTTGCCAGCGCTGCCGGCAGTCTGGCGATCTCGCCTTCCAGCGCCAGTATCAGCTTGTCCGGCGCATAGTGGCTGAGCAATTGGCGGCGCCAGTAATCGCTTAGTCCCGGCGTGCTGCGCAGAATGACGATCTGCGGCGGGATGAGGTGTTCCTGCAAGGTAATCAGCAGGCTGGAAAAACCGCCGGTGTGCCGCGACATCGCCGGATAATACAGTGCCAGCGTGCGTTCGGCGGCATCCAGATAACGGGTGTCTCCGAGCAGATAACCCAGGCGTTGCAGCGCAAAGGCGGCGATGCCGTTGCCCGACGGCATCGCGCTGTCGTGACCGGGCTTGGGGCGGTGGATGAGCTGTTCGTGGTCGTGGCTGGTAAAGAAGAAGCCGCCCGCCTGTTTGTCCTCGAATTGTTCCAGCAGCGTATCGGCGAGCGTGCGCGCGAATTCCAGATCGCTCAGGCGGAACTCCGCCTGCATCAACTCCAGCAGGGCGTCGAGCAGGAAGGCGTAGTCGTCCAGATAGGCGTTCAGATGTGACTTGTCGTCCTTGTAAGTCGCCAGCAGGCGGCCGTTATGCCACATTCTGGCATGGATGAAATCCACTGCCTGTTGTGCCGAGGCGATCCAGACCGGCTGGCCCAGGATGTTGCCGGCGTGCGCCATGCCTTTGATCATCAACGCGTTCCAGCTCACCAGTATTTTTTCGTCGCGTCCCGGTTTTATCCGCTGGGTGCGGGCGGTGAACAGCTTCTGCTGCGCGCAGGCGAGCAGATGCTCGGCCTGTTCCAGTGGTATCTTGAGTGCGGCCGCGACATCGGCCAGCGGCTTGGCCACGATCAGATTCCAGTGTTTTTGTTCGAAATTGGGCGGCTGGTCCAAACCGTAATAAGCGGCCACGAGCGCGTATTCGTCCACGTGTAGCAGACTGGCGATCTGATGCGGGGTCCACACGTAGAACTTGCCCTCTTCGTGTTCGGAATCCGCATCCAGGCTGGAATAGTAGCCGCCATGCGGTGCCTGCATCGTGCGCATGACCCAGCCGGCGATGCCGTGTGCCGTATGCTTGAACGCGGCCTCACCGGTCAGGACAAAAGCATCGGTGTACAGCGACAGCAGCGGGCCGTTGTCGTACAGCATTTTCTCGAAATGGGGGATCGCCCAGCGTTCGTCCACGCTGTAGCGGCAGAAACCGCCGCCGAGCTGATCGTGAATGCCGCCGTCCGCCATCTTGCGCAGCGTATGCAGCGCCATGTGCTGTGCGCTGGTGTTGCCGCTGCGTGCTGCGTATCTGAGCAAAAAGTCCATATCCGTTGGATGCGGAAATTTGGGCGCGCTGCCAAAGCCGCCGTGGGTGACATCGAACGATTGCTGCAAGGCCTCAGTCGCGGCATCCAGCGGTGCGGTGTCGAAACTGGCCTGGCCCTGCGCGCTCGGCAGGGTGGTGTCGAAGGCCTGCAACAGCGAAGCATTCTGACTGGCGATGTCTTCCTGCCGCGTGCGGTACAGCTCGACTACGTGCTCCATCAGCGTGATGAAGCCGGGCAGATTGTGACGGGCCTCTTTGGGGAAATACGTGCCGCCGACGAACGGCGTCTGATCCGGCGTCAGGAACAGCGTCAGCGGCCAGCCGCCGTTGCGCTGGGTCAGCATGTAATGGGCGGTCTGGTAAATGTGGTCGAGGTCGGGGCGTTCCTCGCGGTCGACCTTGATGTTGATGAAATGCTTGTTCATCACTGCCGCCACTTCGGGGTCCTCGAACGACTCATGCGCCATCACGTGGCACCAGTGGCAGGCGGAATAGCCGATCGACAGCAGTATCGGCTTGTTCTGTTCGCGCGCCAGCCGCAGCGCTTCTTCCCCCCACGGGTACCAGTCGACCGGATTATCCGCGTGCTGTTGTAAATAAGGGCTGGTTTCCTGGGCAAGTCGGTTGGGCATGGTCGGCTCGATAGATAGGGTTAAGGGAATACGTTATCGGCTTTGCCGAATCCTTCCGGCAAGCCGTCACCCGGGTTTTACGGCTGATTGAAAAATGGGCAGCCTCTTCGACCGCCCGACTCAACCATGTCTTCAGCGGCATACACTGAATCTCGCTGTCATGCATCGCACAGACTAACGTGCGGCAAAGGTCATGCAATTTACCTGATTCTGGACATGGCCGACCATGATGTTGTCCGACATGCATTCGAGGCCGTCGTTAAACTTGCAGCCAGCGACCTTGCAGGCGCCTATTCCGGCTGAGCCCATGCCCGATTTGGCATGCTGCGAACTTTTCATGTAGGTGTCGCAGCCCGGGTGTATCCCGTCTCCGACGGAAATCGCCCGTGCCTGGCAGGCCTGGTCAAGATTATAGGCACATTCAGTAGCTGAACATCCAGCCACAACCGGCATTTCTATACAGATTTTCTCCATGGTGTACTCCTTTCATGCAGATTGCTCGGTGCTGATCGGGACTGAAATAAACGTACGCTGGCAGCCACGGTATCAGCGGGGGTGCATCCAACTCGTTGTGGATTGGCTGTGTATCAGAGGGTTGCCCGAAGGCGTGAAGCGCCGGGATACACCTTATCAGCTTAGTCGCCAATGCGGGTTTTTCAAGTGGCAATGCCCGCATTGAGCCTCTCGTCATTGGACTGTGCCGCGTGCTTACTGCGATGCCTGCATGCGCAGCCGCCGCGCAGTTTCTTCGGCCCGCGCATCGTCGATCTCCCTGATCACGCCGTGCAGGTCCACCGGCTTGTCGCTTGCAGTGAAATGGCCGCTTAGCGGCGTATCCGGGCGCAGCTCGCCTTGCTCATAGAGTGCCCAGATTTCCTTGCCGTATGCAGTTTGCAGCAGCTCCGGCGCAAAGCGGCCGAAATAGCTGGTCAGGTTGGTGACGTCGCGCTCCAGCATGCTGCGGGCGTGGTTGTTGCCGGCGGCATCCACCGCCTGCGGCAGGTCGATGATGACCGGGCCGTCGCTGCCGAGCAGGATGTTGTATTCCGACAAATCGCCGTGGATCACTCCGGCGCACAGCATCAGCACCACTTGCCTGAGCAGTGTATGGAAATGCGCCCGTGCCTGCTCCGGAGTGAAATTCACGTCGTTCAGCCGCGGCGCAGCATTGCCGGTGTCGTCGGTGACCAGTTCCATCAGCAATACGCCAGCATGAAAATTGTAAGGCCTGGGCACGCGCACGCCCGCGGCGGCGAGGCGATACAGCGCATCGACCTCGGCGTTCTGCCAGGCTTCCTCCTGCGCTTCACGCCCGTAGCGCGAGCCTTTCGCCATGGCACGGGCCTGGCGGCTGTTCTTCACCTTGCGGTTTTCGGTGTAATCGACGCTCTGGCGGAAGCTGCGTTTGTTGGCTTCCTTGTACACTTTGGCGCAGCGTACTTCTTCGCCGCTGCGCACGACGAACACCATCGCTTCCTTGCCGCTCATGAGCTGGCGGATAACGTCGTCGATCAGGCCATCTTCGAGCAGCGGGGCGAGTCTTTTCGGGATTTTCATTAATCAGTTCAGGTATGGAGTGGATTCAATGCGACGGAGCATGGGGCGATGGTATCACTCCTTGCCATGGGATCTGAAAATCTCCGGCAAGTAATCATCCAGCCGTCTCCCTGGGGCGGCTCGCGTACCGGATGTGGTTGGCAGACGTCCGCGCGGGCGCCGCATGGCGGCCAGTACGGTATAGGTTTCGGGCGTGAACGCTTCGCTTGCTGCAATCGCCTGCTTTAACCAGGCTTGAAAAAACTCAGGGCTATCCTGGTCGGGTATGCTTCCTGCATTGATGCCTGATGTTTCGTTGAGGGGAGGGGTGGCCGTACCGTTTTTAAACAGGGGCATGATTTTCCTTTCTCGGTTGATGTTGCGCAAGGCGCCGGGATGCCTTATTGCGCAGGCGGCACCGAGCTTTTTGCCTGATGGATCAGGTGTCCGCATGCGCTGTCCTTGCCGGGGCCGGAATCGACCAGCGGGATGATTGCGAGGAACGGATTGAGTACCGCCAGCGCAGCTGCACCCGCACCGCGCAACAGGATCCGGGTCTTGTCGATCGATACTTTCGGGTTGGCGAAGGGGCCGCGGATATAGATCGGGCTGCGCAGCGCTACCGGGCTGAGCACCTTGGTATGGGGTTCCAGATCGAGATTCAGGGTTTCCTGCGCCATGTTGATGTCGCCGCTGCCGATAATGGTATTGATCTCGGTGTCCAGCACCAGCGCCCGGGTTTGCATGTCGCCCTGCTTCACATCGAAATTGGCCACGGCGCAATTGAGCTTGATGTTCTTGTCGCCGGTGATCTTCAGCTGCAGCATCTCCCACAGGTGCAGATTGATGGTTTCCAGCATCAGTTTGCTGATTTCGCCGCTGTCTATGAGCAGCACCACTTTGCCATCGGCGTCGGCGAGCATTTTGCCGACCGCGTTACCTTTGCCGGCAAGATCGAATTCGCCGTTTACCTGGCCGATACTTGCCTTGCTCATTTTAATGGTCGGGAACAGCTTCTTGAGCAAAAGCTTGCGCGCCTGGATCTTCAGTTTGCCCTGGATGGGGTCGGTGTGGCCATTGAGCGTGACGGCGCCTTCCAGCGTGCCGCCCGCGACGCCGAATCTCAGCGGGTCGAGGGTCAATACCGAATCATTCATCTTCACGTGCGTCGCCAGATCCTCGATCGGCAAGGCTTGCGCACGCTGGATGCGCTTTGCCTGAATTTTCACATCGGCATCCACGCTGTTCCAGCGTTCGGTACGGAAAGGCAGCTCGGGCAGCACCTTGCGTTTGCCCGCGGCTGTGACGGGCTGCGTACCGGCATCCGCCGCCGTATCGGCCGTATCGTGCGCCGGTGCCTCGCCCTTGTTGCGGTTGCTCATGCCTACCAGCGATCCCAGGTCTTCCAGATTGAGCAATTGCAAAGTCAGATCACCCCGTAAAAACGGTCGCTTGCCGCCCTGATCGATTTGCAGGTCGCCCGCTACGTCGCTTTTGCCGACGCGCGCGGTGAATTTTTCATAGCGCCATTGTCTGGCATGGCGCAGCAGATGCCCTTTGGTCTGGTACGCGGGCGTGCGCGGCAGCGCGATGCCGATCAGCGGGTAGAGCCGGTCCAGGCTGGCGCCGGCAAGCTGCATGTTCAGATCGACAATGCTGAACCGGGTCAGGCTGGTGACCGTGCCCGCCGCCTGCAGCCGGGTATGGCCGAGATCGACGTCGATGTCGAGCGGGTAGGGCGTGGTCTGGTCGTTTAGCGCCAGCACCGTGCCGCCGCTGCCCTTGGCCGTTAACGGCAAGCCCTTGAATCGACCGTCTGCGGCGAAGACAATGTTTGCGGTGCCCTGCGATGCGCTCTGGCGGGTGGAAAGTGTCGCCTGAATGTGGGTGTTCTGTGCCGGATCGGCGTAACTGATATGGCCTTGATCCAGCATGATGCGGCCAATCTCCGGCTGTGCGCTTTCATCCTTCTGGTGGTGATCCAGCAGCCAGTTCTTGCGGCCATCCGGGTTCTGTTCGAGGGATATCTGCGGTTGTTCGAGCCTGATCGTACCGATGGTGAGATGGTGCCTGAACAGCTGCGGCAAACTGATATCGCCGTCCATGCGCTTTACCGTAAACATCTGCGGCTGCTTGCACCAGTCGGGGTTGGCGAAGGTGACGTCCGCAACCTGAATGCGCGTCATCGGCCAGCCCAGCTTGACGTCGAGGTTGCCCTGGATGACCAGCGCGCGTCCGGTCTTGTCGGTCACCATGCGTTCGATCGGGTGGCGCAGCCAGTTCCAGTCGAAAAAAATGACCAATAGCACCACCAGCACGGCGATTCCGGCCATGACATAGGCGAACCACTTAAAATCGCGGCGCATTTTCAGGATTCAAATGTATTCATAGTGAGGCAAGTGTTTCACGAAAACGAAAAGGCATCGGTTCGTTAGCGCACGGTTCACGGCTAGTAACAGCCGTTGCCTGACGACGACCAGCTTTCGACGATATTGGCGGGTGACACCTTGAACAATATTTTGCAGGAATAAGCGTAACTGGATACCGGCGTCGCCTGCTGCGTGGGAACGGAAATCCAGCTGCCGCCGCTGGCGCTGGGTACGTAAACCGGCTGGAAGGTCGTGTAGGAATCACCGCCGCGCACGACCGTCTGGCTGGTGAAATACTCGAAGAGCCGGGCGCCGGTCGATAGCTTAAAGGACCTGGAAGGCGGTCCTTTCGCCAGCACCAGATCGTCGGAGCTTTTGCCGACATGGATGTCAAGGCTGCGAGCGAACGTGGCCTTGCGCTGTTCCAGCGAAACGCAACCGGTCAGCGAGGCAAGTATCAGAAGGACAGGAATAAGGCGCATGACAGGGCTCATAACGTGGGCGAATGCGTGCATGGTAGCCTCACTTCCCTGCGCGAGTAAAGCGGGCGTTTGCCGGGTATCGCTCCTGATATGTGATTATAGATGCTTTGAAAGTCATGACAGCGCAAGCGATGCAGGAACTGACTCCGATGCACGCAGGAGCGGTGATGACATATCCGGTTGGCATTTTTGTTTTTGTCCGCAACCATTTCGTTCCTGTGAACTCCAAAGAAGATATATCAGCAAGAAACATAAGGCTGGTATATGTATGGAATGTCCACATTGACAAGAAGGAAATCAAGCATGATCAAAGCCTTTGCCGCATTTGAACCACACGGAGAACTCAAGCCCTTTGAATATGATCCCGGCCAACTCAAGCCCGACGAAGTTGAAATCGACGTTCAGTATTGCGGTATCTGCCATAGCGATCTGAGCGTGATCGACAATGAATGGGGGATTACCGAATACCCGGTGGTTCCCGGACACGAAGTGGTTGGAACGATCGGCAAAATCGGCGCAGACGTCAAGCACCTGAAGATCGGCCAGGTGGTGGGGCTGGGCTGGCATGCCGGGTATTGCAACGAATGCGAACCTTGCAAGACAGGCGACAACAATCTATGCGCGACCGCGCAGGCGACTATCGTCGGGCATCACGGCGGTTTTGCCGACAAGGTGCGTGCGTCAGCCAACAGCGTGGTTCCGATCCCGGAAGGCATTGATCTGGAGTCCGCCGGCCCGCTGTTTTGCGGCGGGATCACGGTGTTTAATCCGCTGGTCCAGTTTGATATCAAACCCACCGACAAAGTGGCGGTGATCGGCATTGGCGGCCTTGGCCATATGGCGTTGCAGTTCCTGAATGGCTGGGGCTGCGATGTCACGGCATTCACCAGCAGCGAAAATAAAAAGAAGGAAGCTCTGGAGCTGGGCGCGCACCATACCTTGAACTCGCGCGATCCGAAACAAATCGAGGCGGCTGCCGGACGTTTCGACATGATCATTTCCACAGTGAATGTGAAGCTGGACTGGAATCTCTATCTTGGCACGCTGAAGCCGCGCGGGCGTTTGCATTTTGTCGGCGCGACGCTGGACCCGCTCGATATCAATGTGTTTTCGCTCATCATGGCGCAGCGTTCGATTTCCGGTTCTCCGGTCGGCAGCCCTTTAACCATTGCCAGAATGCTGGAGTTCGCCAAGCGCCACCACGTCAAGCCGGTCATCGAGAAATTCAGCTTTGCTGATATCAACAAGGCAATCGAAAGACTAAGAAGCGGTAACGCGCACTATCGCATAGTGCTTCATCGCTAATGGTGTGCAACGGACATCGTGGACACGTCATGCGAAGGTAGAAACGGCGTCAAAAATCGGGTTAGTTCTTTGTTAGAATGTAGAGCTGACCCTAACGTGCGTTTTATGGACTCATTCATAGTGAGTCCACATCCGCAGAACACGAACGGTTTTTTCCTCGGCAAATACCTCGTACACGATACGATGCTGAATATTGATGCGGCGCGAATATGCGCCAGCAAGATCGCCGACCAGTTTCTCAAAGGGTGGCGGGTTCTGAAATGGATTATTTGCAAGCACGGTGATCAGCGCTTGCGCTTTTGGCATGAGGCCGGTTGCAGCAAGCTTTTTTGCGTCTTTCATTGCGTGCTCGGCATAAACAACCTCCCAGCTCACCAATCAAGCTCCTTGGCGCTTTCTGTGAGGGGTTCGGCCATGCCTGCTTTTATTGATTTCCGCATGCCGGGTACGGCAAGCAAATGCAAGGTTTCCTGAATGGCGCTCCAGTCTTCTATAGAAAGCAGCACAGCACTGCTACGCTTGCCGGAAATAATGATGGGTTGATGCGACTCCGCTGTTTCATCAATCAGCCGGTAGAGATTGGCGCGCGCTTCGCTGGCGGTAAGGGTGTGCATTTTTCGCTCCTGAGAAGAAGTTAAAATGGTACGTAAATGCGTACGCAATGTCAAATCCGGAATTTGATCGTAGGATGGGTAGAGCAAAGCGAAACCCATCACAACTCCCCAGTCGCCATTGCTTCCACATCACCAGCCCAGTCCGCCGGATACACCCCCATTTCAACATGGCGGTGAAATGAAGAGTAAGGCCATTCCGCCACCGAATTCACATGCCCATGCTTCACCGGATTGATATGGATGTAGTCCACATGCCTCGCATAATCCAGTTCGTCCCTGAGCGTGTGTTCCCAATAACGCCGCTGCCAGATACCGCGTTCGCCTTTGCCTAAACGGCTACGCGATATACGCTCCCTTTTTGGTATCGACCTCGAGAATCGGCTCTTGATCAAACGCCAGCGCATTGCATAATCGCAGTCGCCAGCAGGCAAAGTCCAGATGGTGTGCAAATGTTCAGGTAGCACAACAATCGCATTGATTTCGAAAGGATGGCGGCTACGCGTATAGCGGAATGCTTCGCGTAATAGTTCGATATGTTCCGTGAGCAGGCTGGATTTACGCTCAGCGAGATTCACGGTGAAAAAGAAGCTGCCGCCCGCAACAAAGTTTCGTCGATAGTTTGCCATGGGCGGTATCGTAGCAGAGGGTGGTGGTTTTGATGGGTATCGCTTTGCTTAACCCATCCTACGGGATGACCGCAAATATTAATGGATGGCTGCTTAATTAAGACTATTATAAAGCTCTATTTTTAGAGGTATAATTAGCTTAATTTATGCGTAGGAGAATACCATGCAAACCATCTTTACCGATCTGACCATCAGTATGTCGGACTTCAAGAAAAACCCGGCCAAGGTGCTGCGCGAGGCAGGCCAAAAACCGGTTGCCGTGCTCAACCACAACAAACCGGCGTTTTACATGGTTGATCCGCAGATGTTTGAGCTGCTCATTGAGCAGCTGGCTGATAATCAGCTGATGCCGTTGTTGCAAGCACGTATGGCGCAACGTGCCAACGCAGTGGAAGTGAACATCGACGAGATTTGATATGGCCGAACAATATAAATACAAATTAAAGTTCGTGCCTGATGCGCTGGGAGAATGGAATCGGCTTGATGGTTCTGTTAAAGAGCCATTACGCAAATTGCTGAAAAAGCGGTTGAATGAGCCTTTCATGCCGGGTTCGGAATTGCATGGCGAGTTGCGGAATTGTTATAAAATCAAGTTGTTAAAGCAGGGTTACCGGCTGGTTTATGTAGTGGAAAATGATGAGTTGGTGGTGCTTGTGCTGGCAGTGGACAAACGTGAAGATGCTACGGTTTACACTTCGGCAACGGCGCGGCTGAAAACTAAAATCTAGTTCGTAGGATGGGTAAAGCAAAGCGAAACCCATTACAAATAGATAGGGTAGTTGTTGGAATGTTAGAACTGACCCCGTTGTCCCAAATGTGGCTTAAATGAGCGACGAAATTGTTCCGGAGTATTTATGGCAATAATTGGTCTTATTACTTCGTTTGGTATGTTTACTGTTTATTTCTGTATGAAATATACCTATACCGTACGCGCATTAGCGTATCAATCAAACATATCGTTTAAAGATGTATGGAATTTTTCTTTTGATGGGCATCCTATGCGTAGAAGCATTGTCCCAATGAAGTATATTGCAATTTTCTTTGCATTTACGAGTTTATTTGGATGGGATCACGATCTCAGTTCAAAAGATATAAGGAGTTTATGGACCATGGTATTGATATTAATAGCGTATCTGGGTACATGGGCTCGCATTGCCATTTATGAGGCCACACATTGGAAACAAGGTGTTGAAAAGTCGCTGACTAAGAGTGAAATGTTTAAAAAAGCATTAAGGATATTGGTTGGTTTCCGCAAGGTAAAGACTGGTTATCGAGAATAGTTAATGTATCAAATATAGTTCTACTGAGTGTTGTTATATCACGCGTTATTTCTCTTTACTTTTACGGCTAGAATTGACCCCATTGTGCACGCTCAGCGCTCAGCGAGATTCATGGTGAAGAAGAAGCTGCCGCCCGCAACAAAATTTCGTCGATAGTTTGCCGTGGGAGGCATCGTAGCAGAGGGTGGTGGTTTTGATGGGTATCGCTTTGCTCAACCCATCCTACGGGCTACGGGCTACGGGCTTATTTGCCTCTACCGATTAGCGCCTGTTTTTTTAAAGTAAGGCATACACATAAATAACCAATATCAGCTCAAGCAAAAGTACAGCTAAGCAAAGCAGGGTCAATCTTACATCATGCAATTTAAAGAATTTAAACTTCCAAAGAAAACCTTGCAATGCCCATGCTGATCGACTTAGGTTGGAATCAGTAAGTTTTGGCTTACCCATTTCAGCATATATACCAGAGTGGTGTTTAGAGAGATAACTTATTAATAAGTGGGAAATCAATAACGCAAACAAAAGTATCGGAAGGTAATATAAATCCATAAAAAACTTCATTTAAATCACCCTTTCCACGCATAATCATAAGTACTACTTGCGGAAGTTCTGCCTCGTGGAGAAATTCGAGAAAATTTGGGGTCAGTTCTAACATTCCAACACAACAAAAAATAGAATTTTAGTACGATTAAAGCATCCTACCTCAATGCCCCCGCTCCTGCACCAAGATCCACGGCGCTAGCACCACCGTCCAGATTGCCGGCTTACGTTCTTCCCAGTCCAGCGCGGTTTTGTCGTCGAGTTTGACCAGTTGGCCGCTCATCATCCATTCGCGCACGCTCTCGGTGTCATCAGCAGCAATATGCGCGGCGACGTCGACTAAATCCAGCCGGTTATCCACTTTGATCAGCTGGCCTTTGGCGAAGAACGGGCGCAGCTCGGCCCAGTCGGTTTTGGCGGTTTCGGTGTTGAGTTTGGCGCGCATGAGTTCTATGGGCTCGGTCATGGTGTTTTCCTTGATCTTTGCTGATGGGTTTCGCTTGGCTCTACCCATCCTACGGTTCGGTGATGATTTTTTAATCTTCGTCAGGCAGTAGCGACGGGGCAGGGGCACGCAGGTGCTCGAGGTCGACCGACTCTATCTGGCTGAAACGCTTGCTGATTTTCTGGCTGCTGATGTGGACTTCGGCGGCGTCTTCGTTAGCCTGGCGGATATGGTCGGCGAGCTTTTTCATGCGCGTGTCGAATCGGCTGAAATCCTTGCCCAGTTTGGACAGCTCGTCCTTGATGATGTGCACCTGGCGGCGGGTTTCGACGTCCTTGATCACGGCGCGTGCGGTGTTGAGCACGGCCATCAGCGTGGTCGGTGATACGATCCACACGCGGCGCGACATGGCGTATTCCACCAGATCGCCGTGGTAGGCGTGGATCTCGGCGAATACCGCTTCGGCGGGGATGAACATCACCGCGCCGTCGGAGGTCTCGCCCTCGATGATGTATTTGCTGGCGATGTCGTCGACGTGTTTCTTGACGTCGGCCTTGAACGCGCGGGTGGCCCCGGTGCGGTCGGCTTCTGCCGTTTCGCGCGAGAACATGCGGGTGTAGTTTTCCAGCGGGAATTTGGAATCGACCGCGACGCGCCCGGTCGGCTCCGGCAATACCAGCATGCAGTCGGCGCGGCTGCCGTTGGACAGCGTGGCCTGAAATTCGTAGGCGTCGGGCGGCAGGATGTTGCGCACCAGGCCTTCGAGCTGGACTTCGCCGAAGGCGCCGCGCGAGCGTTTGTCGCCCAATAATTCCTGCAGGGTGACGACGTTGGTGGTGAGGCCGTCGATCTTTTTCTGCGCTTCGTCGATGGTGGCGAGGCGCGCCATGACATTGGCAAAGGTCTCGTTGGTTTTCTTGAAGCCGTCATCCAGGCGCTCGGTGACTTTGCCGGAGATTTCCGCCAACCGGGTGTCGACGCCCTTGGCTAGCGTTTCCACGGCGGCGGCGAGCTGGGCGCTGGCCTGCTGCATGGTGGTCTGGATCAGCGCCTGCTCGGCGCGGGCCTGTTCGGCCAGCGTTTGCAGGGTCTTGCTGAGGAATTCGGCCTGCGCGGTTTGCAGCCCGGCGGCGAATTCGCCCAGCTGCTGGTTGAGCGCGGCGCGGCTGTTGGCCAACTCGGTCGCCTGCGATTGCGCCAGCGCGTGCATGGCCGTGCTCAGCGCCTCGCGGTTGGTGGCGAGCTGGGTGGATTGCTCCAGTTGCAGCACCTGTACCGCGCTGCGCGTGCTGGCCAGCTCGGTGCTGACCAGGTTGCGCAGGCGGTCGGAGACGTCGTTCAGCGCGTTATGGGTGCGGTCGGACTGCGTTCCCAGCCCCTGATGCAGGTCGCTCAACATGGCGCGATGGCGCTGCTCCAGTCCGGCGTCGAGCTGGGCGGGGAGCTGCGCCAGCGCGCTTTGCAGGGCGTTGATGCGTAATGCCAGCCAGATCAGCAGGGCAACGGCGACGAGAGCGGCAATAAGGGTGAGTGTCGTGAGCATGTCAGGCGGCTTCGAGTTTGGCGTATTCCAGTGCCAGCCATTTTACCCCATGCGCGCCGCCGAAGTTGATTTGCACGCGGGTGTCGGGGCCCTGGCCTTCGACGTTGATCACCACGCCGACGCCGAATTTGGCGTGGCGCACGCTCATGCCCATGCGCCAGGGCGAGCTGCTGTGCTGCTGGGTAGAGCGGGAGACCGGTGCGGCGTAGACGTCGGCGTCGGGCGCATAGCCCTTGTTGATCGGTTTCAGCAGTTCCATCGGGATCTCGCCGAGGAAGCGCGACGGGATGCCGTAGCGGGTCTGGCCGTGCAGCATGCGGCTTTGTGCGTGGCTGATGTACAGGCGGCGGCGCGCGCGGGTGATGGCGACGTACATCAGGCGGCGTTCTTCCTCGATGCCGCTCTGCTCGCCGATCGACTGCTCGCTGGGGAACAGGCCTTCTACCAGCCCGGTGAGGAATACCGCGTGAAACTCCAGCCCCTTGGCGGCATGCACGGTCATCAGCTGCAGCGCGTCGTGGCCTTCGCCGGCCTGATGCACGCCGGCTTCGAGCGCGGCATGAGCGAGGAAGCTGGCCATCAGCCCGCCGTTGTCGGCAGCGTCGGCCAGCGCGTCGGGGTCGTTGATGAACACGGTGGCGGCGTTGATCAGCTCGTTGAGGTTGTCGACGCGGTCCTGGCCGTCTTTTTCGCTCAGGTAATGCGCCATCAGCCCGCTGGCTTGCAGGATGTGCTCGATGGCCTCGGGCAGGGTGACGCCGAGGGTGGCTTCCTGCATGCTGCGAATGAGCTGGACGAAACCGGGCAGGCCTTTGCTGCCGGGCGCATCGCCGGCCTTGGTGCTGGCGGCATGCCACAGGCTGGATGAACTTTGCTGCGCGGCGTCGATGAGCTGCTCCAGACTGCGCGCGCCGATGCCGCGGGTGGGGAAATTCACTACGCGGGTAAAGGCGCCGTCGTCGTCGGGGTTGGCGAGCAGGCGCAGGTAGGCCAGCGCGTGCTTGATCTCCTGGCGCTCGAAGAAGCGCAGGCCGCCGTAGACCTTGTACGGGATGCCGGCGCTGAACAGGGCGTGCTCCAGCACCCGCGACTGCGCGTTGGAGCGGTAGAGCACGGCCATGTCGTTGAGCGCGATGCCTTCGCGGTGCAGCGCCTGCGATTCTTCGGCGATGAAGCGCGCTTCTTCCTGATCGTTGTAGGCCAGATACACGCGGATCAGCTCGCCCTGATCGGCGGCGGTCCACAGGTTCTTGCCCAGCCGCGCCGGGTTCTGGCTGATCAGCGCATTGGCGGCGTCGAGGATGTTGCCGTGGCTGCGGTAATTCTGTTCCAGCTTGATGATGTTGTCGTGGGCGTAATCGCGCTGGAATTCGTTCATGTTGCCGGTGTGCGCGCCACGGAACGCGTAGATGGACTGGTCGTCGTCGCCCACTGCCATCAGCGCCGAATCCGCGCCGGCGAAGTGCTTGAGCCAGCGGTATTGCAGGCGGTTGGTGTCCTGGAATTCGTCCACCAGTATGTAGCGGAATCGCTCCTGATAATGACGGCGCAGGGCTTCGTTGCGCGCCAGCAATTCCTCGCTGCGCAGCAGCAGTTCGGCAAAGTCCACTACGCCTTCGCGGTTGCACTGCTCGTCGTAGGCCGAATAGAATTCGACCAGACGGCGCGTGTATGGATCGTAGACGTCGACATGATGGGCGCGCAGGCCGGCGTCCTTGTTGCCGTTGATGAAATTCTGCACTTTCTTCGGCTCGAATTTCTCGGTGTCCACGTTCATGGATTTGAGCAGGCGCTTGATCGCCGACAGCTGGTCGGCGCTGTCGAGGATCTGGAACAGTTGCGGCAGCCCGGCCTCATGGTGATGGGTGCGCAGCAGCCGGTTCGCCAGCCCGTGGAAGGTGCCTATCCACATGCCGCGGGTGTTGATCGGCAGCATGCTGCTCAGGCGCGTCTGCATTTCCTTGGCGGCCTTGTTGGTAAAGGTGACGGCGAGGATGCCCAGCGGTGATACCTGCCCGGTCTGCAGCAGCCAAGCGATGCGCGTGGTGAGCACGCGGGTCTTGCCGCTGCCTGCACCCGCCAGGATCAGGGCCGATTGGTGCGGCAGGGTGACCGCGGCGAGTTGTTCCGGATTTAATCCGTCGAGTAGTGATGACATGTTAGACTTTGCGCAGACCGCATATTGCAAATTGAAAGGGAATTATAATGGCTAAACAGCTTGGCTGCTTTATTAAAGAAGCGCGCAGCCACATCGTGGAATGGGATGCGGAAACCGCAGAAGAAAATCTGGGTTCCGGCGAGGTGCTGGTGATCGATGTGCGCGAACCCGACGAATTCGATAGTGGGCACATCGCCGGTGCGCTCAACATTCCCCGCGGCATCCTCGAAGCCTCTGCCGACCCGACTACCAAGCATCGCCATCCAGTGTTGTGCACCGCGCACGACAAGACCATCCTGCTGTACTGCCATTCCGGCGGGCGTTCGGCGATGGCGGCCTGGGTACTCAAGCAGATGGGTTTCGGACAGGCGTATTCGCTGGCGGGTGGTCTTGAGTGCTGGGAAGCCGAAGGCTTCGAACTGGAAGCCAATTTAAGATGAACCCATCCGATGTACGCCTGGCCAAAAACGTATTCGGCGAACCGCTGGTGGCGTGTTCATTCAAGCCGCTGACCGGCTATTTCCGTGACGGCGCCTGCCGTACCAATGAGGAAGATCTGGGTACGCATGTGGTGTGCGTGGTGGTGACGCTGCCGTTTCTGGAATTCAGTTTCCGCAATGGCAACGATCTGACCACGCCGCGGCCGCAATGGCAGTTTGCCGGACTGAAGCCGGGGGATCAGTGGTGTTTGTGCGCCAATCACTGGAAAACCGCCTACGAGGCCGGCGTGGCGCCGCAGGTGGTGCTGGAAAGTACCCACCAGCGCGTGCTGGATCTGGTAAGTCTGGAGGTGTTGCAGCGCTTTGCGCGTCCGCTCGAGGTGTAAGCTCTTATCGCAGCAGGCGTAAAGTGGTAAAATTAAAGCATTTTTTATTACCAGCTTAGAGGGTGTGATGGCCGGACATAGTAAATGGGCGAATATCAAGCATAAAAAAGCGGCAACGGATGCAAAACGCGGCAAGATTTTTACGCGGTTGATTAAAGAGATAACGGTCGCTGCCAAAATGGGCGGCGGCGATGCCAGCATTAACCCGCGCCTGCGTCTGGCGATGGACAAGGCGTTTGACGCCAACATGCCGAAAGACACTGTGGAGCGCGCGGTCAAGCGCGGCTGTGGCGAGCTGGAAAACGTGAACTACGAAGAAATTCGTTACGAAGGTTACGGTATCGGAGGCGCGGCGGTGATGGTGGATTGCCTGACTGACAACAAGGTGCGTACCGTGGCCGATGTGCGCCATGCGTTCAGCAAGTTCGGCGGCAATATGGGTACCGACGGTTGCGTGGCGTTCCAGTTCAAGCATTGCGGCCAGCTGCTGTTCGCGCCCGGCGTCGATGAAGATACGCTGATGGAAGCCGCGCTGGAAGCCGGTGCCGACGATGTGCTGACGCACGAGGACGGCAGTATCGAAGTGATTACCCCGCCGTACGAGTTGCACAGCATCAAGCAGGCGCTGGAAACGGCAGGATTCAAGGCCGAATTCGGTGAAGTGAGCATGAAGCCGGAAAACGAGATCGAGCTGACCGGCGATGATGCGGTGAAGATGCAGAAACTGCTGGATGCGCTCGAATCGCTGGACGATGTGCAGGAAGTCTATACTTCGGCTGTGATCCACGAAGACTGATGTTTCGTTCCGCCCATCAATTTAAGGACGTCTGTGTTTACTGGAATTATTCAAGCTGTCGGCAGCGTGGCCGAAGTGAAGCCGCATAACGATGACGCGCGTCTGCTGATCAACGCGGCAGAGCTGGATCTGGGCGATGTCGCGCTGGGCGATTCCATCGCCTGCAACGGCGTGTGTCTGACGGTGATTGCGCTGTCGCCACAAGGCTTCAGTGTCGATGTGTCGGCGGAGACGTTCCGCTGCACGGTGGGCTTCCCGCCCGGTGCGCCGGTGAATCTGGAAAAGGCCTTGCGTCTGGCCGACCGCTTGGGCGGGCATCTGGTGTCGGGCCATGTCGATGGCGTCGGCGAAGTGGTGCGCTTTGCCCCGGCGGGCGACTGCTTCGAGCTGGTGATCTGCGCGCCCGGCGACATTGCCCGCTTCGTGGTGACCAAGGGTTCGATCACCGTCAACGGCGTCAGTCTCACCGTGAATCAGGTCGACGGCGACGAGTTCAGCATCAATCTGATCCCGCATACGCTGACACATACCAATCTGCATACTTTAACAGCGGGCAGCCGCGTCAATCTCGAGGTTGACATGATGGCGCGCTACGCTGAACGTATCCTCAATTACCGGGAATCCACATGAGTTTAAGTCCTATCGAAGATATTATCGCCGACATCAAGGCCGGGAAAATGGTGGTGCTGGTCGATGAAGAAGACCGCGAGAACGAGGGCGATCTGGTGATGGCGGCTGAATTTGCCACCCCGGAAGCGGTCAATTTCATGGCCAAATACGGCCGCGGCCTGATCTGCCTGACGCTGACCGACGAACGTTGCAAACAGCTCGGCCTGCGCCAGATGGTGGCAGATAACCAGACCCCTTACAGCACGGCATTTACCGTGTCGATCGAGGCGGCTGAGGGCGTGACCACGGGCATTTCCGCGGCAGACCGTGCCACCACTATTCAGGCGGCAGTGGCCAAGCACGCCAAGGCCACCGACATCATCCAGCCAGGCCATATTTTTCCGCTGCGCGCGCAGCCGGGCGGCGTGCTGATCCGTGCCGGGCACACCGAAGCCGGTTGCGATCTGGCGAGCATCGCCGGGCTGGAACCGGCCGCGGTGATTTGCGAAATCCTCAAGGAAGACGGCAGCATGGCGCGTCTGCCCGATCTGATCGAATACGCGCGAGAGCACGGGCTGAAAATCGGCGCCATCGTCGATCTGATCCATTACCGCAACCGGAACGAAAGCCTGATTGAGCGTGTAGGCAGCCGCGTTATCGACACCGTATTCGGTGAATTCGAGCTGATCGCCTACCGCGAGAAGATCTCCGGTGCGGCGCATCTGGCGCTGGTCAAGGGCGATATTCATGCCGATACCGAAACACTGGTGCGGGTGCATGAGCCGGTGTCGGTGATGGATGTGCTGGAGATGGACAGCCCGGTGCATGCCTACAGCGTCAACCGCGCCATGCAGAAGATCGCCGCCGCCGGCAAGGGTGTGATCGTGCTGCTGCATCGTGCAGAAACGCCAGCCGAATTGCTCAGCCATGCGTTGCCGAGCAACGAACCGAAGCCGGCGCAGAAGTGGGATGTGCGTAATTACGGTATCGGCGCGCAGATACTGAAAGATGTCGGCGTCGGCAAGATGCGGCTGCTGGCAACCCAGCGCAAGATGCCCTCGATGGCCGGTTTCGATCTGGAAGTAACCGGGTATAGCGAAGGCGATTGAATATCGGGTAGGATTACCCATTACAGCCTATCAGGCATGAGGATAAAAACATGGCGACATACGACAATATTTATGAAATAGACAGCAACCTCGATGGCAGTGCATTGCGCATTGGTATCGTCATGAGCCGTTTCAATCGCGATATCTGCGACGGTTTGCTGGGTGCATGTGTCGCAGCGTTGACCAGGCGCGGCGTGAAATCGGACAATGTCCAGATCGCAACCGTGCCCGGAGCGCTGGAGATCCCGCTGGTACTGCGCAAAATGGCGCAGAGCGGTAAATTTGACGCGCTGGTGGCCATCGGCGCCGTGGTGCGCGGCGATACCTATCATTTTGAGGTGGTATCCAACGAAATGGCGAGCGGAATCACTCGCGTGCAGCTGGATACCGGCATGCCGATCGCCAACGCCGTGCTCACCACCGATACCGACGAACAAGCCCATAGCCGTACTTCCGCCAAAGGCGCGGAAGCAGCCGAATGCGCAATTGAAATGGCTAACCTGTTGAAAGTATTATGAGCGGAAATAGACGCAAGGCACGCGAATTCGCAGTGCAAGGGATATACCAGTGGCTGCTGAATCAGCAGCCGGTGAGTGACGTAGTCAAACAGTTGCGCGATGATCCCGGCTATGCGGGTATAGACGAAAAAATGTTTCTGGCTTTGCTGAACGGCGCCATCAATGAGACGGCGCAGCTGGATCAGCGTCTGGCCAAATATGTGGACCGCCCCATTGCCGAATTGAGCCCGGTCGAGCATGCGGTACTGCTGCTGGGCGCGCAGGAGCTGCTGCATCATCTGGAAGTGCCATACCGCGTGGTAATCAATGAAGCCGTCGAGCTGACCAAGACTTTTGGCGGTACCGACGGGCACAAGTATGTCAACGGCGTGATGGATAAACTTGCTGCCGAAGTGCGCAGCGTCGAAGTGAACAAGCCGCGGCGTTGAATACGACCAGCATGTCCAGCGAATTCGATCTGATCCGCCAGTATTTTTCCCGACCTGCGGCCAATGTCGTGCTGGGGGTAGGCGATGATTGTGCATTATTGCAGACTGGCGCCGGGATGCAGCTGGCGGTTTCCACCGACACGCTGGTTGCCGGGGTGCATTTTTTTCCTGACGCCGATCCGGCGTCACTGGGCTGGAAATCCCTGGCGGTGAATCTGTCCGACCTGGCGGCCATGGGCGCGACGCCGCGCTGGGCGACGCTGGCGATCACTTTGCCGTATGTCGATGACGAATGGCTGGCGGCTTATGCCGACGGCGTCTATCGCTGTGCGACAGACTATGGAATCAGTCTGGTCGGTGGCGATACTACGCGCGGCCCGTTGAGCATGACGTTTACCGTGATGGGTGAAGTGCCGGCAGGCCAGGCCTTGCGGCGTGATGGCGCACAGGCCGGGGATACCGTGTGGGTATCGGGTACCCTGGGTGATGCGGCCTTTGCATTGGCAGCGATACAAGGCCATCTTAATTTAAGCGATGCCGATTTTGCAACGCTGGGCACGCGTTTGCATGCACCCATACCGCGCGTCGCATTGGGCCAGGCGCTGCGCAGGCTCGCGCACAGTGCGATCGATATTTCCGATGGCTTGCTGGCCGATCTCGGGCATATCCTTGAAAATTCGCATGTCGGAGCCGAGCTGGATTATATCCGGTTGCCGGTGAGCGAGATCGTGCATGATCTGGCGGCGCATCCGGCGTTTGACCGCTGCGTGCTGGCAGGCGGCGATGATTATGAATTGTGTTTCACTGCGCCTGCGGACAATGAGGATGCGATCGCAGCCGTTGGCGAAAAACTGGGCTTGCGCCTGACCGCCATCGGCCGGATCAGTGCGATGCCGGGGTTGCGCTTGATGGATGCCGAGGGGCTGCCGATTACGCTGGATGTTGCGGGGTATGACCATTTTGCAAGCTGACTGGCGATTCATTACGCGCCATCCGGCGCATTTTCTGGCATTCGGTTTTGGTAGCGGTCTGGCGCCCGTGGCGCCGGGCACGTTCGGCACGCTGGCGGCCTTGCCTTCGTTTTATATACTGGCAGCCGTACTCAATCCGGCGCAAATCTATGTGGCGATCGCGCTGGCGGCTGTGACAGGTATCTGGATCTGCGGCGTTGCCGGGCGCAATATCGGCGTGGCCGATCACGGCGGCATCGTCTGGGATGAGATCGTCGCTTTCTGGCTGATACTGGCCTTTACGCCGCTTCAGCCGTTGTGGATCGCCGCCGCATTCCTGCTGTTCCGCTTGTTCGACATCTGGAAACCGTTCCCCATCAACTGGTTTGACGCCCGCCTGAAGAATGGTTTCGGCGTCATGTTCGATGATTTGCTTGCCGCAGGTTATACGCTGGCGGTATTGCTGGGAGTGCAACATTGGCTGACATGAGACCCACCGATTCCGAGCTGCATCAGCTTGCAGAACAAGTCGGGCACGCCCTGAAACGCCACGGCTATCAACTGGTGACGGCTGAGTCCTGTACCGGCGGCTGGGTCGGCATGGTGATGACCGCGATACCCGGCAGTTCGAACTGGTACGACCGCGGCTTTATCACCTACAGCAACGACGCAAAACAGATGCAGCTGGATGTGTCAGCGGAGACACTCGATACGCAGGGTGCGGTGTCCGAAGCGACCGTGCGCGAGATGGCCAAAGGTGCGTTGCAGCATAGCAAGGCCAATATCAGTCTGGCGATTTCCGGTATCGCCGGACCTGGCGGCGGTACGCCGTACAAGCCGGTGGGCACCGTATGCATCGCCTGGGCGACGACGGACGGCAAACACCTGGAAACCACTTGCCGGCTCAGCGGCGACCGCGACGAGATCCGGGCTCGCGCTGTGGCGGCGGCTTTGCGCGGAGTGATTGAGTTGCTGGCCTGAATCACGCATAATCAACCGATAGACCTTTTCCCGATTGCTGAGCAGAGTTCGCAATATCGTGCAAAGGCTTTTTACATTTTCAGCAGTTTCATTTAAGGAATATACATGGACGAAAACAGAAGCAAAGCCCTCGCTGCAGCCCTGGCACAGATCGAAAAAAGCTTCGGTAAAGGCTCTATCATGCGCCTGGGCGACGGTGAGGTGGTCAATGACGTTCAGGTGGTATCGACCGGCTCGCTGGGCCTGGATATCGCGCTGGGCGTAGGTGGCTTGCCGCGTGGCCGCATCGTCGAAATCTACGGGCCGGAATCGTCCGGTAAAACCACGCTGACCTTGCAGGTGATTGCCGAGATGCAGAAGCTGGACGGCACCGCGGCATTTATCGACGCTGAACACGCGCTGGACCCGCAATATGCGCAGAAGCTGGGCGTGAACGTCGGCGAATTGCTGATTTCGCAACCGGATACTGGCGAACAGGCGCTGGAAATCGCCGACATGCTGGTGCGTTCCGGCTCGGTTGACATCGTGGTGGTGGACTCGGTCGCAGCGCTGACGCCGAAAGCCGAGATCGAAGGCGAGATGGGCGATTCGCACATGGGCCTGCAGGCGCGGCTGATGAGCCAGGCGCTGCGCAAACTGACCGGCAATATCAAGCGCACCAATACGCTGGTGATTTTCATCAACCAGATCCGCATGAAGATCGGCGTGATGTTCGGTAACCCTGAAACCACGACCGGTGGCAATGCGCTGAAATTCTACGCTTCCGTGCGTCTCGATATCCGCCGTACCGGCGCGATCAAGAAGGGCGAGGAAGTGGTTGGTTCGGAAACCCGCGTCAAGGTCGTCAAAAACAAGGTCGCGCCGCCGTTCAAGCAGGCTGAATTCGACATCCTGTACGGCGAAGGCATCTCCCGCGAAGGCGAGATCATCGAGCTTGGCGTCGCCAACAAGATTGTCGACAAGGCGGGTGCCTGGTATGCCTATAACGGCGAGAAGATCGGCCAGGGCAAGGATAACGCGCGCGAGTATCTGCGCGAACATCCGGAAGTCGCCCATGAAATCGAGAACAAGGTGCGTGCCGCTATCGGTATCGTGCCGCACACCGCCATCATCGGCGAAAGCGTGGCCATCGACGACGCATAAGCTGCCGGTTTATGCATCAGCCCGTCGAAAAATCACTTCGCGCCCGCGCACTCGATGCGCTGGCGCGGCGTGAGCATACCCGTACCGAATTATTCCGCAAACTCAGCGCGCACACTGAAGACCTCGATGCGCTCAATCAACTGCTGGACGACCTGCAGACCCGCGGCTGGCTGTCGGACGCGCGTTATGCCGAACAGCGCGCCCACGCCCGTCAATCGCGTTACGGCAGCCGCAAGATCGGCCATGAGCTGCGTGAACAGGGAGTGTCGGAAACGCTGATCGCCGCAACGCTGGCCGGTCTCAAGACCACCGAAGTCGAACGCGCCCGCGAAGTCTGGCAGAAGAAATTCGTCGCACCGGCTGCCACCCCGAAAGAGCGCAACCAGCAGATGCGTTTTCTGCAATCCCGCGGCTTTGATCTGGACGTGATTTACCGCGTGATCAATCAGACAGAAGATGATTGTTGATCGACAAGCAGCCGTCTACGGATTAATAGATGGCTGCTTATGGTTGCTGACGCTCAGAAATCCCGTTCGAGTTTAAGCGTGTTGAAGATGGTGTCTCCGGCCAGCATATAGGCGCCGTGATTGAGTCCATCCAGAATATCCCCATCGCTCCAGTCGAGCGCCTTTAATGCAGCAATGTCGGCCTGATTCACCGTTGCCGCTGCAGTCGTTGCCTTCAACACAAATAACAGCATGGCCTTGTCCTTGTCGGATAAAGGTGCGGCATGCGGGTCTTTCTTGGCGGCGACAACTTGCTCCATGGTCAGGCCGCCCATGTTGACCAGCATCGCCTCATTGAAGCCAACGCAATATTCGCAGTGCGTGACTTCCGAAATCAGCATGCGCATCAGTGCCAGCAGATTGAATCCGAGTGCCGGATGCTGCATGTAATAGCCGATTTGCTGCCATTGTCTGGCCAGTAAAGCCGGGCTGCTGCTATAGATTTGCATGGCATTGGGGATAGATCCGAACGCGTTTTCAATCTGGGTGTAGATTTCCTTGACCTGACCTTCGGCGCTTTCAGGGGCTACAGTATGAATTAACGGCATTTCCTTCTCCTTGAGTAAAAGATACCAACCATTTGGTATCTTAAAAATCGATACCGGTCACCAAAACCCGGCACCGTACTTACCGATAGCGTTAGACTGTCGGTTTAATCCTGTTCGCCGCCCGCTTGCGGGCAGACGTATTCAAGCTTTCATCAGGCTTTGCACATAGCCCTGCAGTTGCGCCACGCACATCTTGAATGAAGCCGGCGATTGCTTGTTTTTGGCGATACTGAAACAGCCTTCCCAGGCGGAGACGACGAACAGGGCTGCTGCCTGGCAATCAACTTCGGCTTTGATTACGGCGTTTTTCTGGCCATGTTCCAGCGCCGAACGTATCGCTTGCTGCCAGGTTTCGAGGATGCCATTCAAATGATGCCGGAACTGCTCATCCAGCGGGCTCATTTCCTGCATCAGGTTATTCAGCGGGCAACCGAGCATGATGCCTTCGTCACCCATGAACGACTCCACGCCGGCGATGATATCCAGCAATGTGGCGACCGGATGCGCACTGTCGCGCAGCTGTCGAAACACCACCGTATCGAGTTTTGGGGCGATGATTTCATCGATCACTGCCAGACCCAGCGCGTGTTTGGTCGGGAAATGATGATACAGCGCGCCCTTGGTCAGCCCGGTCGACTCCAGGATGTCGGCAATACTGGCGCTCTGATAGCCCTTGCGGTGGATTTCGCAAAAAGCCGACGCCAGCAGTTTTTCTCTGGTGATGTCGTACTGTTTGATTTTGATTTCGGTACTCATAAGTTTATTAGATACCAACCGGTATGGTTGTGTCAAGGCGGTTAATATAATAAGATAAAAACCCTGGGTCAGACGCCGCCGGCGTATCCATTCTGCCGCCAGGCTTCGAAGACGACGACGGCGACGGTGTTGGACAGGTTCAGGCTGCGGCTGGTGGGCATCATCGGCAGCCGGATGCGCTGCCCGGCACTGAATTCCGCCAGGATATCGGCGGGCAGTCCGCGGGTTTCCGGGCCGAACAGCAGCACATCGTCGGGTTGGAACTCGACGTTGGCAAATGCGGCCGCACCTTTGGTGGTAAGCGCAAAGATGCGGCGGTCGCCCAGATATTGGCGGCACGCAGCCCAGTCAGCATGAATGTGGAGACTGGCATATTCGTGGTAATCTAGTCCTGCGCGGCGCAATTGCCTGTCCTCCAGCTTGAATCCCAGAGGTTCGACCAGATGTAGGGTACAGCCGGTGTTGGCTGCAAGACGGATGACGTTGCCGGTATTCGGCGGAATTTCAGGCTGATAAAGAACGATATGGAACATAAAAAGGCTGTTTTCCGGAAATGCGTTATTAAACCGCCAACCCGGAGAATACGCAAAGCGAATTTTGGGTAAATTCGCTGGCAAAGAGTTTATCCGGTTTGTTATAGAAATGATAAAAGAGGCATTGCATGGTCCCACATTTAACAACAGCATTAACCGGTCCGCTGCTCGATCTGGAACGTCACGTAATGGCCGCAACGCCGAAAATCGAACGCTGGTTTCGCACGCAGTGGCAGGAACACGAAGCGCCGTTCTATACCTCGGTCGACTTGCGCAATAGCGGTTTCAAGCTGGCCCCGGTCGATACCAATCTGTTCCCGGGCGGATTTAACAATCTGAATGCGGATTTCATTCCGCTGGCAGTGCAGGCAGCAATGAGTGCAGTAGAAAAAATATGCCCGGACGCGCAGCGCTTGCTGCTGATTCCGGAGAACCATACCCGCAACACGTTCTATCTGCAAAACGTAGCGCGGCTGGTCAGCATCCTGCGTCAGACCGGCCTCGAGGTTCGCATCGGCAGCATGATTCCGGATCTGGCTGAGCCGATGCAGCTGGATCTGGCGGAAGGTGAAACCTTGACCCTGGAGCCTGTGGTGCGTCACGGCAATCGCATCGGTCTGGCTGATTACGACCCGTGTGCGGTACTGCTGAATAACGATTTGTCGGGCGGCGTGCCGGAGATCCTGCGCGGCATCGAGCAGTCACTGTTGCCGCCGCTGCATGCCGGCTGGCACGTGCGTCGCAAATCGAATCATTTCGCTGCCTATAATCAGGTGGCCGAGGAATTTGCCGAGTTGATCGATATCGACCCGTGGCTGATCAACCCTTATTTCGCAACATGCGGTGCCATCGATTTTCAGGCGCGTCAGGGCGAGGAATGTCTGGAACATCACGTTACCATCATGCTGGAAAAGATCCGCGTCAAATACGCGGAATACAATATCGATGCGCCGCCGTTCGTGATTATCAAGGCAGATGCGGGCACTTACGGCATGGGTATCATGACGGTGAAAGACCCTTCGGAGGTGCGCGACCTCAACCGCAAGCAGCGTAATAAGATGGCGGTAGGCAAGGAGGGCTTGCAGGTGTCCGAGGTGATCATTCAGGAAGGCGTCTACACTTTTGAGAGCATCGACGACGCGATCGCCGAGCCGGTGGTGTACATGATGGATCATTTTGTCGTTGGCGGCTTTTACCGCGTGCATACCGGAAGAGGTGTCGATGAAAATCTCAATGCGCCCGGTATGCATTTTGTACCGCTGGCATTCGAAACCCCGTGTTGTGCGCCGATTCAGTTGACCAATCCCGACTCGATGCCGAACCGTTTCTATACTTATGGCGTCGTGGCGCGGCTGGCGATGCTGGCTGCTTCCATCGAGCTTGAGCGCACGGAGCCTGCCGCATGAGATTCGCTTTCGTTCTGGACCCCATCAGCCAGCTCAAGGCGTACAAGGACAGCAGCGTCGCCATGATGCGCGAAGCAGCGCTGCGCGGGCATGCCTTGCATGTGCTGCGCCAGGAAGACTTGCTGTTGCGCGATCAGAAAGTGCTGGCACGGGCCAAGCCGCTGCAAATGCTGGAGCACGCCGAGCAGTGGTACAGCCTGGGCGAGATGGAGGAAATCGCGCTCAGCCAGTTCGATGCGGTGGTGATGCGCAAGGACCCGCCGTTCGATACGGAATACCTGTACGCCACCCATTTGCTGGAGCTTGCCATGACTCAGGGCGCGCGGGTAGTGAACCGGCCCTCGGCGCTGCGCGATTTCAACGAAAAGCTGGCTATCGCGCGTTTCCCGCAATTTACTGCGCCGACGCTGGTCAGTTGCCGGGCTGACGCGATCAAGGCTTTTCTGCACGAACACGGCGACATTATTCTGAAGCCGCTGGACGCGATGGGCGGCACCGAGATTTTTCGGGTACGCACCGGCGAGGTCAATCTCAATGTCATCATCGAAGTGCTGACTCGGCTGGGCGCGCGCACGATCATGGCGCAGCGCTACATCCCGGAGATACGCGACGGTGATAAGCGCATCCTGCTGATAGACGGCGTGCCGGTGCCTTACGGGCTGGCGCGGATTCCGGCAGCAGGCGAAACCCGCGGCAATCTGGCCGCAGGCGGACGCGGTGTGGCGCAGGCGTTATCCCCGCGCGATCTGGAAATCGCGACCACCATAGGCATGGCCTTGCGCGAATTGGGGCTGTTCCTGGTCGGGCTGGACGTGATCGGCGATTACCTGACAGAAATCAACGTCACCAGTCCGACCGGCTTCGTCGAGATCACGCAGCAGACCGGTTGTAATGTCGCGGCGCTATTCATGGATGTGCTGGAGCTGCGATGCCGCTAAGCTGGATGCGCTGGACGCTGCTGCTGGTCGTGCTGCTGCTCGCAGGTTGCGGCAAGCCGGCACTCTATTCCCAGGAAAGTTACGTGTTCGGTACGCGGGTCGAGGTGAGCATCTACGGCGAACCCGAGGACAAGGCGCGGCGCGTGACGGCGCAGGTACTGCGCGATTTCGACCAGATGCACCATACCTTGCACGCCTGGGAGCCGGGCACGCTGGCGCGGATGAACCAGATATTCAGCATGAGCCCCGCTCAGGCCGCGATTGCACCGGGGATGATCCCGATCATTCGGGATGCGACCCAATATTCGATACAGTCAGGCGGGTTGTTCAATCCGGCCATCGGCAACCTGATCCGGTTGTGGGGATTCCAGTCCGATCATTTCGAGGCGAAGCTGCCTGACCCGGCTGCGATACAGGCGCTGGTGAAAGCCAACCCGCGCATGCAGGACATCGTTGTCGACGGCATCATGTTCCACAGCAATAATCCGGCAGTGCGGCTGGATCTGGGCGGCTATGCCAAAGGCTATGCGCTGGATCTGGCTGCCGCCTATCTGCGTTCGCAAGGGGTGCATAATGCGCTCATCAATATCGGCGGCAATATTCTGGCACTGGGCCAGCACGGCGACCGGCCCTGGCGCGTGGGCATTCAGCATCCGCGCAAGCCCGGCCCGATCGCCACGCTGGACCTGCACGATGGCGAAGCGATCGGCACATCGGGCGATTACCAGCGCTTTTTCGAGCTGAACGGCAAGCGCTATTGCCACATCATCGATCCGCGTAGCGGATGGCCGGCACAGGGTGTGCAGGCGGTGACGGTACTGCTTGCGCCGGGGGCGCATGCAGGTACACTATCGGATGTGGCCAGCAAGCCGATTTTCATTGCCGGTGTTTCCGGCTGGCGCCAGGCTGCGCAACAAATGGGGGTCAGTCAGGCGATGCTGATAGATGATCACGGCAAGATTCACCTGACGCCCGCGATGCAAAAACGTTTGAATTTCGAAGAGATTAAGGATTAGCTGATGATAGGCATACTCATCGTCGCGCACGGCACTTTGGGCGAAAGCCTGATCCAGTGCGCGACGCATGTATTAAGTGAGCGTCCGCCGTTGCTGGCGGCACTGGATGTCACCGCACAAACGCAGCTTAGCATGCTGGGCAAGGCAGAGAAATTACTGGTGGAGCTGGATCAGGGCGAAGGCGTATTGCTGCTGTCGGATATTTACGGGGCGACGCCTTGCAATACCATGTGTCGCTTGCTGGTTCCCGGGAAAGTGGAAGGCATTGCCGGAGCGAATCTGCCCATGCTGATGCGTGCCATTACTTATCGCGATGAGCCACTCGACCTGCTGGTGAAAAAAACCGTGGCTGGCGGACAGGAAGGCATTTTATATATCTCACCGGAGTTTTGTGATGCTGCAACAGGACGTTGAAATTACCAATAAATTGGGTTTGCATGCGCGCGCGTCGGCCAAACTGACACAAACGGCGGGGCAGTTTCAAAGCGAAATCTGGATTACGCGCAATCAGCGCCGGGTCAATGCCAAGAGCATCATGGGGGTGATGATGCTGGCCGCAGCCAAGGGCACGGTCATCCAGCTGGAGGCGGAAGGTCTGGACGAACAGCCGGCAATGACTGCGATCCTGGCTTTGATCAACGACAAGTTTGGGGAAGGCGAGTGAGCTTTACCCTGCATGGTATAGGCGTATCGGCCGGCATCGCTATCGGCGTGGCGCGGCTGGCTTCGCACAGCCGGATCGAAGTCGCGCATTACGTTTTGTCGCAGCAGTATCTGGACAAGGAAATCGCGCGGTTTGACGATGCCATCGCGGCGGTGCGCAAGGAAATGGAAGTGTTGCGCACCCAGATTCAGCCCAATGCGCCTGCGGAATTGCCGGCATTTCTCGACATGCATTTGATGATACTGAATGATTCCATGCTGTCGGAAGTCCCCAAGCAATTGATACGCAGCCAGCAATGCAATGCGGAATGGGCGCTGACGCAACAGATGGAACAGCTGGTCGCCCAGTTCGAGGCGATAGACGATCCGTATCTGCGCGAGCGCAAAACCGATGTGGTGCAGGTCGTCGAGCGGGTGCTCAAGGTATTGCTGGGGCATCCGGATAACCTGCCTTCGGAGGAAAGCAATCTGACCGACTGCATTCTGGTCGCGCATGATCTGTCGCCAGCCGACATGATCGGTTTCAAGCGCCAGCAATTCGCCGCATTCATCACCGATGCGGGCGGCGCGACTTCACATACCGCGATTCTGGCGCGCAGCCTGAATATTTCCTCGGTGATGGCGCTGCATAACGCGCTCAGTCTGATCCGCGATAACGAAATCATCATCGTCGATGGCGAGCAGGGTGTGGTCATCGTCGACCCTGACGATGCGGAGCTGGAAGAATATCAGCTGCGCAAGGAACAGTGGGAAATCGAGCATCAGAAGCTCAAGCGCATTACCACCAGCCGTGCAGCGACGCTGGATCGCGTCGCCATCGAACTGCACGGCAACATCGAATTGCCGCAGGACATCGCTGCGGTGAGGGAGTCAGGAGCGACCGGGATCGGGCTGTTCCGCAGCGAATTCCTGTTCATGAACCGCACCGATTTGCCCACCGAAGAAGAGCAATTCAGCGCTTACCGGGATGTGGCCGCCGCGATGAGCGGCATGCCGGTTACCATCCGTACGCTGGACGTGGGCGCCGACAAGCCGCTGGGCGGGCTTACCGAACATACGCTTAACCCTGCTCTGGGGCGGCGTGCGATTCGTCTGTGTCTGTCGGAGCTGGGCCTGTTCCATACGCAGCTCCGGGCCATCCTGCGCGCCTCGCATTACGGCAAGGTGAAGATACTGATCCCGATGTTGAGCAATCTCACCGAGCTGCGGCTGACCTACGCCGCGATAGATCGGGCCAAAGCCAGCCTCGCGGCGGAAAACATCCCTTTTGACGACGCAGTTGAAATCGGCGGCATGATCGAGATACCTGCGGCGGCATTGATGGCGTCTGCCTTTGCCGAGCGCATGGATTTCCTGTCCATCGGCACCAACGATTTGATCCAGTACACGCTGGCCATCGACCGTGCCGATGACAGCGTCGCCTATTTGTACGACCCGATGCATCCGGCAGTGCTGCAGCTGATCGCAATGACGCTGCGTGCCGGTGAAAAGGCCGGCAAACCGGTATCGGTGTGCGGGGAAATGGCCGGCGATCCCAAACTGACGCGCCTGCTGATCGGGCTGGGATTGCGCCGGTTCTCCATGCAGCCGTCCAGCCTGCTCAGCGTGAAACAGCAGGTGCTGAAGACCGACTGCAGCGAGACCACGATACTGGTGCAAAAGATACTCAAGGCCACCGATACCGACAAGCTGGAAAATCTGCTGGCGCGATTGAATCAGTAAGCGCTTTGCGGCGGCTCGTCCTCTTCAAGACTGTCGATGATCGGGCAGCCGCGCCCTCCTGTCGTAGTCGTACAGGAGGTGATCAGGGCTTTGAGCGTTTCCTGGATCGCGGCAAGGTCAGCCATCTTCTCTTCAACTATGGCGAGCTTGGCTTCGGCCAGCTCCCTGGTTTCAGTACAGTGTTTGTCATCCGCAAGTCCCAGCAAAAGCCTGATCTCGTCCAGTGAAAAGCCGAGGTGCTGCGCGCGCCTGATAAAACGCATCTGTTTCAGGTTTTCGCCGGTATAGCGGCGGATGCGCCCATAGTCGCGCATCGGGGTCGGCAGCAGGCCGATGCGCTGGTAGTAGCGGATGGTTTCCACGTTGACGTTGCTCGCCTTGGCGAGCGCGCCGATAGTGAATTGATCGTTAATCATAAAACCCTCTTGATTCCGTACCTGACTCCGTACTTAAGCTTAGCATGTCTTTTATCAAAGGAGAAAGTCGTGGGAATGAACTCAACTAAATCCGGGGCGTATTCCCTGGTTGCCGGGGGTATAGCGGCTATCCTGGCTTCCGCATGCTGTCTGGGTCCGTTGGTGCTGGTGCTGCTCGGGTTCGGTGGCGCCTGGATGTCCAATCTGCAAGTGCTGGAACCCTTCCGTCCGTTCACCTTGGCTATTGCCATCGTGTTTCTGGCATTGGCCTATCGCAAGCTATGGCAACCGGTAACGCCATGTCAGCCCGGCACCATGTGTGCCGTGCCTCGTACCCAGCGCATGTATAAAGCTTTATTCTGGCTGGTGGCGCTGCTGGTTGCCATATCGATTGTTTCCCCTTACGTTGCCCCCTTTTTCTACTAGGCGCTATCATGAAAAAAATCCTCTCGTTTTTTGCCGCATCCTTAATCGGAATGATGTTCTTTTCCTCGTCGGCACTGGCCGCTATCAGGACGGTCACGTTGAGCGTACCCGGCATGTACTGTGCGGTATGCCCGATTACCGTGAAAAAAGCTTTGCAGAAAGTACCGGGAGTGTCCAAGGTTGATGTGTCTCTGGAGAAGAAAGAAGCCGTGGTGACCTTTGATGATGCCAAAGCCACCATTGATAACATGCAGGATGCGACATTTGAAGCTGGCTACCCATCCGAAGTCAAGGGAGCCAAGGCGAAATGACACAATACGTACTGAATGTGACAGGCATGAGCTGCGACCATTGTGCGTCGTCCATTGAGAAGAATTTACGTGTCATGGACGGCGTGCAGCAGGTGCAAGTATCCTTTGCCGAAGCCAGGGCGTGGATTGATGCTCGGGACACGGTACGAGCAGAGAATGTGGTGGCGGCTATCCAGGCACTTGGCTATGGCGTGACTGTAAATAGCAACGACGCAACTGGCGGTCTCAGCGGTTCCGGCCTGCGAATGGCGATTATCGGCAGTGGCGGGGCAGCCTTTGCTGCAGCCATCCGAGCGGCGGAAGGCGGTGCACAAGTGACGCTGGTCGAACGAGGTGTCACCGGCGGTACTTGCGTCAACGTTGGCTGCGTACCCTCCAAAATCATGATCAGGGCCGCGCATATTGCGTACCTGCGCACCAGCAGTCCGTTTGATGCAGGTCTCGAAGCCGGTACGCCGCGCGTGAACCGCAAGGCATTGCTGGCACAGCAGCAGGGGCGGGTGGAAGAGCTGCGCCATGCCAAGTACGAAGGCATATTGGACAGCAACCCGAATATCAGTCTGGTGCGCGGTTTTGCGCGCTTCAAGAATGCGCAAACCTTGTCGGTCGATTTGGATACGGGAGGCAGTCGCGAGATTGTTTTTGATCGTGTGTTGATCGCTACCGGCGCGTCGCCGCGTATTCCCGATGTGCCGGGTCTGGCAGATACACCGTACTGGACCTCGACCGAGGCGCTGGTGGCCGAGGACATGCCGCAACATCTGCTGGTGTACGGCGGTTCGGTGGTGGCGCTGGAGCTGGCGCAGGCGTTCCTGCGGCTGGGTAGCCGGGTGACACTGATTGCCCGTTCCGGTTTGCTGTCGCAGGAGGATGCCTTGATCGGGGCGTCGCTTGCCCCGCTGCTGGAAGCGGAAGGCATGCGTGTACTCACAGAGCAGACCGTGAAAAGTGTCAAACATGCCGAGGGTCAATTTACCCTGGATCTGGGTGGCGAGTCAGTCAGCGGCGACCGCTTGCTGGTAGCTGCCGGACGGGTGCCGAATACCGCCGGGATGGGGCTGGAAAGTATAGGTGTCAGGTTAAATGACAGTGGTGCCATCGTTGTGGATGAGTGTTTGCGTTCATCCGTGGCAAATATTTTTGCGGGTGGCGACTGCACCAGCAATCCTGCCTTTGTGTATGTGGCTGCGGCAGCAGGTACACGTGCTGCCGCCAACATGCTGGGCGGCAATGAGGTGCTCGATCTCTCCATCGTACCGGCTGTGGTATTTACCGATCCTCAGGTGGCTACAGTGGGCATGACTGAGGCTGATGCCAAGAGTAAAGGCTTTGAGGTAGAAACCCGTGCCCTTACACTGGATAACGTGCCGCGAGCGCTGGCTAATTTTGACACCCGTGGTTTCATCAAGCTGGTGGCAGACAAGGCAAGCGGACGCTTGCTCGGCGTTCAGGCGCTCGCGCCGGAAGCGGGCGAATTGATCCAGACGGCGGCGCTCGCCATTCGTTCGCGGATGACGGTAAAGGAACTGGCGTCTCAGTTTTTCCCCTATCTGACCATGGTCGAAGGCCTCAAACTGTGCGCGCAGACCTTTGACAAGGATGTCAAACAGCTGTCGTGTTGTGCCGGATAAAGACCGGCCGGACTAAAAATCATGCCGACGCCAGCCGTAAGCCGGTATCGGCACACACATCTGACAGCATGGCCGCCGGTTTAGGTAAGGCAGGCAATTAATGTTTGCCCGGATCCAGCTTCACTCCGCGTCGCTCCTCGGTAATGTAGGCCTGCAGTGCGATCATTTTGTAGTCGTCGGCGGCGAGCGCCTTACCTTCCAGCGGATTGCGGATGCACCAGTTAATCATTTCCCACATGGGTGCTACCTTGCCGAGCTGTTTCTGGAATTTCGGATAGGTTTCCGGATGCGTATTCGCGGCATTGGGATGGCACTGTACGCAAGCCACGCCGTTGCTGCCCAATTTGGAGCTGGTCCAGAGTTCGCGGCCATCCTTGACCACTTTCGCATATTGTTCCTGCCAGCGATTCAAATCCGCCTGTGTGAATTCATCCGCCTGTGCCGGCGCAGACAATACGCCCGTCAGGCCCGTCACGACTATCCACAAGACAGCAAATTTCAGTTGTTCGAAATGCATGGTCTCACTCCCTAATATCCTTAATATTGGGTTTGCGGTGGAATACGCTTGTCCGGCGACTGGAATACGGTATCCTCAGGTTCGCCGGTTTTGGTATTGAAAGCCACGGTACGGCTGGTATTGCTAAACAGGTTATAGCGCATGTCCACATTGCCGTTCGCCATGTTAATAAATTGCCAGCCCGTTGCATCCCGCTCGAAGAACGGGTCGGCACGGTTCATCGGCACCGTGAGTTTTGGCAGATATTGTTCAGCTTGCGCATAAGTGGAAGGGTAAGGCCAGGGCCAGGCGGTCGACATGACGGAGTTGAAGCTGATGTTGCCGATCTGGTTGTACTGTATCTGATGCACATGCCCATACAGCACGGTCACCTTGTTGAACGGCCGCAGTAGCGCCTGCACCTGTTCGGCATCGTCCGTCCAGAAATTCCAGTTCTTGTAGATTTTTTGTAACGGTGAATGGGAGACGACGACGATGGGCGTGGTTTTGCTGATTTTTGCCAGATCTTGCTTCAGCCATTCACGCTGCTTGTCGCCGACCATGAACGGTGATCCGTTAGGATTGTCCAGATCAGCCATTTCCAGCATGCGCTGTTCGGCAGTGGGCCAGCGTTTGTAAGTCCAGTCGTCATAGGTAAGAATGCTGTTCAGCACGACGAAATGCACGCCTTTGTGGTCAAAGCTGTAGTATTGCGGCCCGAACAGTGTTTCCCAATATTGCCCGAGATCCAGGTAATAGTCGTGCTCGCCCATTACGTGATAAACCTTGTTGCCGCGCAACGCGGAGAGGATTTCAGCGCCGTGATCCAGTTCCGCTTTTTTGCCGAGCTGGGCAAGATCTCCACCAAACAGTATGAAGTCGGGTTTGGGTGTAAGCAGGTTGGTTTCCGCTACAGCGCGGATCAGACCACGATCCCAGTTGTTCACGAACTTGGTGCCCTTGATTTGTTGGAGATGCGCATCAGATATATAGGCAAAGCTGAAGTTTTGTGTCGTGTCGGCAAACACCAGTTCTACCATGCTGACAGGCAATGCGCTTGCTGCCGCCAGCACACCAGCACCTTTCAGGAAATCCCGGCGATTGATTGATTTGTTCATGCTCATCCCCCTATTTCTTGGCGGTTTTGACAGTTTTTGCATATTCCGGACTGGTCAGTGCCCCATAAAAGCAACCAGATCCGAAATCTGCCGTTCGCTCAAATTCAACGGGCGGATGCCTCCACTCAAGAAATCATTGACCCGATCGCCTTTTCTGGTAACTCCGCCATTGTTATAGTGAACGACCACTTCCTTCAGGGTTTTCAAGCTGCCGTCGTGCATGTAAGGCGCTGTCATGGCGATATTGCGCAGTGTCGGGGTTTTAAACGAACCCATGTCGTCCAGCGTATCGGTCACTGCAAAACGTCCCAGATTTGAGGTTTTTGGATTGCCGAGCACAGCTTTGTCCACATCACCACCTTGCATTTTGGCTTTGAGGAATTCGCCTGCCAGGCGCGGTACATCCTTCTGCATCTGGTTAATGCCTATGCCGATATTGTGGAAGCGATTATCGGTGAACAATGCCTGATCCTGCTCGACTGTATGACAGGAAACGCAACGACCTTGATCCATAAATACCTTGAAGCCGCGAATTTGTGCTGCCGTCATCGCGTTCTTGTCGCCGCCGAAATAATAATGGTCAAAAGGTGAATTTCCCGCAACGATAGTGCGCTCAAAACTGGCGATGGCCTTTTTTACTTCTTCCATCGTCAACTGCTCGCCACTCTTACCGAATACCGTTTTAAATGCCTGTACATATTCGGGATCTGTACGAACCAGTTTAAGCACCGGCTCATGATTCGGCAGCCCCATTTCTACCGGATTAATCATGGGGTCTTTGGATTGCTCTTCCAGACTGGGTTCTCGCCCATCCCAAAATAGTCGATGAAAATACGCCGCATTTATCACGGTCGGGGCGTTGCGGGTACCCTTGAGTTTATTGATGCCCCGGGAAACCGGCAGCGGACTGTCAGTAAAGGTTTTTTTGGCATCATGGCAGGTGGCGCAGCTTACCTGCCCGGTGGAACTGAACCTCGTGTCATGGAATAACTTGTCCCCAAGCTTGATTTTTTCAGGGCTTTGTGGATTGTCCGCCGGAATGGGGACAGGCGGCAGACCCAGTGGCGTAGCCATTGCCGCCAGGGAGATCGATATTGCTGTAATTGTCGATGCACCAGAAAAACAAGCCTTCATATCAGCAACTCCTTTACAGGACATGGTTGAAATGCATAGCGGCTAAAATTTTGAGTATAGGATGGTCAAAGATTCCTGCAAGGTAAAAAATGAAGAATTTTTCATGACAATGAAATTCAGTATGACTTATAAAAATCAGAAAGATAAAATCATTCCGTCATGGAAACATGGATTGCATAATAGGTCTAGTGCGATGGTGTTAACAGCGTGTCGCAAGCCTTTTTATCGTTTATTTCATCAGCATGTCATTCGCTAAACGGTAGATCATGCCTTCCTCATCGGCAGGTATGATCAGTATCGGTTTGCTGTCACTAGCGCTAATTCGCAGTTCATTGCCGGAATTGGCATTGGTGTTGAGCTGGAACCCCAGGAAGCGCAAGGGTTCACATACCTTGGTGCGTATCAGCGGCGCATGTTCGCCGATGCCGGCGGTGAATACCAGCGCGTCGATACCGCCGGCCTTGGCCGCGAGTGCGCCAATGGTACCGCGCACCTGGCGGCAGAAATAGTCAACGGCAAAACGGGCGGCTGCGCTGTCGCTGGCAAGCAGTTGCGCCATGTCGCTGCTTTCGCCATCGGATAGCGCGATCAGGCCCATGCGGTGATAGACCAGATCGCTGAGTTGCGCCGCTGTATGGCGCTCGGCGAGCGCCAGCATCACGCCGGGGTCGAGATCACCGCTGCGCGTACCCATCGGGATGCCGCCTGCGGGGGTGTAGCCCATCGTGGTGTCCACCGATTGCAGGTTTTGCAGCAGGCACAGGCTGGCGCCGTTGCCGAGATGCGCCACCACGATGTTGCCGGTGGCAGCATCGCCCAGCAGTGCGGGCAGACGCTGTGCGATATGGGCGTAATTGATGCCGTGAAAGCCGTAGCGGCGCAATCCATACGCTTGCGGAAGCGGTAGCCGCTGCGCTGCTGGCGGCATGCTGGCGTGAAATGCGGTATCGAAACAGGCGATCTGCGGCACGTCAAAACGCTCGCGGCATAAATCCACCCCCAGCAAATTGCCGGGCAGGTGCAGCGGCGCCAGCGGGATGAGCGCTTCCAGCCGGGCGCGCTCGGTGGCGTCGATCAGCCGTGCCGGCATCGTGACTTCACCGCCGTGCACCAGCCGGTGCCCGATGGCTAGGGGCGTGTCTGTGCCCAGATCGCGCAGCAGGGCGTCGAACGCTTCACGGTGGTCGTGCGGGAAACCCTGGCCGATATGTTCATAACGAAAATCCCGGCGCGTACCGTCACCGTGGAACAGGCTGGCCTTTAGCGACGACGAGCCGCTGTTGATGGTGAGGATGGCTGCTGATTCGGACATCAGTAGGGCCATTCCCAATCGCGGATGGACGGCATGTCTTCGCCATAACGCTCGATATACTGCTTGTGCTCGATAATGCGATCATGCATGGCCTGCTTGATATGTGCGGCGCGAGGCTGCATCTTCGGCACGCGATTCATCACGTCGATGACCAGATGGAAACGATCGAGATCGTTGAGCACCACCATGTCGAACGGCGTGGTGGTGGTGCCTTCCTCCTTGTAGCCGCGCACATGCATATTAACGTGGTTGGTGCGGCGATAGGTGAGGCGATGAATCAGCCACGGATAGCCGTGATAGGCGAAAATCACCGGCTTGTCGACAGTGAATAGCGAATCGAAATCCATGTCCTTGAGGCCGTGAGGATGCTCTTCCGCGGGTTGCAGTGTCATCAGGTCGACGATGTTGACTACGCGTATCCTGAGTTCGGGCACCCACTGACGCAGCAGGTCTACCGCAGCCAGCGTCTCCAGCGTGGGCACGTCGCCGCAGCATGCCATGACGACATCGGGCGCTTCCTTTTGATCGTTGCTCGCCCATTCCCAGATGCCGATCCCCGCCGTGCAATGCTTGATGGCAGCATCCATCGACAACCATTGCGGCGCAGGCTGCTTGCCGGCGACGATGACGTTGACGTAATTGCGGCTCCTGAGACAATGGTCGGCCACCGAGAGCAGGGTATTGGCATCGGGGGGCAGGTAAACGCGGATGATGTCGGCTTTCTTGTTGACCACATGGTCGATGAAGCCGGGGTCCTGATGCGAGAAGCCGTTGTGATCCTGCCGCCACACGTGCGAGGTGAGTAGATAATTGAGCGAAGCGATCGGCCTGCGCCAGGGAATCTGCTGACTGGTCACCTTGAGCCATTTGGCGTGCTGGTTGAACATCGAATCAATGATGTGGATGAAGGCCTCGTAGCAGGAAAAAAAGCCATGCCGGCCGGTGAGCAGATAGCCTTCGAGCCAGCCCTGGCAAGTGTGTTCAGACAGTATCTCCATGACGCGACCATCCGGGGCGAGATGGTCGTCGGTGTCCAGCCGCTCGGTTACCCAGGTGCGGTTGGTGACTTCAAAGAGCGCACTGAGGCGATTGGATGCCGTCTCGTCCGGGCCGAATACACGGAAATTCTCCATGTTGCCTTGCATGACATCGCGCAGGAAGCTGCCGAGTACGCGCGTGGCTTCTGCCTCGCTGTGGCCGGGTTTCGGCACCTCGACGGCATATTCGCGGAAATCCGGCAGGCGTAACTCATGCAGCAATATGCCGCCGTTGGCGTGCGGGTTTGCGCCCATGCGCCGGGCATCGGCAGGCGCCAGCGCAGCGAGTTCCGGCAGCAGGGTGCCGTTGCTGTCAAACAGCTCCTCGGGGAGATAGGATTTCATCCAGGATTCGAGCAGCTGCACATGAGCAGGCTTGGTCGCCATCTCGGAGAGCGGCACCTGATGCGAACGCCATGACCCTTCGGTCTGCAGGCCATCGACTTCCTTGGGGCCGGTCCAGCCCTTGGGCGAACGCAGAATGATCATCGGCCAGGACGGGCGGGCCGTATTGCCGTGAGTACGTGCCTGACGCTGGATTTCCCTGATTTCGGCGATTACGGTGTCGATGGTCGCCGCCATTTTCTGATGCATGACAGCCGGCTCGTCGCCTTCGACAAAATAAGGCTTGTAGCCGTAGCCGGTAAACAGCTGCGCCAGCTCGTCGTGGCTGATGCGTGCCAGCACGGTGGGATTGGCGATCTTGTAGCCGTTCAGATGCAGTATCGGCAACACCGCGCCGTCATTCCTGGGATTGAGGAATTTGTTGGAATGCCAGGCTGTCGCCAGCGGCCCGGTTTCCGCCTCGCCGTCGCCGACCACGCAGCAGGCAATCAGCTCGGGATTGTCGAATACCGCACCGTAAGCATGGGATACCGCATAGCCGAGCTCGCCGCCTTCGTGTATCGAGCCCGGCGTTTCCGGCGCTGCATGGCTGGGTATGCCGCCGGGGAAGGAGAACTGGCGGAACAGCTGTTTCATCCCGGCTTCGTCTTGCGAGATATTGGGATAAAACTCGCTGTAGCTGCCTTCCAGATAAGTGTTGGCGACCACCGCCGGGCCGCCGTGACCCGGGCCGGCGATAAATATCATGTTGAGGTCGTCGCGGCGGATCACGCGATTCATGTGTGCATAAATGAAATTCAGCCCCGGCGTCGTGCCCCAGTGCCCAAGCAGGCGCGGCTTGATGTGCTCCAGCGTGAGCGGCTGTTTTAACAGCGGATTGTCCAGCAGATAAATTTGCCCGACCGAGAGATAGTTGGCGGCACGCCAGTAGCGGTGGATGAGGTCGAGTTCGCTGGCGGAAAGCGGTTGCTGTAGTTGCATCATGCCTGTCTCCGGAATGGTGATGTCGTTTTAGTATAAACCTTTAATGTGACATACCCGTGTTCGGCGAGTCACTCAGCTTCTGCCGACCAAATCGAATAGCCCGGAATCTATGAGTGCTTGAATGCGTGCTCGAGATATTCCTTGAGCATGAGCGCATGGTTATGTTCACGGTCTTTTGCGCCATAAACGAGCGTCACTACGCCCTGCCGCACATGTGCGGCGAGCTGCTCGACGGCCTCGGGATTCTCGCGGAGCTCCTGAAAATAACGCTCGCGAAACGCCATCCACCTTGACGGGTCATGTCCGAACCACTTCCGCAGCTCAGGGCTGGGTGCGATGTCCTTGAACCACAAATCGACATGCGCCGAATTTTTGGATACCCCGCGCGGCCAGAGCCTGTCCACCAGGATGCGGAACCCGTCGTCAGGCTCGGGTGGTTCGTATGCGCGTTTCAGAAGGATGGTCATGGGCGTTGGCATTGGGCATTACATGAGTGGTTTAGGTGCCTATTTGTAAATTAGTCGAGTTCAACCTCAAATTCAAGAGGAATGCGAATGCTGTTCGCAGTCGCGCGATGGCCGTCATCAATCTTCCTGGTACTTCCGCTTGAGTCTGCCGGATGGATGGTTTGCCCATCATCCCGATAGCCTGTAGAATTCAGGCTGAAATAATTTAATTCACTATCAGATAGTCCAATGTAATTTCCTGCCTTCCTTCGCCTCATGTTGCGCCGCCCGTCTGTGTCGGCGCAATGCCATTGCTGTAATTCAACTGTATGGACACCTTGCCATGATGATGGTGCGGTGCGATTTTATTTCGAGGTAGGCATGAATCCGCAAAACTTTTCAGAAATTAAAACCAATGTATTGAGCGGCCTGATCGTCGCGCTGGCACTGATTCCCGAGGCCATTGCCTTTGCACTGGTGGCGCATGTGCATCCTCTGGTCGGGCTGTATGCGGCTTTTATGGTAAGCCTGATTACGTCGCTCATCGGCGGGCGTCCGGGGATGATTTCCGGTGCGGCCGGTTCGCTGGCCGTGGTGATGGTGGCGCTGGTGGTACAGCACGGTGTGGAATACCTGTTAGCCACCGTCGTACTGATGGGCGTGCTGCAAATCATTTTCGGACTGCTGAAATTCGGTAAATTCATTCGCATGGTGCCGCATCCGGTGATGCTGGGTTTCGTCAATGGTCTGGCCATCGTGATTTTCATCGCGCAGCTGGGCCACTTCAAGGTCGCCAATGCCGACGGTACGATGAGCTGGATGCATGGTACGCCGCTGTACACCATGCTCGGCCTGATCGCGCTGACACTGGCGATCATCTATTTATTACCCAGATGGACCAAGGCGGTGCCGTCCACCCTGGTGGCGATAGTGGCGGTCTCCACGCTGGTGATTGCTTTCGGGATAGATACCAAAACCGTCGGTGACTTATCCTCCATCAAGGGCGGCCTGCCGGTATTTCACATTCCGAGCGTGCCGCTTGACCTGGATACGCTGCGTATCATTTTCCCGTATAGCCTTATTCTTGCCGGCATCGGTTTGATCGAGTCGCTGTTGACGTTGAACCTGATCGACGACATGACGCAGACGCGCGGCAAACCGAATCGTGCCTGCGTCGGTCAGGGTGTTGCCAACGTGGTGACCGGATTTTTTGGCGGGATGGGTGGCTGCGCGATGATAGGGCAGAGCATGATCAACGTCACCAATGGCGCAGTTAAAAACATATCCGGCATCGCTGCCGCGCTGTTTCTGTTGAGTTTTATCCTGTTCACCTCGCAATGGATAGAAATGATACCGCTGGCGGCGCTGATCGGCCTTATGTTCATGGTGTCGGAGAAGACCTTCGAGTGGGGTAGCTTTCGCCTGTTCGGCAAGGTGCCGAAAGCCGATGTGCTGGTGGGATTGACCGTGGCGATAGTGACCGTGCTGAGCGACCTCGCCATGGCGGTGATCGTCGGCGTGATCATCTCGGCACTGGTATTCGCCTGGCAACACGCCCAGCACATCGAAGTGCGTGTCGGCACCGAAGAGCATGGCTGGAAAGTATATGACCTGCACGGCTCGCTGTTCTTTGCCTCGACCCAGAATTTCCTCGGGTTGTTCTCGCCCAAGGATGACCCCGCCGAAGTGGTGATCGATTTCAAAAACGCCCGCGTCAAGGACCATTCCGCGCTGGAGGCCATCGACCTGCTGGCGGAACGCTATGCCGAATTGGGCAAGAAGCTGCATCTGCGCCACCTCAGCCCGGATTGTCTGGAACTGCTCGACAAAGCCAAAGGCATGATAGAGGTGAACGTGCTCGAAGATCCACTGTATCACCCTGCGGATAACCGGCTTGGGTGATCGTCCCCGGTTGCTGATGCTATTCGGGATTGCGCGTTACAAGTCTATTAAATCATCATTAATACGATTGAACCCGCTTTTCAGGCGCTGAATTTCTTCCATCATATCCACGACCAGCGCCGCCAGCTCCGGGTTGGCGTCAAAGCTGCGCTCGACGTTGCGCAAGCGGCGGGTGCGCGTGAGCTCGGCGCTGGTAAAACAGTTCCGGCTCAGGTCTGTAGCGGGAGCGCAAAGCAGGCCTGCCTGTACCCGCTCGATAATCCATTCCTGGCTGACGCCGCAGCTATGCGCAAGGTCGGCGAGATTGAGCCGGCAGTCGTCGATGATGATAGCGGTGATGGTCATGGTTTAGCCCCCCATTTTGGCGCGTGGGTTGAAGGCGAGTTCGCGTGCCATGGTTTCGTATAGTTTGCGTGCTGCTTCGGTATCGGCTGGTGGCAGGGCGATCTCCAGCAGCAGGTACAGGTCGCCTGCCGGGTCGCCCGGTATGCCGCGTCCCTTGAGGCGCAGCTTGCGTCCGCTCTGGGAATTGGCAGGGACTTTGACTTGCACCGAACCGGATGGCGTGGCGACTTCGATACTGGCGCCGAGTGCGGCTTCCCACGGTGCGACCGGCACGGTTTCATATACGTCGCGGCCTTCGGTGCGATAGCGCGGGTCGGGCCGGAACTGGATCTCCAGGTACAGATCGCCCGCCGCGCCGCCGCCGATACCGGGGCTGCCTTGCCCGCTCAGGCGGATGTGCTGGCCGGCCTTGACGCCTTTGGGGATGCGCACGTTGACCGCATGTTCCTTGGTATAGACATGGCCCTGGGCATCGACGGCCGGGGCTTGCAGGGAGATGCTGCGGGTGGCGCCGTCGTAGCTGTCCTGCAGTTCGATCACGATCTTGGCATGGTGGTCTTCGCCGCGAGCCTGATACTGACTGCGGCGCCTGCTGCGTCCGGCCTGGCCGAACAGATTGGCGAAAAAGTCGCTGGCGCCGCCCATCTCACCATCGGAGAAGCCGCCGCCTGAAAATTCGAAACCGGCATCCCAGTTCGGCGGCGGCTGGAAATCCTGCCCGGAACGATAGCCCTGACCGAGCTGGTCATAGGCGGCGCGTTTTTCCGGGTCGGACAGCACTTCGTTGGCTTCGTTGACTTCTTTCATCTTTTTCTCGGCATCGGCTTCCTTGCTGACATCGGGATGGTATTTGCGCGCCAGTTTGCGGTAGGCTTTTTTGATTTCGTCTGCTGTGGCGGTTTTGGTGACGCCCAGTATCTGATAATAATCCTTGAATTGCATTTTTACTCCTGATGATTACCTGAGATAAACGTATACGAGTGATATCACTCCGGTAAAGCTGAGCCATAGCGCGGCAGGCATCACGCTGCGGTTGCGTGCCATAGCGATCGCATAGGCTGCCTTGAGCAGGTTGTTACTGGCGGTGGCGATGAGGATGGCGGCAGTAATCACGTTGAAATCGATGCTGTATTTGCCCGCGAGCAGCGCAAGAATAAACGGGTCGATGTCACTGAAGCCAATCGCAAAGGACAGCCAGTGCAAGCCGGCTGTACCGTAATTGCTGATGACCGCTTGCGTCAGCCCGGCGAAAAATACAAATAATACGGCAAACAGAATTGCAGTGGAAAATTCAAGCGGATGGCGTACGGGCGTAGCGATATCGTCAGCCTTGTCGCCGGTATTGGCGATGCGGCGGTACAGCAGCCAGGCGATCAGCGCGGATAGCGCGATGAGCAGCGCAAAAGGGATCGCCAGCCGCAGCGCGATGGCGGTGTGGCCGAGAATGATGATCAGCACCATCAGGCGCAGATACATCATCGCCGTCGCCAGGATGATGGCCGGGGAATACAGGTGGTCTCTGGCACTGGCGCTCTGCGCGCGCCGGCTGAGAACCACCGTGGCTGCGGTACTGGAATACAGCCCGCCGAGAATGCCGGCCAGTAGCACGCCGTTATTGGGGAAGAAGTAGGTTTGTGCGACATAGCTCAGGTAGGAGATGGTCGATACCACCACGACCGACAGCCAGAGCTGGCTGTAGGTGACGCTGATGAAACTGGCGATGGGCTGCTCGGGCAGCATCGGCAGTATCAGCCCGGCCATGATCATGAACTTGGCCAGGGTCACGGCTTCGGTGCTCTGGAACGTATCGGAAAAGCGCCGGATACCGGGCTTGCCGCCGAGCAAGAGCAGCACGACCACTACATACAGGATCAGCAGCCACAACGGCTGTTGCAGCGCGAGCGGCCCCAGCAGGTAGGTCAGCATGGCGATGAATGTCGGCAGCAGGCTCTGCTCCCCGGCTGCCAGCCGGTTCCAGTATTGCAGCGCCAGCAAGCCGGTGATGATGAATAACCCGCCCATGAACAGCCACAAATGCGGGTCGAGCACGGCCAGCACGAATCCCATCACCGCCAGCAGGGTCAGTGTGCGGGTGGTGCCGAAGCCGAGATCCTTGTTGCGCGCACGTCGGTAGCTGTGTACTTCCAGTCCGATGACGAATCCGAATAAGGCAGTGGCGATGAAAGCTTCGAGCAGAGGAGGGATTTCAGGCAAAGTGAACATGGTTGTGTAATTATGATTAGAGTGCGAAAACCTGATTGCGTATGGGCATATAGACTTCGGTGTTTTTCAGGTGGCTGGCAAACGACTGCATGACGGCTTCTTCGCCGTGGACCAGGAAGGTGCGCTCCGGTTTGATATGGCGATGCCAGGCCAGTAGCTCGTCGCGGTCGGCATGGGCGGAAAAGCCGTTGATGGTATAGATTTTGGCCTTGACCGCGATCTCTTCGCCGAAGATCCTGACCTTGGGCACACCGTCGATGATCAGCCGCGCCAGCGTGCCTTCGGCGGCAAAACCGACGAAAATGACGCTGGAATCCTTGCGCCACAGATTGTGTTTGAGATGGTGCCGCACCCGTCCGCCGGTGCACATGCCCGAACCTGCCATGATGACCGCGCCGCCGTTGACATTGTTAATGGCCATGCTTTGCGCAGTTTCGCGGGTAAAGTGCAGGCCCGGCAGATTGAACGGATCGTCGCCGGCATGGAACAGCGCAGCGGTGGTTTTCTTGTAGCAGTCGGGATAGTGTTTGAATATCTCGGTGGCCGAGATCGCCATCGGCGAATCCAGGAACACCTGCATGCTGCGCGGCAACTCGCCTTGCTCGATACCTTCGCGCATGTAGAACAGAAGTTCCTGCGTGCGCTCCAGCGCAAAAGTGGGGATGATGACATTGCCGCCGCGCTGCAACGCATCGTTGATCGCCTGATACAGTTCGGTGATCGATTCCGGCAACGAGCGGTGCAGACGGTCGCCGTAAGTGGTTTCCATCACTACCACATCGGCATGGAGCGGCGGCACCGGATCGTGCAGCAGTTTCCTGCCGGCGTTGCCCAGGTCCCCGGAGAACGCCACTGTGCGATGTTTTTTGCCTTCGGTGAGCTCCAATAATATGCTCGCTGAGCCTAATATGTGGCCGGCATCCAGAAAAGTGGCGCTAATGCCGGGGGCGATGGCGAGCGGCGTGCCGTATTTCGCGCTACGCCCGAAATATTCCAGCGTATTGAGCGCATCCAGCGTGGTATAGAGCGGTTCTACATCGTTTTGCTCGCCGTGCCGTTTGTTCTTGCGTGCATGGTAGCGGGCTTCGTCTTCCTGCAGTCCGGCCGCATCCATCATCACTATCCGGGACAATGCCCGGCTGGCGGCAGTGGTGATGATCTCGCCACGAAAACCACGTTTCACCAGCAGCGGCAGCCGGCCGCAGTGGTCCAGATGGGCGTGGGTGAGCAGCACGTAATCCATGGCGGCCGGGTCGAAGCCAAACGGTTCGCTGTTTTCTTCGTCCAGCTCATGTCCGCCCTGATACATGCCGCAATCGATCAGGATGTTCTTGCCGGCGCAGCTGATCATGTGGCAGGAGCCGGTGACGCCGCGGTCGGCGCCATGAAAGGAAATGTTCATTTTGATTTTCCTGTTTGGCTGCGTGGTGCGCGCCCCAGTTTGGCTTCCAGCGCCAGGATGCGCCGGGTGGTAGCAAGGACGCTGTCGGGATTGAGGCTGATCGAGTCGATGCCGAGTTCGACCAGGAATTCCGCCATCTCCGGATAATCGGATGGCGCCTGGCCGCACAGACCAGAATGGATGCTGTTTCTGCGGCAGCCTTCTACCGCCAGCCGGATCATGGCCTTGACGCCATCGTCGCGTTCGTCGTAATCGAATGCGACGATCTCGCTGTCGCGATCGACGCCCAGAGTGAGCTGGGTAAGGTCGTTGGAGCCGATGGAAAAGCCGTCGAAGCGCGAGGCGAACTGGTCGATCAGGATGACATTATTCGGCACCTCGCACATGGCGTAAATTTGCAGACCATTGTCGCCGCGCTTGAGGCCGAATTCGGCCATTTTGGCGAGCACCGCATCGGCTTCCGCGACGCGACGCACGAACGGCAGCATGAGGATGACGTTGTCGAGCCCCATTTTCTCGCGTACCCGTTTCATCGCCACACATTCCAGTCTGAAGCCGTCGGCGTAGGCGGGGTGGGCATAGCGCGAGGCGCCGCGGAATCCGAGCATCGGGTTGGCCTCGTTCGGCTCGAAATCCTTGCCGCCGAGCAGCGATGCGTATTCGTTGGATTTGAAATCGGACATGCGCATGACTACGGGCTTGGGGTAGAACGCGGCAGCAATGGTACCGACACCTTCAGCCAGACGTTCGATGAAGAAATCCGCGCCATTGCCATATCCCTGAGTCAGCGCAGCAATCTGCGCGCGTATCGCCGGATCGGTGATGCGTTCCGGGTACAGCAGCGCCATCGGGTGGGCCTTGATGGCCTGGGTGATGATGAATTCCATGCGTGCCAGGCCGACACCGTCATGAGGCAGCTGCGCCGTTTTGAATGCCAGGTCGGGATTGCCGATATTGATCATGATCTCCGTGGCCGGGCGCGACAATTGCGAAAGATCGGTATGTTCGACGTGAAACGGAATGGCGCCGCGGTAGACATTGCCGGTCTCGCCTTCGGCGCAGGCCACCGTCGTCAGCTCGCCGGTGGCCAGCGCGGTCGTGGCATGATCGGCGCCGACGATCGCAGGAATGCCGAGTTCGCGGGCAATGATGGCGGCATGGCAGGTGCGTCCGCCGCGATTGGTGACGATGGCGGCGGCGATCTTCATCACCGGCTCCCAGTCGGGCGAAGTGGTATCGGCGACGAGGATTTCCCCGGCCTGGAATTCTGGCAGGTGGGCGACATCGGCAATGACCCGGACGCGCCCGCTGGCAATGCGCCCGCCTACGGCACGGCCGGTAATGACGACTTCACCCTTGCCGTCGAGCTGGAATGTTTCCAGCGTGCTGGCGGCACGCTGCGAGGCGACGGTTTCAGGGCGCGCCTGCACCATGTAGAACTCGCCGTCGAGTCCGTCCTTTGCCCATTCCATATCCATCGGGCGGTCATGTCCGATTTTTTGCGAGTAGTGGCGTTCCACTTTCAACGCATAGTCGGCCAGCGTGAGCACGTCATCATCGTTGATACAGAAGCGCATTTGTTCGGCAGTGGAGGTGGGGATGTTGTGGGTGGTGGCACCGGCCAGATCGGCGGTATAGGTCATTTTTATTTTCTTGCCGCCCAGTCGTCGTCGCAGTACGCTGCGGTGCCCTGATGCAAACGTGGGCTTGTGCACGTAAAACTCGTCCGGTTCGACTGTGCCCTGCACGACGTTCTCGCCCAGACCGTAAGCCGCGGTGATGAACACCACGTCGCGGAATCCGGTTTCGGTATCCAGCGAGAACATCACGCCCGACGCGGCGATGTCGGAGCGCACCATTTTCATCACGCCAATCGATAGCGCGATCTTGAAATGGTCGAAACCCTGATCGATGCGATAGTGGATGGCGCGGTCGGTAAACAGGCTGGCAAAGCAATGTTTGCAGGCGTCGAGCAGTGCAGCGTCGCCGCTGATATTGAGGTAGGTGTCCTGTTGTCCGGCGAAGCTGGCGGTGGGCAGGTCCTCGGCGGTGGCCGAGCTGCGCACCGCCAGGCTGAGTTCGTCGCCGTATTCGGCCTTGAGCTGGGTATAGGCCAGCAGGATCTGCGTGCTGATATGCCCATCCAGCGGGGCGTTGTAGACGATGTCGCGGGCGCGGGCGCCGCGGCGCGCCAGGTCGGCGACATCGTTCGGATCCAGTTCGTCGAGTGCATCGTGCAACGCCGCGCTGACGCCGGGCTGGGCCAGCAGATTGCGGTAGGCTTCGGCGGTTATGGCGAAGCCGTTGGGTACTTTTACCCCCTGAGTGGTCAGTTCGCGGTACATTTCACCGAGCGATGCATTCTTGCCGCCGACCAGAGGAATATCATCGATCGTGATCTCTTCGAACCAGCGGATGTAATTGTTATCCATTGCCACCTCCAGGATTTACCCCATGCTGCATTATGGTTTTATGTTTAGTATAAGCCAAATGTTTGTAGAATAGGCATGAGTACTTATTTATGAGCAGAGGACATGACTATATCGCAACCCGGTTATTGGCCGTTGGCAACCGCGCAATTGGCAGAGGCTGATCCGGTGATGGCGGGCTTGATCGAGCGTTTCCCGCTTGTGTGGATGGAAAGTCGCGGCGATGCGTTCGAGACGCTGGCGCGCGCGATTACCGGCCAGCAGATTTCAATCAAAGCCGCGGATACGGTATGGCAGCGGTTGCTGGGCGTGACTGCCGTTACGCCGCTGGCGCTCGCGTCGCAATCGGTTGCGGCGTTGCGTGCGTGCGGTTATTCGCGGCGCAAGGTCGAATATCTGCATGATCTCGCGCGGCATTTCGCGGATGACCTGATCGATCCGGCCGCCTGGCCGCAGATGGAAGATGCCGAAATTATTCAGGTGCTTACGCAGATTCGCGGCATCGGTCAATGGAGTGCAGAAATGTTCCTGATGTTTAACCTGTTGCGACCGGATGTGCTGCCGGTGGACGATATCGGTTTGCAAAAAGCCTTCGCGTTGCATTACCCGGAGCTTGTGCCGCAAAACAAGGCCAATTTGCGTCGGCATGCAGAATGCTGGCGGCCCTGGCGTTCGGTCGCAACCTGGTATTTGTGGCGGAGTCTCGATCCGGTGGCGGTGGTGTACTGATATTTGTACTGGTTGACAGCTTGTATCGGTGCGAATATATTAGGAAACGGTTATATTCTTGATCATGATTTTAAATTGAATTTAGGAGCCGTCATGGAAAATGTCAAAAACAAACAAGTCTCTCGTCGTTCCTTCCTGAAAGGTGCTGCTCTGCTGGCCAGTATCGCAGTCGTACCGGCAGCGATGGTGAGCAAGGAAGCAGCTGCTGCAAAAATGTCCAAAGCTGCCTTGCAGTATCAGGATGATCCCAAGAACGGCCAGGATTGCGTAAAATGCGTGCAGTTCGAGCCAGGCAAATCAGCCAAGGCCAAAGGCACCTGCAAGGTAGTCGAAGGCCCGATAAGCCCGAATGGCTGGTGCCTGGCTTTCGCAGCAAAGGGTTAATTCCCGTTAGCTGATTGCTGGTTCCAAATAAAAAAGCGCAATCGATTTGATTGCGCTTTTTTATTGCGAGTGACATCTAGGCTGCAATGGCAGGTTTGCGGGTTCTGCCGGCTTTGGCGGTAACTTTGCCGGCTGGATAAGGTGGCCGCGGCATAGGGATGACATCGGCATCCTGCTGCTGGTGCGAACGCGATGAGCTGGCTGGAGGGGAGTAGTGCGTCAGTTTGAACACGCTTACCGCTACTGCCAGTGTGGTGGCCTGTTGCTGCAGGCTTTCTGCCGCCGCTGCTGCCTGTTCCACCATCGCGGCATTTTGCTGCGTCATTTCGTCCATTTGGGTAATGGCCTGATTGACCTGCGCTATGCCGGAGCTTTGCTCCTGACTGGCCAACGTGATTGCGCTCATGATGTCGGCGACCTGCTTGATCGCGCTGACGACTTCTTCCATGGTCTGGCCGGCATTGTTTACCAGCTCGCTGCCGATTTCCACCTGGTTGACCGAATCACCGATCAAAGCCTTGATCTCTTTGGCCGCTGCCGCCGAGCGCTGGGCCAGACTGCGTACTTCGGCCGCCACCACGGCAAATCCGCGCCCTTGTTCGCCGGCGCGCGCCGCTTCGACCGCGGCATTGAGTGCAAGGATATTGGTCTGGAATGCAATGCTGTCGATCACGCCGATGATGTCGGAGATCTTGCGTGAGCTTTCCCTGATCGAGCCCATGCTGTCTACCGCCTGATGCACGACTGCGCCGCCTTTGACTGCAATAGTGGACGCGGAAGCCGCCACTTGGCTGGCACGACTGGCGTTGGCTGCGTTCTGCTGTACGGTCGAAGTCAGCTCTTCCATCGAGCTGGCGGTTTCTTCCAGCGATGCGGCTTGCGATTCGGTGCGGGAGGATAGGTTGGCGTTGCCGGCAGCGATTTCGTTCGATGCCAGATTGATGGTTTCTGCTCCCATGCGCACGTCGGCGACCAGTTGCGCCAGGTTTTGCGTCATGTCGCCGAATGCGTGGATCAGTCCGCCGATTTCGTCCTTGCTGGCCGAGTGGATGGCATGCGTCAAATCGCCGCTCGCTGCCGTGGCTACGGCGCGTTCCAGGCGTTTGACCTCGCGGGAAAACGAAGTGTAAAAACCCGCGAACAGATACGCCGCAATCGCCAGCGCCAGCAAGATGCCAGCCATCATCTCGTTGCGCCACAACGTTGCCTGCTGGATGCGTTCGTCCAGCAGGCCGTTGAGCAGATTTGTCGTGGTGGCGGCAAATGCCGACAGCTCATCCATGCGCTGATTGCCGGCAGCATGGAATTGATTGCCGGAAGTCTGGTTGGCCGAATTCAATACTTCGACCCGCGCTCTTTCCAGATAGGCCCGAATGGCGTTCACGAGATTCGCATGCGGGGCGAGGCTGGCTTTCAGTGCCGGATTTTCGCGATACAGGGTTTGCAACTGGTCGGGGATCTTGTCGAGCGCGTATCTGGTCAGCATGATGTTCGAATTCAGCAGTACGTCCTCATTGCCTTCGAACATGCCGGTGTCGATGATCGAGGCGCCGCGTCCCGAGATCTCCGCGAGATTGTCATTGATGACCGGTAGGGTGCGGGTGAGCAGCGTGACCAGATGGTGGCTGTCGCTCTTCGGATCCAGTAACAGGCCCGATCTGTCGGCGATGAGCGTATTCAGTCTGTTTAACTGGCCGAGCAGCGCAGTATGCCGTTCATAACTCGCCTTTGATCGGTCTGTGGCGATATTGCCTTGTAATGCCTGCCAGGATTCGTTCACTTTCGACCATGTCCCGGCTGTGTCAAAATCGCCGGTATTTTTTTGCGTCGCATCGAACTGCGCCATTTTTTTATTGATGTCGTCGCGGACTTGGGATGCTGCGGCACTGACAGTGTGATTGCCATTGAGTTGCATGTGCAGCAATGCGCGATGTTGCTGGGTCAGGCGGATAATGTCGCTGATTTGCTGCATATAACGCAGGCCCTTGTGTTCGTGCTCTGAAACCGCGATGGATTTCTGCAATTCGTTGAACAGCAGGGTCGTTACCAGTAACAGCGGGGTGATGAATACTAGCGCGAGCAGGGCGAATTTCGGCAACAAACGAAGCTGTTGCATTAATCTGGCGGCAGGCATGAGTACGGCGTGCATAATGTTTTCCTGTTGATGTAATTCGAGTGCAACTTTCAGGCCGTCAAGGCGAATAAGCTGTCGGCCGTCGAATTATGCGGGGGCATTATGACTGTTTGATGACGTTTTGAAGACAAAAAAGGGCAGGGTTAGGCCTGCCCTGATACAACTGTGGTTAGCTGCGCATCTTGATGGCGCGTGCCAGCGCATTTGCCATCGCATTGTCAGGGGCCGGTGTCTGGCGCGCCGGTTTGCCGGGTCTCGCAGCAGCCGGTTCGCGTGGCGTGACCGCATCCTGCAGACGCATGGTCAACGCGATGCGCCTGCGCTGGATATCGATTTCCTGCACCTTGACCTTGATCACATCGCCGGCCTTGACGATGCTGTGCGGGTCTTTGACAAACGTATCGGCGAGTGCGGAGATGTGCACCAGACCGTCCTGATGCACGCCGATATCGACGAACGCGCCGAAGTTGGTGACGTTGGTGACGACGCCTTCCAGCACCATGCCGGGCTGCAAGTCGCCGATTTCGGCGATGCCGGCCTTGAACGTGGCGGTCTTGAATGCAGGGCGCGGGTCGCGGCCGGGTTTTTCCAGCTCGCGCAGGATGTCCTGTACTGTTGGCAGGCCGAAATGTTCGTCGGTATATGCTTTGGCGTCGAGCTGGCTGAATACGCCGGCCTGACCGATGAGTGCGGCAGGGTTGCCTGTGTGCAGGCGCTGCATGAGGTCGTGCAGGATGCGTTCTGCGACCGGGTAGGCTTCGGGGTGGACGGCAGAAACATCAAGCGGATTGTCGCCGCGTACGCGCAGGAAGCCGGCGGCCTGTTCGAAGGTCTTGGCGCCGAGACGCGGCACCTGCTTCAATGCGTCGCGGCTGGTGAACCTGCCGTGCTGGTCGCGATAGCTGACGATGCTTTCCGCCAGACTGGGTGACAAGCCGGAAACGCGTGCGAGCAGCGGAACCGATGCGCTGTTGACGTCAACGCCGACGGCGTTGACGCAATCTTCCACCACCGCATCGAGACTCCTGGCCAGCCTGGACTGGCTGACATCGTGCTGGTATTGGCCGACGCCGATGGATTTGGGATCGATCTTGACCAGCTCGGCCAGCGGATCCTGCAGGCGGCGGGCAATGGATACCGCCCCGCGCAGGCTGACGTCGAGCTGCGGGAATTCATGCGCAGCAAATTCGGATGCCGAGTACACTGAGGCCCCCGCTTCGGAAACCACCACTTTGGTCATGTTCAACTGTGGCAGCCGCGCAATCAGATCCGCTGCGAGCTGATCGGTCTCGCGCGAGGCGGTGCCGTTGCCGATGCTGATGAGTTCGATGTTATGTTTCTGTGCCAGCGCGGCCAGCGCGTGCAGGGCGCCGTCCCAGTTGTTGCGCGGCGCATGGGGATACACGGTGGCAGTGTCGAGCAGCTTGCCGGTGCCGTCCACCACGGCGACCTTGACGCCGGTACGGATGCCGGGATCGAGCCCCATCGTGGTACGCAAGCCGGCGGGTGCGGCGAGCAGCAGGTCGTGCAGATTGCGGGCGAACACGCGGATCGCTTCGGTCTCGGCGCGTTCGCGCAAATCGCCGAGCAATTCCAGCTCCAGATGCAGCGCGAGCTTGATGCGCCAGGCCCAGCGTACGGTGTCGGCCAGCCACTGATCGGCACCGCGGTTCTGATTGCTGATGCCGAATTGCCGGGCGATCATGCTCTCGGCAGGATGGCTCTGCGGCGTGTCGCTGAACTCTTGCGGCAGCTTGAGGGCGACCCGCAGGATTTCTTCATTGCGTCCGCGGAACAATGCCAGCGCGCGGTGCGGCGGTATCGCCTTCAACGGCTCGCTGTAATCGAAATAATCGCGGAATTTGGCGCCTTCGGTTTCCTTGCCCTCGGCGACTGTGGCGACCACGATGCCGTCGGCAGATAGCAGGTCGCGCAGCCGCGCCAGCAGCGCGGCATCCTCGGCGAAGCGCTCCATCAGGATCTGGCGGGCGCCGTCGAGTGCGGCTTTGGCGTCGGCTACGCCTTTGTCTGCATCGATGTAGGCTGCTGCGGCAGTTTCCGGATGCTGCGCGGGGGCGCCGAGCAGGCTGTCGGCCAGCGGGGTCAATCCGGCTTCGCGGGCGATCTGCGCCTTGGTGCGGCGTTTCTGCTTGTACGGCAGGTAGAGGTCTTCCAGCGTCTGCTTGGATTCGGCTAGCGCAATCTCGTTCTGCAGCGCGGGCGTGAGCTTGCCCTGCTCGCCGATGCTCGCCAGTATCGCGTTGCGGCGCGATTCCAGTTCGCGCATATAGCCCAGGCGTTCTTCCAGATGGCGCATTTGCGTATCGTCCAGCCCGCCGGTGGCTTCCTTGCGGTAACGGGAGATGAACGGCACGGTGGCGCCTTCGTCCAGCAGTGCAACAGCGGCCATTACTTGTTGTGGGCGCACATTCATTTCAGCGGCCAGGCGCTGTTCAATCGCAGGTAACATTTATCAGGGCAGTTCGCAAAAACCGCAACTATGCATAAAGTCCAAGTGGCTGACAAGCGCTATAATTACACCTTATTCGTTACTCTTTGATTCAACATGCATACTACCGACAGCCTGACCCGCTTTATGTTTGAACATGCCGCCGTGCGCGGCGAACTAGTCAGCCTGGACGAAACCTGGCGCGAAGTGCTCAAGCACGCCGACTATCCTGCGCCCTTGCAAACCCTGCTCGGCGAACTGATGGCAGCGGCGGCATTGCTGATCGCCACGCTGAAGTTCGACGGCAGCATGATCTTGCAGATGCAGGGCGAGGGCGCGGTGAAGCTGCTGGTGGTCGAGGCTACTTCGGCGCATACGCTGCGCGCGACTGCAAAATGGGATGGCGATCTCACCGAAGGCAATTTTGCCGAACTGCTTGGTACTGGGCGCATGGTGATCACGCTCGACCCCGCCAGTGCCGACAAGCAGGCCTACCAGGGCATCGTGCCGCTGGAAGGCACCGATGTTGCTGCCGCGCTGATGCATTACATGGCGCAATCCGAACAGATCGATACGCATATCGTGCTCGCAGCCGATGAAACCAGTGCTGCCGGCATGCTGATACAAAAACTGCCCGACCTTGCGGACGGCGATCCCGACGCGTGGAATCGTGCCAGCCATCTGGCGGCTACGTTGAAAGCGGAAGAGCTATTGACGCTGGATGCCAGAATGATCCTGCATCGGCTGTTCCACGAAGAAGACCTGCGCGTGTTCGAGCCGGAGCACGTGCGCTTCGCATGCACCTGCTCGCGTTCCCGCGTCGCCGACATGCTCAAAATGCTGGGTCGAGAAGAGATCGAATCGGTGCTGGAAGAGCGCGGCCAGATCGAAGTGCAATGCGAATTCTGCAACCGGCATTACCGCTTCGACCCCATCGATGCGGCGCAGCTGTGGCTGCCGAATGTGTCGGCGACGGAGGGGGAAACGCGGCATTGATTACAATGCGAATATGGTTTTTGTAAGAAGTTAAAAGCTTGTATGAGCGATGTGATTCAATAAGCGATGAATGGAGGGTTGCAAAATAGCCTTCACGGGGATGATCTGCTCTAGTGGTACTGTCTCACTTTAAATAAGAGTTAACTCTAACCGATCCGATTTTGCCATCTTGTTATATTGCGTGATTTATTCCTGCAAACATTAATATTTTTTACAGGCTTCTTTTGACCCTAAATGGCAGGCATTACGGAAGCTTTGCAAAGCCTCTTCCGGTTGATTGAGGAACTCAAGAGACGACCCACGACCCATATATGCTTCAGCTAATATCTTGACGGCCGATCGTTGCCCAGGATAGGGTTTTCCATTATTGTAAATGATAGTTATAGTTTGATTAAAATCATTTAGAGCATCCTGATAACGTTTCAAATCTAAATATGTTAGACCGCGTTCATTGTAGGCATAAATAAAATCTTTTCTGATTTGTATGGCTTTTGTAAGTTCGGTTACAGCCAATTCAGATAAGCCTGCTTTATGGAGTTGATGACCATGTTGAACATAAATTCTTTCCGCACCAGGCAAGCCAGATTGATTTTGCATTAAACGTGCCGCATCATCCCATAATATGAAAGGATGTGAAAAAGATCTGAGGCGGTCATATGCTAATGGATACATTAACGAGGAGATCAACAGGAGTATAACGATCGTTCTACGTTTGTTTAATAATGTACCAAAAATAATTGCAAAGCCTGCAAAAGCAGGCGCGAACCATAAATAACTTCGATATAGTACGAAAGGTTCTTGTATTCGTACTGTAGAAATTTCTGTGGCGTACATAAGCCACGGTGCTAAAAGTGCAAAACCTAAGATACCTATTCGCCCACCTCGCCATAATAATATTGAATTAAATATAGGGTAAAGTGCGAAAGTAATAAATCCTAATGTTTGTGGCCATATCCAGAACTGAGTAACAAATGGCACGCGGATATCAATTGACATTTTGAGTGGATTAGGTATTAACCATAGCCCTAAGTATTTAAAAAATAAAGAGCTTTGATTCAGTATGCTGAGAGGGTAAATGAGCTTTTGGTTTGCTAGAGGTAATCTAGAAGCCATGTCGCTTCCTTGGATTTCATAAGTTGTGCCAAGTATTCCTTTAAGTATTAATGTGATGTAAATTCCGATTAGTGCGTATGCCAAGAAAATTGGAAGTAAGTGTTTAATGTAAAGTGACGATCTAGATTCATTAGGCCTCGTACGTCCCCAAAGTATAACCAATGCGGCTGACACGGCTGGCGCCATAATGGCGTGTTCTTTAGAGAATATAGCTAATGCATAGAAAACGACGGAAAGCCATAGATATGCCCGGTTTTTATGTTCTAAACCGCCTAACAGCGCCAACCACATTAGAAGTGAAAATAAGGTCGCCATTACAATGGAGCGCTCTACGAGATAAGCAGCACCATAAACTGCTACTGGATGAAGTGCAAAAATAAGTGCAGCGAAAAACGCTAGTCCCTGATATGAAAGTTGATTAGTGTTTTGAGAAGGTAATAGCGTTTTCCATAATTGATGTAAAAAAATATATAGAGTGAGTACTACGCTAATGTGAAGTATTAGACTCTCTATACGAAACCAGAGAATATCTAAACCAATTAGATGATAAGTTAAATTAAATGTGGAGTAACTTAACCACCGGGGAGTAGCTGAAAAGGGAAGTTTGTGATAAAGCGTTCCGCCTTCAGTAAAATATCCATAATCATCGAAAATGAGAGGATTATGTAAAAAGCCACCGTAAAGTATGCTGGTTATGCTAATTAAAATTAAGGGCAAGATCCAGGCAGCACGATTACTCATAAAATATAACCTTGTTCTTAAGCATGTGACCTAGTATCTATAAAAAACAAAAAAGCCCAGCTATCAACTTGATGGCTGGGCTTAAATTATATTAGAGCGTTATTATCAATATTGATTAAACACCAGTTTGAGCCTTGGTGCAGCCAGTTCCTGATGTTACACCTGTCCAAGTAATTGCGTTTGCTGTGCTGGCTGGGGTGTATGTAACGGTACAGGCTGGTGATGCTAGTGCACCTGCGCCAGCAATAGCAATGGCTGCGGTGGTGCCTGTCAAGGTAACAGTGCCGTTAGCTGGGGTAGGCAAAGTTGTGTAACCAGTAGCGGAAGTTAATTTGGTGAGGGTGTCGCAACTGGCTAGTGTGCCAGCATTATTTTGAGCGCATTCAGCAATTGCAGTTTTTAATGGTTCAATCTGCACAATATTGTCTTGCCATTTTGCACGTGTAACATAGTCCTTATATTGAGGAATCGCAATCGCAGCCAGAATGCCGATGATCGCAACAACGATCATCAATTCGATCAGGGTAAAACCTTGTTGTACTTTTTTCATGTCGCTTCTCCTAAAGGGTTGATATAGCTAAAACACCTTGTTATTGATTTGGTGTTCGGGTGCATATATGCAAGCGCTGTGCCAGTTGCTTTTGCATGTGCGCGTTTTAATAAAAATTTAACAAATGATTCACTGCGTGATATCGCCAATCGTTTGATTGGGTTGCTGGAATATGCGCAGGAATTCGGCTGCATCAGGTGTTGCAGGATGGCGATGATGAAAGCTGAAACTTTGTCTCGGAGTTTGTTTTGGCAAGAATACGTGTCCAGGATCTCATGGAAGGCGGGTTGCTGACGGTATGGGCTGGCAAAAATCAGGCGCAATGTGACGTAATACGGCAGGTGTTTTGACATGATGTGCTAATTTTATGGAAATCGCCGACTCGCGGTTACAATATGTTTTTGGAATTTATGCGGAATGGCGATGATGGCGTTAGCGGTGGTGGTGTTGGCTTATTTGTTGGGGTCGTTGTCGTTTGCGGTGCTGGTGAGTCGCGCGTTCGGATTGCCCGACCCGCGCAGTCACGGCTCGGGCAATCCGGGCGCGACCAACATGTTGCGTACCGGGCGCAAGTCTGCGGCGGTGCTGACGCTGCTGGGCGATATGGCGAAGGGCTGGCTGGCGGTGTGGCTGGCAGGCTATTTGACTGTGCGCTATCAGTTGCCGGGGTGGGTAATCTACGCAGCGGCGGTGGCGGTGTTTCTCGGGCATCTGTATCCGGTGTTTTTCGGTTTCAAGGGCGGCAAGGGGGTGGCGACGGCGGTGGGCGTGCTGTTTGCGATTTCGCCATGGCTGGGGCTGGCGTGTCTGCTGGCCTGGGTGGCGGCGTTTGCCATTACGCGGATTTCGTCGCTGGCGGCGCTGGTGGCAGCAGCGATCGCACCGGTATTCGGCTACTATCTGCTGGAGGATGTGGTCCCACTCGCGGCATTGACGGCATTGACGGTATTGATCTTCTGGCGTCATCGCGCGAATATAAAGCGTTTGCTGGCCGGAGAAGAAGGGCGTTTTGCTAAGCGAAAGTGAATTCTGACTGCGAGGTAAACTATGGCTTGGTTTGAAAAGGAAATGGATTATGCGCGTGCGCAGTTGACCGAGGTGTCGCGTGATTCGATTGCCTTGGCGGGTGACAAGCTGGGCGAAGTGGTGAAAGAAGGCGCGGCGCAAGTCGGGGCCGAACTGCGCGACGTGGTGCAGAGTACCAGTCATGAGATCGATCTCAAGCTGGACAAAATATCTGCGGAACTGCATAGCCAGCGCCAGTTTACCAAGGATGACGTGCGCGAGCTGGTGGATTACGCGGGGGAGCGCCTGGCGTCCGTGCTCGATGAGCGCGTGGCGGTGGCGAAGCGCGAGATTTCGTCGCTGGTGCAGGAAAAGGTAGAGTATTTCAAAACCGAGGTGGACGGCTTTTTCATTCAGCGCCAGCAGGATCTGGCGCGCGAGCGGCGGCGCTTGCTGTTCAATGTGCTGATCGCGGTGCTGGCATCGCTGTCGGTGGGCGTGGTGTCGTGGTTTTATCAGCATCTGGCGCGCGGCGAGATGGATCTGTTCGGTGTATTCCGGGTGGTGTTCTCGGCGCTGGCCGGCGGCTATGCCGTGTATTTGCTGGTGAAACTGGTGCTGCGCTGGCGGCGCATGTCCGAACACCGCAAGGATGTGATGTTCCTGGCGATGCGTTACTGGGGCGTGTTGCGCCCGGAAAGCGTGTTTTCGAATGTTCTGGTGGTCGCCGTACTGGCTTTGCTGTTGGGTCTGGTGGCATTTCCGAACATACTGGCGGAGCTGCCGGGCGGCGCCGCATTGTTGAAGCTGGTGCGGGACATGTTCCCGCATATACGGTGGTAACGAGCAGCTTGCGGTTTTAGCTGGCGGCCACCTGCAATGGGGCTTCCATGCTTTCCAGATCCCAGCGCGGGCGTACGGTGAACGCACCGGCGGTGTGTCCGTCGTGGCGCAGCCGCATCGCGCCGGCATAGGCGATCATCGCGCCGTTATCGGTGCAAAATGCCAGTTCGGGAAAATATACGGTTGCGCCGATTTTCTGCACAGCCGTATTCAATGCGGCGCGCAGCTGCTGATTGGCGCCTACGCCGCCGGCGACGACCAGACGCTTGCAGCGTGCGGCCTTGAGTGCCGCCAGCGATTTGCTGCTGAGCACGTCGGTCATTGCCAGCTGGAATGCGGCGGCGATGTCGGCATGATCGGCTGGGTCGGGATGTTTCTGGCTGAGCGTGAGCACGGCTGTTTTCAGGCCGCTGAAACTGAAATTCAAATCCCCCGAATGCAGCATCGGACGCGGTAACCTGAAGCGCGTCGCATCGCCGCTTTGCGCCAGTTTCGATAATGCGGCGCCGCCCGGGTAGGGTAATCCCAGCAATTGCGCAGTCTTGTCGAAGGCCTCGCCGGCGGCGTCGTCCAGCGTGTCGCCCAGCGTGGCGTACTGGCCTACGCCGGTGACATGCATCAGTTGCGTGTGGCCGCCGGATACCAGCAAGGCGATGAACGGGTAATCGGGCGGATCGGCCGATAATAACGGTGACAGCAGATGGCCTTCCAGATGGTGGACGCCGAGCACCGGGATGTCGAGCGCGACGCCGAGCGCGTGGGCGATGCCGGTGCCGACCAATAGTGCGCCGGCGAGGCCGGGGCCTTCGGTATAAGCGATGGCGTTGATGTCGCTTAACTGGCGCTGCGCTTCAGCCAGCACCTGGCGGGTAAGCGGCAGGACGCGGCGGATATGGTCGCGCGAGGCAAGTTCGGGAACGACGCCGCCGTATTCTGCATGCATGGCGATCTGGGTGTGCAGGGTGTGCGCGAGCAGGCCGAGATGGGTATCGTAGAGCGCGATGCCGGTTTCGTCGCAGGAGGATTCGATGCCTAGCACTAACATGTTAAAAAATTAAGATAGAATGGATGTGGCACGATAATTGTCATCAATTTGTCATTTTGCTGTCATAACATACCTGACTATTATAATTGAATCCAAAGAGGTTATTCATGGCCGCGACAATTTTGTTGGTGGAAGATGAATCGGGCATTCAGGAGCTGGTAAGGTTTAATCTGACGCAGGCCGGACATGCCGTCATGTGCGCGGATTCTGCCGAGCAGGCCTTGACGCTGGTGCGCGAGGCATTACCCGATCTGGTATTGCTGGACTGGATGTTGCCAGGCATGAGCGGCATCGAGCTGGCGCGCATGTTCCGGGCGGATACGCGCATGAAGAATGTGCCGATTATCATGCTCACTGCGCGTGGCGACGAGCGCGACAAGGTGCTGGGCCTGGAAACCGGTGCTGACGATTACATTACCAAGCCGTTCTCACCGCGCGAATTGACGGCGCGGATCAAGGCGGTATTGCGCCGCCGTGCTCCGCAGATGACCGAAGACCGCGTCGAGATCCGCGGCCTGAGTCTGGATCCGGTCAGTCATCGCGTCATGGGTAACAATGTGCCGCTGGAACTGGGCCCGACCGAGTTTCGTCTGCTGCATTTCATGATGACACACCCCGAGCGGGTCTATTCGCGCGCGCAACTGCTCGATCACGTGTGGGGCGATCATGTCTTCGTCGAGGAACGTACCGTGGATGTGCATATTCGGCGTCTGCGTCTGGCGCTGGAAGTCTCCGGTCATGAAAATCTGATTGATACCGTGCGCGGCGCGGGCTATCGGCTGTCGGCACAGGTATAATTCATCACCTCGCCTGTGCGGAAATGCGGAGAACGATTTGATTGATTTCTGGTGGCGGCCATTGCTGGTTTTTTGCGCCCTGATTGCCGTTGCGCTTAGCGCAGCCTTGTTCTGGGGTTTGATGGTTGCCATGCTGGTGTTTATTGCTGGTTTGCTGTTCTATCTGGGTTATCACTTGCGGCAAATGGCTGCCTTCGCTGCGTGGCTGCAGCACGGCGAGCGCGCGCGGATACCGACTGCCAGCGGTGCCTGGGACGAGATTTTCTACGGTCTGGACCGGCTGATGCGGCGGCAGAAGCGCAGCACCTCCAAGCTGTCCGCGGTACTTGAGCGTTTCGAACATGCTGCCCAGGCGATTCCCGACGGCATCGTGATGCTGAGTGACGCCGATCAGATCGACTGGTTCAACCCGGCGGCGAGCCGCCACTTCGGGCTGGATGAAAATACCGACCGCGGGCAGTTTATCGGGTATCTGATCCGGCAGTCCGCATTCCACGAATATTTAAGCGGCGACGATTACCGCGAGCCATTGATCATGAAGTCGCCTGCCAATCGCGAAATGAGTTTGTCGGTGCAGATGGTGCCGTTTGGCGACAAGCAGAAAATGCTGATTTCACGCGATATTACCCAGTTCGAAATGGTGGAGGCGATGCGGCGCGATTTTGTGGCGAACGTTTCCCACGAGCTGCGTACGCCGTTGACGGTCGTCGGCGGTTTTCTCGAGACTTTTCTCGATATGGGCAGTATTCCGCCCGAGGATTTCCATAAATATTGCGACCTGATGCAGCAGCAAACCGAGCGCATGCGCCGTCTGGTTGACGATCTGCTGACCCTGTCACGTCTGGAAAGTCCGCAAAACAGGCTGGTGGAGGCGCGGGTGGATATGGTGAGCCTGGTGCAGTCTCTGTATCAGGATGCGCAGAGCCTGAGCGCGGGGCGTCACCAGATCAGTCTGGTCAGTGAAAGCAGCGACGCGCTGCTGGGCAATGCCGACGAGCTGACCAGCGCATTGGGTAATCTGGTCAGTAATGCCGTACGCTACACGCCTGAAGGCGGCACGGTTGTGCTGCGCTGGGGCTGGCGCGGCGAGGCCTTGTGTTTCAGTGTGCAAGACAGCGGCGAAGGTATCGAAGCCCAACATATACCGCGTCTGACCGAGCGCTTTTACCGAGTCGATCGCGGCCGCTCGCGCGAAACCGGTGGCACCGGGCTGGGTTTGGCGATCGTCAAGCATGTGCTCACCCGCCATCAGGGGCGTCTGGTGATCGAAAGCAAGGTTGGACAGGGCAGCTGTTTCAGTGCGTGTTTTCCGCTATCGCGGGTGGTGAAGTCTGCGGATTGATTGATTTGCCGCTGATGTGGCGTCAGGACAGGCGCTGCGCCAGAGCGGCCTTAAGGATGCCGGCAATCAGATTGTTATCGGTGCTGACGCTGCTCTCGCGTCGTGCTTCGCCCCAAATCGGATTGGGGAAATGTTTGTCATTCCTGAAGCGCGGGATGACATGCCAGTGCAGGTGCGGAACGACATTGCCGAGGCTGGCGAGATTGATTTTTTCCGGTTTGAGGGTGTCGCGCAAGGCAGCTTCGACGGCGAATACGACGCGCATCAGGCGGTTTTGCTGAACTGCGGTCAAGTCGCTCATTTCCTTGATATGTTCATGCCAGATCACCCGGCAGAATCCGGGGTAGTCGCGATCATCTACCAGTATTGCCCGGCAGAATGCATCCTGCCACAGCAGTTCTCCTCCGGTTGTTTCACATAATTCGCAGCTGGTCATGACAGGCTCTCAGTTGGTGTCGCAGCGTCGTCTGTCGGTCAGGGCCTGAGCCAGGGTGCCGGAGTCGATATGTTCCAGTTCGCCGCCCACCGGCACGCCGCGTGCAATGCGGCTGACTGCGATACCGCGTGCGCGCAGCAGTTCGGTGATGGCATGGGCAGTGGCTTCGCCTTCCATGGTGAAATTGGTGGCGAGGATCACTTCCTGCACGAGGCCGTTGCCGGCGCGCTGGATCAGGCGATCGAGGTGGATTTCACGCGGGCCGATGCCGTCCAATGGGGACAGGCGTCCCATCAGGACAAAATACAGCCCGTTGTAGCTTTGCGTTTGTTCCATCATCAGCAAGTCGGTCGGCATTTCGACTATGGCCAGCTGGCTGGCGTCGCGCGTAGTCGCTGAACATAGCGGGCAAATCGGCGTTTCGCTGAAATCGTTGCACATTTCGCAATGCGTGAGTTGGGTCAGAGCTTGCTCGATGGCATGCCCCAGTTTGAGCGCGCCCTGCCGGTCGCGTTGCAGCAGGTGATATGCCATGCGTTGCGCGGATTTCGGGCCGATGCCTGGCAATACGCGTAACGCGGCGATGAGTTCGGCAAGACGGGTGGGGGATTTCACTGAGTGGAACTTGGGCGGCTTAGAACGGTAGCTTGAAGCCCGGAGGCAGATTCAGTCCGGCGGTGAAGCCGCTCATTTTTTCCTGGGTCGTCGCTTCGGCTTTGCGTACCGCATCGTTCATGGCGGCAGCGATCAGGTCTTCGAGCATTTCCTTGTCGTCGCTGAGCAGGCTGGGGTCGATGGTGACGCGACGCACATCGTTGCGGCAGGTCATCAATACCTTGACCATGCCTGCGCCGGACACGCCTTCCACTTCCACTTCGGCAAGCTTGTCCTGCATCTTCTTCATATTTTCCTGCATTTGCTGGGCTTGTTTCATCATGTTGCCCAAACCACCTTTTAGCATGGCGCTACTCCTTGTTAGTTTGCTGATTGATCTACTGGTTGAATGGAGACGATGCGCGCATCAAGCTGATTGATCGCGTCGCGGACGAACGGGTCGTCCTGAATAATGCTTTCCGCTTCGGCCTGGCGGGCGGCGCGGGCATCGTTCTGCTGCTTGATCGGCGTATTCGCAATTTCTTCGGTGAGGCTGATTTCAAGCCGGATCGGGCGGCCGAAATGGCTGCCTAACGATTCGCGCAGCTTGTCCTGATAGGACTTGTCGGTCAGGTGCTTGTGCTCGACAGGTACAAGCAGCCGCATGGTATCCGCTGCGAATTGCTGCAGTTCGCACTGCAATGCCAGCATGCGGGCTTGTCCGCCGAGCTTGAGCTGGCCGACCAATTCGGCCCAGTCGCCATTGAAAACGGGAGCTGGCGCCGTCGTTTGGGCGACATGGTGTTCAGCTATTGCGGGGGCAGGCGTTTCAGCAGGTGTGGCTGCTGCAGCCTCTGGCGCTGCGGCAGGGGATGCTTGTGGTGCTTGTGGTGCTTGTGTGCGTTGCGCTGCAGGTACAGGTGCAGGTGCAGGTGCAGGTGCAGGTGCAGGTGCAGGTTGCGGCAGGTTGACATTGCCGGTTTGTGGCAGGAAAGCCAGCATGCGCAGCAAGGTCATGCTGAAGCCGGCAAATTCGTCAGGCGCCAGGCCGAGATCGCGGCGACCCAGCAGGCATATCTGGTAATAAAGCTGAACGGTTTGCGCGTCGAGCCGTGCTGCCAGATCAATGATCGTGTCGCGGTCCGGCGTGTCATCGGCCAGTGCGGCGGGTACGATTTGGGCCAGCGCGATTTGTTGCAATAATGCCGCCAGATTCTGTAACGCGGCGTTGAAATCGATACTGCGTACTGCCATTTGTTCGGCTTCGTTCAGCAAGGTTGCGCCGTCGTTGGCGATGAGCGCGAACAGCAGATTAAACAGGTAGCGCTGATCAATGGCGCCGAGCATGCCGTGTACGGTGTCGGTCAATACTTCGCCGCTGCCGTAGGCGATAGCCTGATCCAGCAATGACAGCGCGTCGCGCATGCTGCCTTGCGCGGCACGGGCGATCAGCTGCAGTGCGGCGGGCTGTGAGGGTATGCCTTCGAGCTCCAGTACTTTGGTCAGGTGTTCGCGCACCAGTTCCGGCGGCATCTGCTTGAGATTGAACTGCAGGCAGCGCGACAGCACGGTGATGGGGATTTTCTGCGGATCGGTCGTGGCGAGGATGAATTTGACGTGTTCGGGCGGTTCTTCCAGCGTTTTCAGCATGGAGTTGAACGCTGCTTTGGAAAGCATGTGCACTTCGTCGATGATGTAGACCTTGAAACGTCCGACGGTCGGTGCGTATTGCGCGTTATCCAGCACCTCGCGCATGTTGTCGATGCCGGTATTGGACGCCGCGTCCAGTTCCAGCAAGTCAACAAAGCGCCCGGCGTCGATTTGCGTGCAGGCGGAACATACGCCGCAGGGGGTGGCGGTAATGCCGGTCTCGCAGTTGAGCGCCTTGGCCAGAATTCGCGCTACCGTGGTCTTGCCGACACCGCGTGTACCGGTAAACAGGTACGCGTGATGCAGGCGGTTTTGGGTCAGCGCATTGCTCAGCGCACGCACTACGTGCGCCTGTCCGGCAAGTTCTGCAAAGGTTCGGGGGCGCCATTTACGCGCTAATACTTGATAAGCCATGCGGGTATTTTAACAGAAGCGTTTATTATTGGATGATCAAAAACGTTCGCTCAGCAATATGCTTGGAAAAAATACCATTAAGGGTTATAATTTATGTTTTTCCTCCCCTCTTTTGGAGTTTAGATTTCATGCCTAGTGTTCGTGTTAAGGAAAATGAGCCGTTTGAAGTAGCGATGCGTCGTTTCAAGCGTACTGTTGAAAAGACCGGTCTGTTGACCGAGTTGCGTGCTCGCGAGTTTTATGAAAAGCCGACTGCAGAGCGCAAGCGCAAGCTGGCAGCCGCAGTAAAGCGTCACTACAAACGCATTCGTAGTCAAACTCTTCCTCCGAAAATGTATTGATCTGCATTTTTCATGAGTCTGAAAGCCCGAATCACTGAAGATATGAAATCTGCCATGCGCGCCAAGGAAACGGCGCGTCTTGGAGCGATTCGACTATTATTGGCGGCAATCAAGCAACGTGAAGTCGATGAGCGCATCGAGCTGGATGATGCGCAGATAGTTGCTGCGATTGACAAGATGCTCAAGCAGCGGCGGGATTCCATTGCGCAGTTCGAAGCTGCGGGCAGGCAGGAATTGGCTGATATCGAGCATTTCGAAATCAGCGTATTGCAAGCCTATATGCCTGAAGCGGCAAGCGACGAAGAAATTGACGCCCTGATCGCAAAAGCGATGGTTGATACCGGCGCTGCCGGCGTCAAGGATATGGGCAAGGTCATGGCGGCAGTGAAGCCGGAATTGGCTGGTCGTGCCGATATGGCGCAAGTGTCAACACGGATTAAGGCCAGGTTAGTCGGCTGATTTTGCGTGCTGTTCAGTACGTAATTAAAGATTTCCGCTAAAAGGTTTTCGTTATATGATCCCGCAGGATTTTATTCAAAGCCTGTTAAGTCGCGTTGATATCGTTGATGTGATAGATCATCGCGTCCCGCTGAAAAAGGCTGGTGCGAATTATCAGGCCTGCTGTCCGTTCCATAACGAAAAAACCCCTTCATTTACAGTTTCACCTACCAAGCAGTTCTACCATTGTTTTGGTTGCGGTGCGCATGGCACGGCAATCGGCTTTTTGATGGAATATGCCGGATTGAGTTATGTCGATGCGATCAAGGCATTGGCAGATCAGACGGGTATGGTGGTGCCGGAAACAGCAGCGCCCAATCCGCAACGTACGCAGCAGACAGCCAGTCTGCTTGAAGTCATGCAGGGAGCGGAGCTGTATTATCGTCAGCAGCTCAAGGCTTCGGCAACGGCCATCGCTTATCTGAAAAAACGCGGGCTGACCGGCGAAATAGCGGCCAGATTCGGCTTGGGTTACGCGCCGAACGGATGGCAGAATCTGGAAGCGGTATTCGAGCAGTATGCCAATCCGGTATTGCAGGAAGCGGGCCTGGTGGTGGTTAACGATGCCGGGCAGCGCTATGACCGCTTTCGCGACCGGGTGATGTTTCCGATTATTAACCAGAAGGGTGACGTGATCGGTTTCGGCGGCCGCGTGCTGGATGGCGGCGAACCCAAATATCTGAATTCCCCGGAAACACCCTTGTTCCAGAAGGGCAGTGAACTTTACGGGTTGTTTCAGGCGCGACGCGCGATTCGCGATGCAGGCCGGGTGATTGTGGTCGAAGGTTACATGGATGTGGTAGCGCTGGCGCAGCACGGGGTGGAATACGCTGTGGCGACGCTGGGTACTGCGACTACGGCGACGCATATCCAGAAGTTGCTGCGGCATACCGATGAAGTGATTTTCTGTTTCGATGGCGACAGTGCCGGGCAACGGGCCGCATGGCGGGCGCTGGAACACAGCCTGGCTATCGTGACTGACAGTAGCCGCCTGGGGTTCCTGTTTTTACCGGAATCGCATGATCCTGACAGTTATGTGCGTGAGTTTGGGCGGGCAGGGTTTGAGGAATTTCAGGCCCGGTCGGTGGTGCCGCTGTCCGTTTACTTGTTCAAGCAGATTGCACAGCAGCATGATTTGATGACGGATGAGGGCAAAAGTGCTTTTTTGAAAGCGCTGCAGCCGCTGATCGTGCAAGTGACGGCACCCAGTCTGGCGCTGATGTTACGTAAGCGCGCGGCTGAGTTGGTGCAAATCGAGATGGCGGAACTAACCGGATTGTGGAATCTCAAACCGGCGCGTACTGCCTTCGCGTCACCCGCACGAGCAAAACGTCCGGCACCTGCATCAATAAGTCGACAGCTGCTGCGGATGGTGCTGTTTAATCCGGCTCTGGCGCAGCAAATGAGCGAGGAATTGCTCACGCAAAACGATAGCGATACGCAAACATTGCGCGAAGTACTTGTAATTCTGCGTCAGCATCCCCATCTGGATACGGCGATGCTGATAGAACAAGGGCGGCATCAGGCCCATGCTGCCACTATTCAGCAGTGTGGCGCTGAAATCATGGACTGGGACGCCGAATTCGATGTGGCGCCGGAGTTCAATCTGGCACTGGATCAATTGCGTGCGACAGGCAAGCAATCGCGCATGCAGATTCTGGCACAAAAATCGCTTCGGGATTTGACCGAAGCGGAAAAAAAAGAATTACAGCAATTACGCTAGTCAGGTAATCGTTCGGGGTGAAGATTTAGCTGGAATGATGCGCTGGCTGGTATAATTATCACATTTTTAAGCAGTACTCATTGGATACATTTTTATTATGGCGATCGATCAAGACAAGAATGATGTTAAACAAACCGACGCGGAATTACGCCGTGCCCGTCTCAAAAATCTGATTGTACTTGGTAAAGAGCGTGGTTACCTGACTTACGCGGAAATCAACGATCACTTGCCTGACGATATGCTCGATGCCGAGCAAATCGAGGGCGTGATCAGCATGATCAACGACATGGGTATCCAGGTCTATGATGAAGCGCCCGATGCTGAAGCGCTGCTCATGTCGGATGCGACGCCTGCGGTCGCCGATGAGGATGTGGTTGCTGAAGCCGAAGCTGCATTATCGACCGTGGATTCCGAGTTTGGTCGTACTACCGATCCTGTGCGCATGTACATGCGCGAAATGGGTACGGTTGAATTGCTGACGCGCGAAGGTGAAATTGAAATCGCCAAGCGTATCGAAGACGGCTTGAAGCATATGGTGCAGGCGATTTCCGCATGCCCGATCACGATTGACCAGATTCTGACTCTGGTGGACAAGGTTGAACGCGACGAAATCCGGATTGACGAATTCGTGGACGGTATCGTCGCCAGCGAAGCGGAACTTGAAGCCGCAGCGGCGGCCGCAGCAGCAGTAGTACCATCCCCGGAAGAAGAGACTGCTGAAGGTGAAATTGATGAAGAAGAGGTTGACGACGACGCCGACGGCAGTGCCATGGCAGCAGCCAATCTGGCGCAGTTGAAAGCCGATGCGATGGAACGTTTTGAGTTGCTGCGCAAACTGGTCAAGCGCATGCAAGCGGCACAGAAGAAATATGGTTACGCCAGCAAGCAATACAATGAATTGCAAACGGAAGTGTCCAATGTGTTGCTGGAAATCCGCTTTTCTGCCAAACAGGTCGAGGCTTTGTGCAATATCATCCGCGGTCTGGTAGAAACGGTGCGTTCGCATGAACGCGACATCATGGAAGTGGCCGTCAAGAAATCCGGCATGCCGCGCGAACACTTCATCAAAGTGTTCCCGAACAATGAAACCAATCTGGAATGGGTCAACGAACAGGCTGCGGTCAAAAAGCCTTATGCAGAAGGTCTGATCCGCCATCAGTACACCATCATCGAGCGCCAGAACGGCCTGATTGCGTTGCAGGACAAGATCGGCATTCCTATCCAGGACCTGAAAGAAATCAATCGTCAGATGACCACTGGCGAAGGCCGCACCTTGCGCGCCAAGCGTGAAATGATCGAAGCCAACCTGCGGCTGGTGATCTCCATTGCGAAGAAATACACCAATCGTGGTTTGCAATTCCTTGATCTGATTCAGGAAGGCAATATCGGCCTGATGAAGGCGGTGGACAAATTCGAATATCGTCGCGGCTATAAATTCTCGACTTACGCCACCTGGTGGATACGTCAGGCGATCACGCGTTCGATCGCCGACCAGGCACGCACCATTCGTATCCCTGTGCACATGATCGAGACCATCAACAAGATGAATCGTATCGCACGGCAGATATTGCAGGAAACCGGGCAGGAGCCGGATCCGGCCGTGCTCGCCGAAAAGATGGAAATGCCGGAAGAAAAAATCCGCAAGATTCTCAAGATATCCAAAGAGCCGATTTCGATGGAAACGCCGATCGGCGATGACGAAGATTCGCATCTGGGCGATTTCATCGAGGATACCTCGACTCTGGCACCGATGGATGCTGCTATTTATGACAGTCTGCAAGATGTCACCAAGGAAATCCTGGATGGCCTGACCCAGCGCGAAGCCAAAGTGTTGCGCATGCGTTTCGGTATCGAAATGAATACCGACCATACTCTGGAAGAAGTCGGCAAGCAGTTCGACGTCACTCGTGAGCGTATTCGTCAGATCGAAGCCAAGGCGTTGCGTAAATTACGCCATCCTTCGCGATCGGATCGGCTCAAGAGCTTTATCGACAATAGCGGTCAATAAGTTCCATTTGCAGGCTAGCAAGACAGGCCTGAAACTGGTATAGTTTCGGGCCTTCGGGTCTGTAGCTCAGTTGGTTAGAGCAGAGGACTCATAATCCTTTGGTCCACGGTTCAAGTCCGTGCAGACCCACCAGTAAAATTAACGGCCAAGAGCTCAATGCCCTTGGCCGTTTTTCTATTGCGGTGTGGGTTAGCGTTTGATTTGGCACTAATTTTCGCATTCCGCACCAACCTCATGATTAAACGTGGATGTTATTTGATTTTAGTGCTAAATAGCCCGTAAATGGCCTGTTGTAACTATTTGATTTTACGGATTGACATTTTCACGGTTGTGCCAAATTAAACGCAAATTCACAATGGGAAATATATTGATCCAAATCATGCCGCATTTGCCTGTGGGGTTTCATGAGATTAAATGCGATATTCGGTTACGAAGCACTTATTTGGTTTTGCGTATCTTGGTTATAAACCAGATAGGCATGGTTCAAATCAGGATTTCTGCGCTCGCCACAAAATACGGATTAAGCAAATCAGCTTTACCGTATCGCAGTGGTTCACCATCCAGCTGATAAACATGACCGCCTGCGGACTCTACAATGGCTTGTGCTGCAGCTGTATCCCACTCGCAGGTTGGTCCCAGGCGCGGGTAGCAATCGGCCGCGCCTTCTGCTACGCGGCAAAGCTTCAACGAACTGCCTGCCTGCATGAATTCATGCGGACCCAGCTTTTTGATAAAGGCGGCGGTGTCAGCGTTCATGTGGCTTTTGCTGGCGACTATGCGTAATGGTCGCTGACGGTCTGGCTGGCTGACATGGATAGATTCTATTGTGCCATTGCAGCTACGAAACACACCGATCCCGATGCCGCCCCAATACGTCAGATCCAGTGCAGGCGCGCCAACTGCACCGAACACTGCTGTGCCATCCTTGATCAGGGCAATGTTGACGGTAAATTCGTCGTTGTGGGCCAGGAATTCCTTGGTTCCATCCAGCGGGTCAATCAGCCAGAATATACCTTGCGCTTGTCTATGGACCAGCGAATCGGCATCTTCTTCGGATACTACGGGAATGTCCGGGGTAAGGCGGGTGAGGCCCTCAGCGATGATGTGGTGTGCAATCAAATCAGCCTGGGTTAGCGGGCTGTCATCCTCTTTGGTGCCAACAACCATACTGCTCATGCCATCCTCTGCGAGCCTGGTATAGATTTCCATGATGCTCAGGCCTGCTGCCCGGACAATGGCCAATACAGGCTCAACTAAAGTAGTCGTTGATATGAATTGTCGCATTTTGTATTTTTGATATATTTTTGTAATTGTTATATTGTATAGCAATATTTTTTAAGATAATTATTTGTTATTTGCATATTGCGACATGGGGATGCATGGCGACAACCGAACTCTTTGGACTGGATAAACCCCAAGCATGGGATACAGAGCTCGCATTTCAGCGTCTGAACCAGCTTGGCCAGGCAGAAACCAAACGCACGGCTGAACGCCGTTTGCATGAGCTGGCTATTTTTCCAATAGAGCTTAAGGCGACTGGTGTGCGCGATGAGTTGGGGCGAACACCCACTCCCTCCGTGCTGGAAAGCGAGATCGCCGAGGCAAGAGCCAGGCGTAAACTGGTGCTGTTCGCCCAGTTGCATGGCTTGCCGAATGGTGGCGCATGCCTGCATGCGAATGATGCGCGAGGCAGCCGCTATTGGGTGCCATTACCTGCTGACAAAGTAGATCGGCAAGCGATTGAAGCCGCGCTGAGCTTGCTGCAAACTCACATTGACAAACCGCTCGCCATTATTGCGCATGGCGAACTGTCGGCCTGGTGCAGATCGGCAGACGCATTGAACGGCGTCACATTCTGCATGCTGGGTTACCCGCCAGTCCTGGATTTGAGTAATCAACCTCTCGCGGATAGTCCGCGTCATGAAGCTGCCATCCATTTGGCCCGACTGGAAGCGGAAAGCATCCACATTATTCGCGAAGCCGTCGCCGAGGCAGAAAACCCGGTCATGCTGTATTCAATAGGTAAAGACAGTACGGTCATGCTGCATCTTGCGCGCAAGGCTTTTTATCCTGCCAAACCGCCTTTCCCTTTGCTGCATATCGATACGCGTTGGAAATTCCAGGAGATGTATTTATTTCGCGACCACATGGCACAAATGAGTGGTATGGATTTGCTGGTTCATATTAACCCGGTGTCGATAGAAAAAGATATCAATCCTTTCGATCACGGCTCGTCGTTGCATACCGACATCACTAAAACCGAAGGGTTAAAACAGGCGCTGGATCAATATCGTTTTGATGTTGCCTTCGGCGGTGCGCGACGTGATGAAGAGAAGTCCCGCGCCAAGGAGCGGATTTTCTCCTTCCGCACAGCGACTCATCAATGGGATGCCAAACGCCAGCGCCCGGAAATATGGAATCTCTATAACGCCCGTAAAAATCCGGGCGAGAGCATACGCGTGTTTCCGTTGTCGAACTGGACCGAACTGGATATCTGGCAATATATCTATCAGGAAAACATCCCGGTGGTACCGTTGTATTTTGCCAGGGAGCGACCTGTTGTAGAGCGCGACGGCATGATAGTGATGGTGGATGATGCGCGTATGCGCTTGCAGCCCGGCGAGGAAATACAGAGACGCAAGGTGCGATTCCGTACGCTGGGGTGTTACCCGCTCACTGGCGCAGTTGAATCGCAAGCGCAAACAGTGCCGGAAATCATCCTGGAATTGCTCGGTGCAAACAGTTCGGAACGGCAAGGACGGACAATTGACGCAGATTCAGCAGCTTCGATGGAAAAGAAAAAACAGGCTGGGTATTTCTGATGCGTACCAAATCATCCTGCACCCAACAAACCACTATTCCCGATACCCTGGAAGCGTTCCTCGCACAACAGCAAAAGCTCGATTTGTTGTGTTTCATTACCTGCGGTAGTGTGGATGACGGCAAGAGTACGCTCATAGGTCGCCTGTTATGGGAATCCAAACAACTGTTTGAAGATCAGTTGGCGTCACTCAGGCAGGATTCAAGGAAATTCGGTACCCAGGGTGATGAGATCGATTACGCCTTGCTGGTCGATGGCCTTGCCGCAGAGCGTGAACAGGGTATTACCATTGACGTTGCCTACCGGTTCTTTGCGACAGACAAGCGTAAATTTATCGTGGCTGACACGCCAGGTCATGAGCAATATACGCGCAATATGATTACCGGGGCTTCCACTGCTGATGTGGCGGTGATACTGGTCGATGCAAGTCAGGGCGTGCTTACCCAGACACGCCGCCATGCCTATCTCGTTTCGTTGATGGGAATACGTAATGTGGTGCTGGCGATCAACAAGATGGACAGAGTGCAATATGACGGTGGCGTTTTTGAACAAATTCGCGAAGATTTCAAGGTGTTTGCGCTGAATCTCGGTTTTCAGTCGATTACTGCCATTCCGGTGTCGGCACTCAAGGGCGATAACATTACCGATCGTTCGCCGCATACATCCTGGTATGCTGGCCCTACCCTGCTGGGATATCTGGAAACTGTCGATTTCAGCCAGACGGTATCCGACAGACTGGTATTCCCGGTGCAATGGGTGAATCGTCCTAAAGAAGGTTTCCGTGGATTCTCCGGCAACCTGGTTGAAGGCAACGTCAACGTCGGCGATGAAGTCAGGATTACCGCATCCGGGCAAACCGCCAAAATTACCGGGATTGTGACGATGGATGGTTTGTTGACCGTCGCTCAGCAGGGCCAGGCCGTGACCTTGACGCTCGATAAGGAAATCGATGTTTCACGCGGCGATGTGATTACCCTTGCGCAAAGACCGCTGGAAATGACCGACCAGTTCGAGGCCATCCTGGTGTGGATGAATGAAGAGGATGGTCTGATTGGACGCAACTACGATCTGAAATTGGCGACGCAATGGGTCTCGGCCTCCATTACCTCGATAAAGTACAGGCTGGATGTGAATACCTTAGTCCAGGAAGCGGCCAGACAGCTGACTATGAATGACATCGGCGTGTGCAATATTGTGCTGAGTAAACCGATGGTGTGCGATGCCTATGCCCAGTCAAAAACGCTGGGTGGATTTATTCTGGTGGACAGGTTTAATAATGCTACCGTTGCCGTGGGCATGATCAGGCATAGTCTGCGGCGAGCACAAAATATACATAAGCAGTCGCTAACCATAGGTAAAGCCGAACGCGAAAAACTGAACGGGCATAAAGGCCAGGTGATATGGTTTACCGGCCTATCGGGTTCGGGAAAATCGACAATTGCCAATGCTCTGGAGGTGGCGTTGCATGCCCAGGGTTATCGTACCTACATTCTCGATGGTGACAATGTGCGCGGCGGTTTGAACAAGGACCTGGGTTTTACTGATGCCGACCGGGTGGAAAACATTCGCCGTATTGCCGAAGTGGCCAAATTGATGATGGATGCCGGCATGATTGTGATGACCGCCTTCATCTCGCCATTTCGCCGTGAACGTGAAATGGCACGCGAACTTATCGGTGCGGAGCATTTCGTTGAAGTGTTTGTGAGTACTTCGCTGGAAGTATGTGAGCGGCGTGATGTGAAAGGGCTTTACAAAAAGGCCAGGGCAGGGCAATTACCTAATCTCACGGGAGTAGGGAGCGTTTACGAAGCGCCGCTAGCGCCTGATGTTACAGTTAATGGCGGGATTGAGCGGATAGAGGATGCTGTAAATAAAACTATCGCGAAAATTCTGTACGTTGCTTAAGTCGGGTGCGATCGGGTTTCGTTGATTCAGAAAGCGTTGGTTGGGCGAATGGTGTTCCCGGTTTTCGACACGGTGACATTTCACGGATCAGGTACGGAACGTTGGTCGATACACGCAAGTCCGCTTGCATCGGCTCAAGGCCGATTTGCGCTTGTGCCGATATTCGCGCTCCTTCATGCAATCCGCATAACGGCCTGATTTGGATATGCCGATCAACGCAATAAAGGGTCGCGTTTTTGTTCGAGCTCTGATTACCCTCCGGCATCGAGTTCAGCCAGGGTTTCATGCAGATTGAGCCAGCGCTCTTCCGCTTCGTCTATCAGATTGCTGAGTTCACACTGGCGCTTGAGCAGGGTTTGCAGCTTGTCACGCTGGGCGGCTTCATAGAGCGCGGCGTCGGCCAGTTGCTGGTCGAGCTCGGTCTTTTCGGCTTGCCATTTGGGCAACTGCTGGTCGAGTTTTTCCAGTTCCTTGATGATGGGGCGCCGTTGCGCGAGACGCACCTGACGTTCCTGGGCAGTCTGTTCGCGTTGCTGGCGGCGCTCGATCTTATCCGGATTTATGCTAGCTTGCTGCAGGCGCTGCTGATTGAGCCAGTCGCGGTAATCGTTCAGATCGCCGTCGAAGACTTGTGCCTTGCCGTCGGCTACGACCATGAAGCTGTCGCAGGTGGTCGACAGCAGCGAGCGGTCGTGCGATACCAGCACCACGCCGCCTTGATAGCCTTGCAGCGCCAGATTGAGTGCGTGACGCATGTCCATGTCCAGATGGTTGGTCGGTTCGTCCAGCAGTAGCAGATTGGGCCGCTGCCAGATCAATAGCGCCAGTGCCAGTCGCGATTTCTCGCCGCCGGAGAACGGGCCGCAAGGTGTCAGCGCGGCTTCGTTACGGAAATCGAAAGTGCCGAGAAAGTCGCGCAGTTCCTGTTCGCGGGTGTCGGGCGACAGGCGCAGCATGTGCTGCAACGGCGATTCTTCGGGACGCAGCTGTTCCAGCTGATGTTGGGCAAAATAGCCGATGGCGAGTCCTTTGCCTTCGCTGCGGGTGCCGCTCAGCGGCTGGATTTCGCCGGCCAGCAATTTGATCAGGGTGGATTTTCCGGCACCGTTGCGACCGAGCAGCCCGATGCGTTCGCCACTGCGCACTGCAAGGTTGATGTCGGATAACAACGGCTGCGGACCATAGCCCACGCTGGCATGGCGAATGTCCAGCAACGGATCGGGCGCGTTGGCCGGCTCGCGAAAGCTGAAACTGAACGGCGAATCGACGTGGGCGGCACTGATGTCCTCCATGCGCGCCAGTGCCTTGATACGGCTTTGTGCCTGGTGGGCTTTGGTGGCCTTGGCGCGAAAGCGCTCGATGAAGCTTTCCAGATGCGTGCGTTCGCGCTGCTGCTTGTCGAACATGGCTTGCTGTACTGCCAGATGTGCGGCGCGCTGGCGTTCGAAATCGGAATAGCTGCCGGTGTAGAGCTTGATGCCGCGGTTCTCTATATGGGCGATATGCGTGGTGACCGCATCGAGAAAGTCACGGTCATGCGAGATCAGTAATAACGTGCCCGGATAACTCTTCAGCCAGCCCTCCAGCCAGATGACGGCATCCAGATCCAGATGATTGGTCGGCTCATCGAGCAGCAGCAAGTCGGAACGGCTCATCAGGGCTTGCGCCAGATTCAGCCGCACGCGCCAGCCGCCCGAGAATGCGGCAACCGCTTTGGCGAAATCGGCGTCGCTGAAACCGAGTCCGTGCAGCAGCTCGGCTGCCCGCGCCTGGGCACTGTAACCGTCGATCTCGCCGAGCTGGGCGTGCAGTTCGCCGACGCGGTGGCCGTCGTTTGCCGCGGTCGCCAATTCCAGTTCATGCTCGATGGCGCGCAGGCGCTTATCGCCGTCCAGTGTAAACGCCAGCGCAGGTTGCTGCAGTGCGGGCGTATCCTGTGAGACATGGGCAATGACCCAGGTGTCGGGCAAATCCAGATCGCCGGATTCGGCATGCAACTCGCCGCGTAATAATGCGAACAGGCTGGATTTGCCGGAGCCGTTGGCGCCGGTCAGGCCGATTTTTTGTCCGGGATGGATTTGCAGATTGGCTTGTTCGATGAGGATTTTTGCCGCGCGTGCGAGGGTGAGTTGAGTAAAACGTATCACGATAATGAGTGAGTCACTGGTTACAAGAACGAAAGACGCTATTGTACGCTGACCGATGCGCGATAAAACGGAATGATAAAAAAGAGGGCGTCCGAGGACGCCCTAAATACCGCATGGAGGATGAAGATGGTGCATAAACCCAACAATGAAAGCTTATGCCCCATTCTTTACATAGCAATGAACGTGCCAGTATTTATTTTAAATATAAACAATTGGTTATGTTTTTGTTTGGAATGCGTTCAGGCACTCCGATAGTGCTGATTCCAATGCATGCACATTTTTGGGTGCGTGCTCAGTTCAATTGCTGATTGACGAAAACGAGCAAATCAGGATTCAAAGTATTGGTGGCTTTGGCTCTGGCAAATGCTTCGCGAGCCTTGTCGGGCTGGTTGTCGGCTTTCAGTGAAATGCCAAGTCCCATCCACCATACGCCGGATTGTGGCATTTTTCCGAGTGCGATGATGTAGTGCTCCACCGCTTGCCTGGGTCGTCCGGCGCGTTGCAGCAATGCCGCCAGAAATGCCTGATAATCCGACTGGTCGGATGCGTAGGGCAAACTGCGTTCCAGCGTGGCGATACCATCGGTGATGTTGCCGCGTTCGACTTGCAGACGCGCCAGTATCATGGCCAGATCGGTTTGATCGCCGTCCAGGGTGAGCCCTTCCTGCAGGCGGCGTTCTGCTTCGCCCATGCGTTTATTCTCTATCAGCAGACCGACCAACGTGAGTCTGGCCGCATGATGGTGCGGGTCCAGCATCAGCGCCTGCGCGAAACCCTCCATGCCTTCATTTACCCTGCCTTGTTGAGCCAGAGCCAATGCTTTGCGGTATTCGTTCTCGGCAAGCTGGACGGTCGTGAGCGGCTTGACCTGTTTGCTGATAGTCGTTGGGGCGGATGGGATGTTTTGAGTTGGTTCAGCCGGATTTACCGGTTTGACGGGGGCCGGGATGGAAGTCGGTTTGCTGATGGCCAGGGTTAAGGTCAGAGCAGGCGTGGTCAACGCTTGGATTGGAGCTGGCAGTGCAATGGCTGCTGGTGCCGGTGTAGAGACCGAACCGGGATTAACGGCTGGCGTAGCAGCAGGCATAACAGCTGCCTGCATGACGGATTTTGGCAGCGGTTGCACGCGCGCAGACAGGGTCGGCGGAGGCTGGATTGAACTCGATTGCCACCATAGCCATGCCAGGGCATTCGTACCGATGATACCGATGGCGGCTACCCATACCCACATCGGGATATGCTTGCGGCGGGGCGGCAATTGAACAGGCGTGACATGCCCCAGTGTGTCCGTTGCGGGTGCCTGACGCTGTGCCAAGTCTTGCAGCATTTGATTGATCAGACTCATCTTGATATGACCCATCCCAATCCGGTGGCGAGCATGACCAATGCGATCGCCGCGTAATGTCGATAATGCCGGATTTTATGGGCGGCTTGCGTGTCATCGGCGGCGACGCTGATCTGGTGTGCGCCGATTTGATGTTCGCCGGTACCAAAACTCAGCATCAGGGCTTTATGTGCCAGGATATTGACCAGGCGCGGAATGCCGCCACTGGCTTGATGCAGCGCATTTATCGCGCGACGGGTGAAGATCGGGCGGCCCGGATAGCCAGCGATTTGCAGGCGGTGTTCAATATAGCGGGCGAGTTCCGCAGGACTGAGTTTGCCCAGCTGATAATGGAAGCTGATGCGCTGATTGAGCTGGCGAATGCTGTGGTGCTGTAATTTTTGGTCGAGTTCGGGTTGTCCGAACAGGACGATTTGCAGCAATTTGCGTTTCTCGGTTTCCAGATTGGTGAGCAGGCGGAGTGCCTCCAGCGTTTCGATTGGCATGGCTTGCGCTTCATCAAGGCAGAGGATGACCTGCCGGTCCTGATTGGCGAATGCCAGCAGCGCATGGGAGATGGCCTTGAGCAGATGATGCTGGCCGACACCCGGTTCAAGCGCTATCTCCAGTTCATCGGCGAGCGACATCATCAGGCTGTGTGGTGTCAGATAAGGATTGGGTATGTAGGCGGACACGAACTTCGGTGCAGCCTGAGTGCTATTCAGGTGTTCGAGATGAGTCAGGAATTGACGGCACAGCAAGGTTTTGCCAGTGCCGACTTCGCCGGTGATCTTGATGAAGCCTTCGCCGGTATCGATGGCGACCAGCAAGGTGTTCAATGCGGCCTGATGATGATGGCTCGCCAGGAAATAACTGGTGTCCGGAGTGAGCGTAAACGGATACTCACGCAAGCCAAAATGCTCAAGATACATGCCGGTTCAACTGCCGCCGCGCTGCATGTTCTGTATGCGATTGCGGCTTTGCAGCACGTCCTGGGTCCAGTCGTTGCCACTCTGTACTACAGTGGTTTTCAGCAGGATCACCAGTTCGCGTTTTTGGGAAATGCGGTTGGTGTGTTTGAACAGCGAGCCGAGCAGCGGTATGCTGCCCAGCCCCGGTACTTCGTTCCTGTCGTCGGTACTCGCTTCGCGCATCAGGCCGCCGATGGCAACGATGCTGCCGTCCTGTACGCGCACCACGCTGTCGGTCTCGGAGATGGTGCTGGATGCGAGCGGCAAGGTCAATGTGCCCAGCGACTGGCCAAGGTTAATCACTTTGTTTTTCTCGGTCACATTGCTCACCGATGGATGGATATGCAGGGTGATGAGCCCTTCATCCGAAATTTGCGGCGTCACATCCAGCGCGATGCCGGAGAAGAACGGGCGCAGAGTGACATTCGGCGTGGCAGTATTGGTCGCGCTGCTGGTGCTGGTGACTGTGGAGGTGACATTGGTGACGAAGAATTCGTCGGTACCGACTTTCAATACCGCCATCTGGTTGTTCAATGTGGCGATGCGCGGGCTGGAGAGTACGCGCGCGGTACCCTGAGTGTCGAGGAAATTCAGTAATGCGGCAAAATTGTCAGATTGCGCAGCGACATTGAGCAGGCCGGCGCTGGTGCTTACAGCGGTGGACATGCCGGCACTGAATACGCTGCCCAGCGTACTGCCGGCAACGGGTGTCCCGCCAGGCACGCTGAAATTCGCAGGATCGGCGCCTACCGAAAAGCGGCTCTGCCCGTAGCGGTTGAATGCCGCCCAGTTGATTCCGGTCTGGAAGCCGTCATTTAGCTGCACTTCGATGATTTTGGCTTCGAGCATCACCTGACGGTCGACTGCCAGCTGCATGGCTTTGAGGTAGTTCTCAACCTGACGGATCTCGGCAGGCATGGCATGGATCAGCAATACACCCGATTGCGGGTTGACGACCACGTTGCGGCCATCCTTGTCACCGACGATGGCGCTCAGCGAGGTCTTGAGGTCGCCCCAGAAATCGGTATTGATGCTGGTGGTGATTTTGCTGGTTTCTATGGCCCGACCGCCGGCAGCGCCCGGCGTGGTGGTGGGAATGGCGCCCGGTACCGCGCCCGGTGCCATCGGTGCATCGCCTACCGAACCCGAAGTGACGCGGATGTCGGAAGTGCCTTTGCGTTCGCCGGCGATATAGTTGAGCTTGAAAACGCGGGTCTGCATGGTCATTGGCTGGATGAAAATGCGGGTGCCGTCGACCTTGTAATCGTAGCCGTACAGTTCGCGGATCGCGTCGAGCGCTTCGAATACCGTCACGTTCTTAAGATTGACCGATAAATTCCCCGTCAGGTCGGGCGGAATCAGCATGCTGTAGGGGGTGCCGGAGACGATGCCCATAAACACCTGACCGGCCGGCGCGTTGTTGATTACCAGATCAAAACGCTGTTCTATGGGTTTGGCCACTTTGGGTAATGCGATCTGCAGCGGGGGCAATAATGCGGCATTGACTGTGGCGGGTTGCGCGGCAGCGGGCGGATTGGCAGTGCTAACAGCCTTGTTCAGCTCGGCATCGATATGCGCTTTGGTGTCGTCGGGTTTGGGCTGCAACGCAGTACAGCCGGCCAGATTGAATAACAGCATGGCCAGTAAGCCGGACAGGTAGCGAATGGCGGTATGTGAGCGACAGTTGTTCATGATTCTACCTTTGGTTGCGGTGAACCGACGCAGGGCGGGTCGATTTCGCGTGTGAGTGCACGTGTTTGTCTACATTGGGAAACAGCTTCAGGGCGGTCAGCCCGCTAGCGGATTTAACGATAACGGTGTTTTCGGTAATCTTGACGATGCGGCCTTCGTTGATCACATCACCCGGTTTCATGATGATGCCGTTAATCATCGCATAACGCTGGCGGCCGCTGATGGTGATGGACTGAATCTGTGTTTCGGCAGCAGGGCCGGTCCTGGCACCTGCGGCATCGATTCCTGCGGGCGGTTGCGTCGGGTCGCGGGGAATGTCGGCAAAGCTGGCGGTGGCAATGCCGGCCCACAGCGCCGCCTGTATCCAGCGAATGCGCAAACCTAAATGCTGAGCCATGCTTTATCCTGACTTAATGTGTAGAGGCGCAGCTTAAGCGTGACTGTGTGGCTGTCGTCCACGCTGAGTCCGGCCTTGCCCCAGAACATGCGCCACGGCAAGGCTTCCACTGCGCTTAAATAGCGGGTGAGATCGAGATAGTCGCCGGTAACGGTGATCTCAACCCCGTGTTTGTAGATATGGTTGCCGGCATCGGCCGCGGATTTGGCGCTCAGTATTTCGACGGGCAGCGTTTTCAGCGCGATCAGATGTACGCTCTGGTTGCGCCGCAGGATATCTTCGAGCAAGGCGGGCATCTGCTGCGGCGCTACAAGCTTGCTTTGGATGTCATCCAGATTTTTTCCGCTGTTTGCCGCCTGATTGCGCAGTTGGGCGAGTTTTAACTGCAATGTGATATCGGGATTGATATTGCTGATTTTGAGCAAATCCTGAATTTGTGTTTGCATTGCCGCTGCAGTTTGTTGCGATTGCACGATCTGTTCGGCCAATTGCTTCTGGTGTGCGAGCAAAGGGCCGATCAGCAGCGCGTTCATAAGCGCGAGCAATACCACCACAATCGCGGCGAAAACCATGATGCGCTCGCGCATGCTCAAGGCATCGACCCGGTTCGCCAGATTTAGCCAGTAGTTCTTTAATGCCTTCATTCAGGTTGCCCCGATTCTGTTTTGCCTTCTGTTTTTCCCAGAGTGAACTCTATATAGGGCAGTGGCGTACCGGGCGTGCCTGCGCTGGGGTTCGGCGCTTTCGGATGATGGATATCAAGGGTGGCGAAATGCGCTCCGGCAAATGCCGGCTCGGTTTTCAGCCGTTGTATCAGCTCGGGGATCGATGCGGCTTGCAAGGCGCGGCCGCTGAGCGTGATCTGATCGCCGGTGCCGATGACGTCGAATCCGGTTAGCCACAGGCCGCTGACCGTTTGGTGCGACAAGGCTTTGAAATAATTTGAAAAACCGGTCTGATTGCCTAATTCGCCTTGCTGCAGCAGACTGAGCAGCACCTCGCGGGCATGCACTTCCTGTTCGGCTCTGACGACGGCATCAACCAGGGATGGGTCGGGTTTGCGTGCCGCCACCGTTGCCGCCAGCATCGTCAGTTGATGCTGGGTGGTATCGCGCATCCGGCTCATTTCTGCGGTTTGCCGCGTCAGCGCACGTGACTGGTAGCCCAGATATGCGTAGAACAGCAAACAGCCCAGCACGATCAGGCCGACCGATTGCGCCATGGTGGCCGCGGAGAAATATTGTTCCTGTTTGCGGAACAGCGGATTGCATAAGTTTATCTGCTGACTCACGGGGTTTTGTCCTCATAACGCAAGGCTGCACCCATGCTTGTCCGGAAACGGGATTGTTGCTGGATCGGCAGTAATTCGGGAGGAAGGTCGAATATGCTGGATAGCTCGAGTGTTTCCACCGGGATATACAGGTTGTCGGTAAGATAGGTCGATAATGCGGACATTTCCGGCGTCGCTGGCGTCAATACCAGTTTGGCCAGATTGATGAAATGGTATTGCCGGTCGATGTGGTCGAACGTACGCTGCAATTCGAGCGTGAGCTTTTCGAACAGGTTGCCTTGTTGCTCGCCGTCAACGGAGCCGAGCTGCGTCAGGTTGATGTCCAGCCGCCGTGACAGATACAGCTCGCCGTTGAAAGAGATAGTCAGCAAACTGCCGTTCTGGTCGAAGGACAGCAATGCCAGCCCGCGATTGGCAGGCGCAATCAGGCTGGCGATATTGCGTTGCGCCAGTTCGGGGATGTCGATCACTTTCAGCGGGATCTGCACGCTGTCGAATAGCGTCTGTCGCTGGGCGATAAGCTGGTTGCGCGCGGCGACGACATACATCATGGCTTTGCGTGCCGGCGCGTTTTTGTCCACCGGGATATCGAGCACGTCGATGGTGGCGTCGTCGACATGATAGTCGAGCATATCCTTGAGCAGCCAGCGTACCGCGGTCTTGAGCTCTTCCTGTGGCACGCCTGGAGTTTCGACCGTCAATATCTGGTATTCGCCCGGGCTGAGCAAATGGCTGCATTCGTAGCGCTTGGCATGCAGTTCCTTGTGGATACGGGAAAGCAGTGCGGAGGCTTCGGTTTGCGCGAACGGGTAAAAAACGGCCAGTTGCACCTTGGGTCTGGCATGGGCCGTGCGCGTGACGCGGGTAACGCAAATACCATCTGCCTGTAGTTCAAAAACCATCCATCCCTGAGTTTTCCTGATTTTTGAGAAAAGCCCCATTTTTTATCTATTTTTTAAGTAATTGTATGAAAATTAAAGCAAAAGCAATGTATTGTCAATTTTCTTAATACATCTCGCGCATATAGATGAATTCATTTGCATTTTTGTAGATGCCGAAGGTGGCGCGTGCGGTCGGGTTGGTCAGGCCTGCGCCTTTCCAGTTGTATTGCAGCCAGCCGGGCGCAGCGATGGTGATGTCGACATGGCCTTGTGCATTGGGTTTGGATAATTGCAGCTTGCCGTTACCCGCAATGAATGGTGATGCCAAGCTTGCGGTCGTGGTCAATGTGGTCTGCAAGCCCGAGTTTGCTTTCGTTGGCACCGGTACCGATGTGCAGCTATCCGCAGTATTGGTGACAAAAGTGGTACCGTTGTAGTACTGCGCCACCATGGGCACGGGCAGGGCGAGCGCTTCTGAACCGCTGGCATTGCTGAGTTTGATGCGGCCGCTGCGGATGGCTGCGCTGCCTTCGGCGTAGCCGGATGACGATATGCCGTCGCTATCGGTGGCGCGCAGGGTGATCGTTGCCGGTGCTGTCGCCGGACTGGTAAACGTGTATTGGGGTGTTGCGGTTGTCGCGACACCCCCGGCAAAGCTGCTGGCTGCCACCGTGTTGTTGCTGAATGTTCCGGCCGTCATGGCGCTGCCATCCGTCAGCGTGACTTGTTTGGCGAAATTGCTCGCGCCATTGTAATTGGCCGTCGTGGCCGGGGTAGTCAGGCTGTTTTTGGCGGTTATCTGCACGGTAAACGGTTGCGCTGAATACGTGAAATTGCCCGCGGTACAGCCTTGGGTGACCAGGGTTTCGAAATGATGCGGCGTAAAACGGCCGACATTCTCGCTCGCCGTTCCCGTAGTATTACCTGCGCCGAGATAGTCACCGTCGGCCACATCGGGCGTGAGGGTGATAATGCCAACTTCCGGCCAGCTAAAACCGGTGCCGTTTGCCGTGCCATTGGTGAATGTGCCAAACGCGCCGTTGATTGCCGGATTATTGGTCAGACCAAGGCCCGGAACGAGCACTGTAGTCAATTTCACGTTCTCCGGCGTTGTTTCCTGCCCATAGTTCGGTGTCACGCTGCCTGTTGCCGTGATCGCGGTGACCGTTGCTGAAAACGGGTCGCCAGCTTTGATGAATACCGGGCCTGCGGCATTAATGGCTGCCGGATTGGCGACATTGTCGGCGCTGCGCTTGATGCCGGACAGTACGAAGCTGTAGGGCTTGACCACAAACGCATTGGATGCGCCGGACAACGTGGTTGCGTTTACCGTCTTGCTGGCATGGAGCGTTACTTTGCCTGCGTCGCCGTAATTGAGGGTAAAGGGCGCATTGCCGTTCGCGTCGAAATTCATGTTCACCGGCAGGTAACTCGATACGCTGCCGTTGTTGTTGCGTGCAATGGTGGTCGCAGTCCCGCCGTTTACGCTCATCAGATTGGCGTTGTAGCACGTGGCTGAGTCATTGCATTCGTAGGCGAAGTTGACGGCAGTTGTTCCTTGCAATGCCGCCTCGCAAGCCTGGGTGCTGGTATTCGTTCTCACTGCGCGTAAATAATAGCTGCCGGAAGATACACCCGCCACCTGGGCCGGAATAGCGAACGTCATTCCATTGGCTGCACCGGAGAAGATGAAGCCGGCCGTATTGAACGTGGTGGAGCAGCTATTTCCAGTTGCACAGTTGATCCCGTCCGGGCAACACTTGTTGGGATAGGCGGCTGCGGCTTGTTCGCCGGTGAGTGTCACCGATACGGCTGCGCCGTTGGCTGCCGTCGGGTAACTGAGTGTGGTAGTCGCCGTCCCGGTCGTGCCGAAGGTGACTGTCGGATTGGCCAGTGTCCCGGCACTGGTTGCCAGCGTGGCCGTCGTGCCGCTCGCTGTCACGAATGCGTTGGTGCATGGGCTGCTGTTGTCGGCACAGGCGGTCACTGTCGCTGTGGCAGGCAGGCAGCTGATACTGCTGCTCGGCAGGGATAGTTCGTAGTGGTCGGGACCGCAGCTGGTGGCGTAGCTCATGTCGCGTTGAATCAACACCAGGCTGCCTTCCATATTGTAGATGTTGAACTCGTCCAAGGTGCCGTTCGCCGAGCTCTTTGTGCCGTTGGAGCCGGTGAAACTGCTTCTGTTATCACCCAGATAAAGCGTGCCGAGCTGCGATGAAACCGTGCCGCTGGTGGTGAATGCCGATAACGCTTTCTGCGTGCCGTTGATGTAAATGCTCAGATGGTCGCTGTTGCTGGCAGCCAGCGCATTGAAATTCCATGTGAGTGCAATATGCGTCCAGGTTCCGGCGGCGATATTGTTCGTCGCTGTTTCAGCGGAGCGTATCGTTCCGGTGGAATCGGTAATGACGAAGCGTACATCGCTGTTGTTAAGTTTCGTTGCAAAAAACCATTCGCCGTTGCTGATGGATGCATCGAGAAGCTGCGCATCGCCGCCGCCTTTCCATGCGTCATTGGCTTTGTACCAGAAATCAATGGTGCCAGCCCCTCCAAGCGTCGTCGGAACGGAAATGCCGGTGTCAATGCCATCGACGATGGCGCCGTTATTGACCGGGATAACCGCACCATTACAGGCATAGCCCGGGCCGGGAGTCGCACCTCCCAAAGCGGTCGCATTATAAGCAGGGCTACTGCCGCTGGTGTCCAGTACCTGGCCGGGTGCTGTCCAGGCGGACTGCTGGAAATGGTACTGGGCAATCGGATTCGGAATGTAAAAGAGAATCGCGCTGTTATTGGCCGGCAGCCCGACACCGGGAACCTCGTAGTCGGTCGGGCTTACCTGCCATCCCACTTGGCCGAGCGAGGCCTGGGGGCCGGGAACATCAACCCCGTACTGATAGATGAACGTGCCGTTCTCGTTCAGGATAAGTTGCAAATTATAGTTTCCGCTGGTGGAACCTCCTGCTGCCCATTCCGGAATGTTATTCCAGGTAACGACAAACTGCCGATTAGGTGCCGTGCCTATGGTGGCATAACTGATGTAGCAGGTAGAGGTGAGTTTGCATGCGGTCGAATAAGGGGCGTCTGCCTGCGGTGTCGGATCAAGGTCATTGCCGTAGATCCGCATGGTGTAATTGAGGCCGGAATTGGGATAGGGCAGCTGCGTCACCGGGCTGCCGTAGCCGCAGGTGGTATTGTTATTGAACTGCAGGCGACCGTTGGTCATGATGCGCGCCTGGGTAAAACCCGCGCCGCCGTACGTGAAAGTGAAGCCGATAGGAATGTTGTCGGAGAGCGTGTCGTCCAGGACGGGTGGCGTGGTGCCGCAGCCGCCGGTATTGTTGAATTTGTAGGGTGCGGTGTTGTAGCCGACCTTGGTATGGCCGGTAGTGTCGATCCAGGTGAAGGGGATGGATACGTTGGCGTAAGTCATGGCTTGCGCGCCATGTGTCAGTACCGACAGACAGGCAAGCAGGATCAATCGGAGCGCCGGCAGTTTGGGCAATGTTACACAAAAAGAAATTAGCCCAAATTTTCTGCGCTTGCGGGTAATGTTGCTTGTGTCGTTCATATTCATGGAGATGCCTTCAATTTCCTATGGTCGCCTGTAACTGGCGCTCAATATAAGTGGTGCTGCCAACCGTGCCGGAACTTGCCGTAGATGTGATCTGGTAGAGATTGACGGCATTGCCGCCCTCGGTATAAACAGTTTTGGTACAGCCGACCGTAAGGGTAAAACTAGCCAGGTTGCCGCCCAGCGCAACGTTGCTGCCGGCATTGCAGCTGCCGCTATTCCTCAGCACCTGATATGCGCCCCATTCCATGCCGGCACGTGCGGCCTGATAGGCCCTGCTGCCTTGCAGGTCTTGCGCAGAAGTCATTTGCTGGACGTTGGAGAAAGTGAGCATGAACGCTCCCAGCGCCGAGAGCACGACCAGCAGGAAGATCGCGGAGACGATGGAGAAGCCGCGCTGGGAATCAGGGCGCATTGCTGACATGGGCTTCATAATATAAATTCACCGACTCGCCGTTTTGGCTGAGCTGCAGTGTCGCCGAGACCAGTCCTGCGCGCTGGGTGACGACTTGTTGCGTGTACGAGAAACTGCAGGCGCTGACGTTTTTGGCCAATAGCGCGCCGGAGCTGCTGCCAAAACCGGTAGGTTGAGCTGCACTTATAGGGTAGTTCCAGTAGCGGGTCAGCGTGCCCGCCGCAGGGTCGCAGGCATAAGTCACCGGGTATTGGATGATCTGAAAACGGTTGCTGGGCGAGGCAAACGGGAATTGTTTAGGGGCGATGGGAATGTTGGATGCGCCGCCAAGCGTGCCGGTAATTGCGCTGGTGTTATCGCCAGCGTAAGCGTCAGCGCCGGTGATGCCCAGATTGTAGATGGCGACCATTTCCCCGGCCGTGGTGGTGACCGGCGGGCCGAGCACGTCGAAGCCGGTGTCTGCGGTAGTAAAATCGAGCGGGTCGCCGGGTGTGTCGGCGCGATAGCGTCCGCCGCCGCTGGTGAGTAAAAACTCCAGGTAATACGCACTGCCGTTGGTGGTCACGCGCACGCTGTTGGGTAGCGCCAGATGCAGGTCGCGGCCGATGCGGCGTACTGCGGTGTCGGCGGTGTCGGTGAGTTCGGCACGGCGCACGCTGTCGAAATAGCCTTGCACCGGTGCGCGGATGAAAACGGCCACCACAGCTGCGATGATGGCGGTGATGGTGATGACAACGATGGCCTCGATCAGGGTAAAACCGCGCTGGGGTGGGGCGGGTAAGGTTTGCATGGACATCATCAGGGTACCGCGTTCGGGGCGTAACGGAAACGATAACCGCTGAGCGTCAGGCTGTCGTTGCCGGCAGTGACTGTGACATCGATTTTAAGCACGGCATCGGTCGGCAGGGAAAAGCTCGCACCATCATTGGCAATGGCAACGCTTGTGGTGTAGCCGCTCAAGCCCCCGATGGGGGTATTGGTGATGTCGTTGATGCCGGACATGACGAAGCCGGCATAGTCGTTGACGTTGTCGAATTGCGGCGTAGCGTAGCGTGTTTCGCCGGGTTCCGGCCCCATGCCTTCGGGGATAGTGCAGCCAGCGACACTGGTCGCGGTCGCCGCATTGGGGTCGTCAGGATCGCAATAGGTGAACGGCTGTAGTTCGATTTCTTCCAGCAGCGATTCGGCGATGGCTTGCGCTTGCTTGCGCAGCATCGGGTCGGCGCTGTGCTGTGTCGTGATATTCATTACCGACAGCACCCCGGCGACAGCGGTGCTGACGATAACGATGAAAATGATCAGCTCGATCAGCGAGATACCGGATTGGCGCTTAACTGTGCACATAGCCGGTATCCTGCTCAATGACGATGTTGCTGCTGGCGCCAGTGATTTGTACGGTTTGTCCGCCGCTGGCCTGACCCAGCGCGTTGAAGGTGAAGTCGGTCGGCTGGGTAGAGTACGCGATCCCGGACGAGCGCGGGGTGACGGTAAACGGGCTGCCGCCGACCGGGTTGGCGAGAGGGGTGTCGCACGTGGCGGAACTGGCGGCCGAGGCGATAGTCAGGGTCAGGCTGGTAGCGGTGAATGTGGCGCAGACAGTACGGCGCTGGGCAATCGCGGCTTTTTGCGCATAACGCAGTGCGGAGATGGTTTCGTCGTAGAAGCCGCGGCTGTCGAAGGTGCTGCGGTCGAACATGCGCGGGATGGCGGCAACGGCCAGTACGCCGATGATGACGATGACAACGATGAGCTCGATTAGGGTGAAACCGTTTATCTTTTTTGGTAAGGATATATTGATATTGCAGTGTGCAGCATAATACATGGCGTTCGCGTTTTTGGAGAAAGCTAATTTCCTAAACTTGAGCCTACTCATTATTAATATCCGATCTGTAAACATAAAGCCCAACATCGAAGTATGTTGGGCTTTATGTTTGCTTGATGATGCAACAGAGATGAGTATTGTTAAGTATATTAGTTAATGCCAGTCACTGACGCAGTTGCCGTTTTGCCATTTTGACCTGTGACAGTACAGGATACTGTACTGTCTGCGGTAATTGCAGCGGTCGCGATTGTGTAACCGGCTGGTAAACCACCTTGGAGCAGCGTTGCTGCGCTAGTTCCACTAGTTGCATTATAGCAATTATTTACAGCTTGTCCTTTTGTAGCATTTACTTTACGTGCCCCATAGTTGATTGCGGAAGCTGAAGAAATGCCAGCAGCAACGCCATCAACGGCGGCTTGAGATGCGTCTGCAGATAGATCAATAAATTTCGGCAAAGCCGTCGCAGCCAAAATCCCCAAAATAACGATCACGACGACTAATTCGATCAAGGTAAAACCGGTTTGAGTCTGTTTCATAATGAGTTCCCTGAGCTATGGTAAGAGTGTGTAGCAATTTATTGTTGTTACGGCTGAATCATACAATTCTTAAGAGCACATGGCTAGTGTGGCATTCACGGTATAGGTTGGCAGGGTATCGGCCGCTGCGGGGCGGTATAGCTGATGGTGCAGTCTGCCGTGCCGCCGGTATGGTTGGCATCGGCGGCGGCGATCGCCGGCAGGGTCAATCCGGTAATCACATAATCGGGTTCGGTGAGTCCGGCGAGCGGTACGATGGTTGCCTGAGTCGGATAGCCGTTGGTGTAAACCACTGCGGTGCCTTCAATGCTGAATGGGGATACGCTGCTGGTGTAGCTGCTGCTGTAACCGCGGGTGAGCAGGGTGGCGTGCGCCATGGCGGCTGCGGCTTTGACCGAACCCATCGCGCCGTTCATCTTGGCGAGCCTGGCATCGGCCTGGATGGCGGTGAATCTGGGCAGTGCGATGGCTGCCAGTATGCCGAGGATGGTGATGACGACGACCAGCTCGATCAGGGTGAAACCGGCTTGTTTGTTTTGCATGTCATTTGTCTCCATTATTTTGTATAAGTCGGGGTTCATTTGTGCAGGGCGACCTTGCCCAGATCCCAGATCGGCAGGAATACGCCCAGCGCCAGTATCAGTACCAGTACACCCAGGCCGATGATGAGGATAGGCTCGATTTGCGAGGATAGGGTTTTCAGTTCGTAATCGACCTCGCGCTCGTACATCTGCGCGATTTCTTCCATGAGGTTGTCGAGATCGCCGGTTTCTTCGCCGACGGCGATCATTTGCAGTACCACCGGGGTGAATACGCTGGCGGTGGCGGCAGTGCGCAGGATGCTTTCGCCGCGCTCGATGCCGTCGCGCATTTGTTCGATGCGGCTGGCGATGTAGGCGTTATCGACGGTCTGGGCGACGACGTTGAGGCTCTGGATGATAGGCACGCCGCTCTTGCTGGCGAGCGCGAAGCTGCGGGCGAAGCGGGCCAGCGTGCCCTTTAGGATGATCTTGCCGGCGATGGGGATGCGCAGTTTGGTTTTGTCCCAACGGTAGCGGCCCGCTTCGGTGCCGATATAGTATTTGAACGCAATGACGCAGCCGATGAGGATCGCCAGCATCAGCCCCCAGTAATTCACCATGAAATTCGAGGTGTTGATAAGGATTTGCGTGACCAGCGGCAGCTCGGCATGAAAACCGGCGTAGACCTTGGCGAAAGCGGGGATGACGAACAGGTTGATGACGCCGATGGCGACGGCCATGGCGATGACGACGAACGACGGATAGCGCAAGGCGGTGCGCACGCGTTCGCCCATTTCGCGTTCGAATTCGAGGTGGTCGAACAGGCGCAGGAACACTTCTTCCAGACGCCCGGTCATTTCGCCGACGCGGATCATGCTCAGATAAAACGCCGAGAATACGGTAGGGTGGCGCTGCATCGCGGCGGACAGTTCGCGTCCGGCATCCAGCGATTCGCGCAGATCCTGGATGACGCCGGCGAAGGTCTTGTTGACCGCGGATTCCTGCAGACCGGCCAGGCCGCGCATGATGGGCACGCCGGCTTTAAGCAGGGTGTATATCTGGCGGCTGAATAATTGTACGTCGATGGCGGTGACTTTGACTTCGGTCAGCTTTTTCCACCAGTTGTCGTCGGTTTTGGCATGCGGGTCGGCGGTGGCCCGGATGTCGACCGGGGTGACGCCGGTATTGATGAGCAGGTCGGCGACGCTGCCGCTGTCGGCACTTTCCAGCGTGCCTTCTACGAGTTCGCCGCGGGTGTTGCGGGCTTTATAGGCAAAAAATGGCATGGGCGGCTAGTCGTCGGTCAAATGGCAAAGTGGGTCGCGCAAGGGAATTCCAATCGCATTATTCATCGAACTGGTTGCTGATGCGCATGGCTTCGGCTACGGTGGTTTTGCCTGCGGTAACAAGATTGATGGCGTGGCGGCGCAGGGTGTTGCCCGCCATCTGCTGTTCGGCGGCGTGCAGGAAGACGGCGGGGTCGGGCTGGTTGGCGGCTTCGGCGACTGCATTGGTGATTTCCAGCATCTCATAGACGCCGATACGGCCGTTGAAACCGGTATGGTTGCAATTGGTGCAGCCCTTGCCGTGCTGATAATTGTTGGTATCGACAGCGTCGCCCAGCTCCGATTTGAGCCAGAGATGCTCGGCAGGGGCCGGCGTATAGGCTTCGTTGCAGCTGTCGCAGATGATGCGTACCAGACGCTGCGCCAATACCGCCTGTATCGAGGTGGCGACCATGTAGCGCGGCACGCCCATGTCCATCAGGCGGATGGGCGTGCTGGCGGCGTCGTTGGTGTGCAGGGTGGAGAGTACCAGGTGGCCGGTCATTGCGGCGCGCATGCCGATCTGTGCGGTTTCCTGGTCGCGCATTTCGCCTACCAGCACGACGTCTGGATCCTGACGCAGCGCGGCGCGTAGCACGCGGGCGAAGTCGAGCTCGATCTTGTCGTTGACCTGAACCTGATTGATGCCGGGGAGGCGATACTCTACCGGATCCTCGACAGTGATGACCTTGAGTTCCGGGCTGTTGAGCTCGGACAGTGCGCCGTATAGCGTTGTGGTCTTGCCGCTGCCGGTCGGACCGGTTACCAGGATGAGTCCGTTGGGGCGTTTCAGGATTGCCCGGAAACGGGCAAGCATCGCCGGCGGCATGCCGATGGCATTGAGGTCGAGCGTGTTGCCGCCCTGGTTGAGCAGGCGCATGACCACCGATTCGCCGTACTGGGTGGGCATGGTGGAGATACGCACGTCGATGGACTGCTGCTTGACCTTGATGGCGAAGCGGCCGTCCTGCGGCAGGCGTTTCTCGGAAATATCCAGCCCGGACATGAGCTTGAGGCGCAATGCCAGCGCCGGGGCGATCTTGATGTCGGCACGGGTTTGCAGGTTGAGCACGCCATCGATACGGAAGCGGATATGCAGCGCATCCTGCTGCGGTTCGATGTGGATATCCGAGGCGCGAACCTGGGTGGCATCGTCGAACACCGATTGCAGTAGTTTGACGACAGGGGCATCCTCGCTGCCCGGGCTGGTGCCCAAGCCGAAATCGACGTAGCTGTCGCCTAGATCCTGTTCCAGTTCGCGCGCAAGGTCGGTGATTTCGCCGGTTTTACGATAGATGCGGTCGATGGTTTGCAGCAATGCGTTTTCGTTGACGACGGCCAGTTCGATGTTCTTTTTGACAACGCGTGCGATTTCGTCATACACGAACAGATCCGTCGGGTCGCTCATGCCGACGAAAACGCTGTCGCCGCGGTCTTCCAGGATGATGGCGCGGAAGCGCCGTGCCTGCATTTCCGGTAGCAGGCGCGTGGTGTCGGGCTTGATGCTGTAACTCTTGAGATGGATAAACGGGATGTTGAGCTGCCTGGCAACGGCATCGGCTATCTGGTCTTCGGTGATGAAGCCGTTCTCGACCAGAAAGCGGCCAAGCTTGCGTCCGCTCTTTTTTTGTTCTTCCAGCGCCAGTTGCAGCTGGGTTTCGGACAGCAGCTTTTGTCGAACGAGTAATTCCCCGAGGCGGATTTTTTCTGGGCGGGCCATGCACGATCCTTAGCATTGTATTTAAGCATTATCTTAACGCGAATTCGGCGGAAATGGGCGCTTGTCGTTAATTTGTAATATTTATGCAGTATTTTGTGGGACTAGATAGATTGAGGGAAAGTCACATGATACAACGTGGAATATTGCTTGATATTCTGGATAGGCAGGCATTGCATCCGCTGTTTCAGCCCATCATGGATTTGCATCATGGTGAGATAATCGGTTACGAAGGCCTGATTCGTGGTCCGATAGGGAGCGAACTGCATTTGCCACAGGCCTTGTTCCGCGCGGCCGAGCGTACCGAGCTGCTGGTGCGGCTGGAGATGCTGTGTATCTATACGGTGATGACGCAGTTTATCCAGGCGGTGCTACCGGGCAGGTTGTTCGTCAATATCAGCCCTTTCGCACTGCTGGCGGGCGCATTGTCTGACCCTTTGCTGAAGGATCTGATAGGCGAGCATAGCGAATTGAATGGGCGGGTGGTGTTCGAGATCACCGAAGGCTCGCCGCAAATGGATAACGAGTCGGTCGTTGCCGGATTGATGACATTGCGCGAGCGCGGCTTCAAAATCGCGCTGGACGATCTGGGCGAGGGCTTCTCCAGCCTGCGTTTGTGGTCTGATGTGCGCCCCGATTTTGTCAAGCTGGACAAGCATTTCGTTACCGGCATCGACAAGGATCCGGTGAAGTTGCAGTTCGTGCGTTCACTCAAGCAAATCGCGGAAAAAAGTAACGCGATCATTATCGCCGAAGGGATAGAACATCGGGCCGAGTTGCTGATTCTGAAGGAAATGGGGATTTGCCTTGGGCAGGGCTATTTCATCGGGCGGCCGGTTGTGCATCCCGAAAGCAGGCCCAGCGCGGCGGCACAGGCATGTCTGGACGAGGCGCTGATCAGTGCCAATCCGTGGTCGAAAATGGTGCTGCAGCGGGGACGTCAGGCGCGCTTGCTGCTGACCGAAGTGCCAACGGTGACAGTGCAGACCGCAAGCGAGGACGCCCTTAAAATCCTGCTGGCCAATCCGGAACTGAATGTATTGCCGGTGCTGGATGGCAAAGTGCCGGTCGGATTGTTGAATCGCACGATGGTGGATAAATTTTCGCATGGTTATGTGCGTGATTTGTATAGCCGCAAATCCTGTACGGTTTTCATGGAAAAAACCCCGCTGATCGTGGATGTGGAAATGCCGGTGGTTGCATTGAGCCAGTTGGTGCTGATGCAGGGCCAGAAGCGCTTTGCCGACGGGTTCATCCTGGTGCGGGAAGGCGCTTATGTCGGTGTCGGCTCGAATTTTGCGCTGATGCAGGAAATGACCAAATTGCAGATTCAGGAGGCGCGTTATGCCAATCCGCTGACGATGCTGCCGGGGAATGTGCCGGTCAACGAGCAGATTGAATTGCTGCTGGGTAACGGTCAGAATTTTTGCGCGTGCTATGTCGATCTCGATTGGTTCAAGCCTTTTAATGACGTATTTGGCTACAGTCGCGGCGATGAGCTGATCAAGCTGACTGCCAATGTGCTGATCAATCATGCGGACAAGGACATCGATTTCGTGGGACACATCGGCGGAGACGATTTCTTTGTGCTGTTTCAGAGTCCGGATTGGGAACCGCGTTGCCAGGCTATCCTGCAGGCGTTCGACAATGCAGTGCAATCTTATCTGCAGCACGAGAATCTGGGCGATGGCTGTTATGTGGCCGAGGACAGGCGCGGTAATCGGGCTGAATACAATTTCCCTACGTTGTCTATCGGTGCAGTGCCGGTAGGGCGGAATCAGTATCGTGAATGTCATGAAATTGCAGCGGCGGCTACTGAAGTGAAAAAGGCAGCCAAGAAAATATCAGGTTCGAGTTTTTATGTGGACCGTCGTGCCATGCCGTTGTCACAAGCTCGCGTATTGGCTGCCGCCTGATACTGCCGCAGGAAGAATCTGAAATTTGCTGAAGATTGTAGCGCGTGCGAACGCTTGCTATTATCTATTCATGAGTAATTTACTGCGCATCGCCAGCTATAACATTCATAAGGGATTTTCGCATTTCAATCAGCGCATGGTGATTCATGATCTGCGCGAACGCTTGCGTGCGCTGAATTCGGATATCGTGTTTCTGCAAGAGGTGCAGGGCAGTCATCTGGGGCACGCGCAGCGCTGGCAGCATTGGCCGGCTGCGCCGCAGTATGAGTTCCTGGCGGAGCAGGTATGGCCGGATTATGCGTATGGCAAGAACGCGATATACGACGAAGGTCATCACGGCAATGCGATCCTGTCGCGCTACCCGATAGTGCGCTGGGAGAATCTGGATATCTCAGCGCACGCATTGGAGTCGCGCGGTTTGCTGCATGCGGTAATCGCGATGCCCGGAATCGAGCTCGAAGTGCATGCGTTTTGCGTGCATCTGGCCTTGTTCGAGCATAGCCGCAGACAGCAGTTGGCGATGTTGCGGCGACGGGTGCGGGAAGCTGTGCCGGAGACGGCGCCATTGATTATCGCCGGAGATTTTAACGACTGGCGCGGACATGCAGGCCGCGAATTTGCTCGCGATCTGGGTTTGCAGGAGGCTTTCGTAACTATGCACGGCAAGGCGGCGCGCAGTTTTCCGGCCCGGTTGCCGCTATTGTCACTGGACAGGATTTATGTACGTGGCTGGAAAGTGCATGAAGCCGAGGTGCTGCATGGCCTGGATAACTGGCATCGTTCCGATCATGCCGTATTGCGCGCGACGCTGGGCGCGTCATGAGAGGTTATCTGCTGCCGGGTAACAGAGTGGATCTGCTGGAATGTGGCCTGGCGTATTTTCCGGCCTTGCGCGATGCGATTGATGCGGCGCAGCATGAAGTGGATTTGCAAACCTATATTTTTGCCGGCGACGCGACCGGCCGCATGATTGCCGAAGCGCTGTCCCGCGCGGCGCGGCGTGGCGTGCGCGTACGCGTGCTGGTCGACGGATTCGGTTCATACGGGTTGTCGCCGGAACTGGTCAGGGGTATGCGCGACGCCGGTGTGGATTGGCTGGTGTTTCGTCCCGAGCCGGGCTGGCTGGCGTTGCGCCGCTATCGTTTGCGACGCCTGCATCGCAAGGTGGTGGTGATCGACGCCAAAGTGGCTTTTATTGGCGGCATCAATATTATCGATGATATGGATACGCCGGGGCAGATTCCGCCCCGGTTTGATTATGCGGCGCGCGTGCAGGGACCCATCCTTAGCAGAATAGTGCCGGACGTGCGGCGATTATGGTCGCTGGTGCGATGGTCGCAGAATAAGGTCGCCTGGCACCACCGGCCGCATATGGCGATATTCACGGAAGCGGCGGGACGGGATGAGGTCGCATTCCTGGTGCGGGATAATTTCAGGCATCGGCGCGACATTGAACAGGCATATATGGCGGCGATTGCCGGTGCGCGCGAAAGCATTTTGATCGCCAATGCCTATTTCCTGCCCGGTATGCGTTTTCGTCGTGCCCTTGTCGAAGCCGCCGGACGCGGTGTGAAAGTGACGTTGCTGTTGCAGGGCAGAATAGAGTACCGGTTAATGCATTATGCTTCGCGCGCCTTGTATGGACAGCTGCTGGAGGCGGGGGTGCATATATGCGAATACCGCAAGAGTTTTTTGCATGCTAAGGTGGCCGTGATCGATGAGTTCTGGGCAACGGTCGGCTCGAGCAATATCGATCCACTGAGCCTGTTGCTTGCGCGAGAGGCTAATCTGGTGATTGAGGGCGGCGATTTCGCGCTTACCCTGCAGCAGGGTTTGCAGGCGGCCATGACGGATGGTGGGACGATGGTGCTATCCGATGACTGGCAACGGCGGTCATGGTATCAGCGTATTTTACCCAGCATGGCATTGGGTCTGGTGCGCGCATTGATGGGATTGGTGGGTTATGGCAGAGTGTGGTGATTGCATTGCTCCGCATGCGCTTGCTGTGTTATAATTTCGAGCTTGTTATTTTGCTGCTGGATAACAAAATTCGCACAGCCGCCAATGCTTAGGGTGTTCTCGATGAGAATGTAGGCGACGGCTGGAGGCTTAACCCTAAAAGGAAATTATCATGTCTATTACTATGCGTCAAATGCTGGAAGCCGGTGTCCACTTCGGTCACCAAACCCGTTTCTGGAACCCGAAAATGGCGCCGTACATTTTCGGTCATCGTAACAAAATCCATATCGTCAACCTGGAAAAAAGCTTGCCTATGTTCCAGGATGCGCTGAAATTCGTGCGCAAGCTGGCTGGCAACAAGGGTACTGTATTGTTTGTGGGCACCAAGCGCTCTGCACGTGAGATCGTCCGTGAAGAAGCTGAGCGCGCTAGCATGCCTTATGTGGACAACCGCTGGCTGGGCGGCATGCTGACCAACTTCAAGACCGTGAAGCAATCCATCAAGCGTTTGAAGGATCTGGAAGCGCTGTTGGGCGACGAAAGCTCAAAAATCCCCAAGAAGGAAGCGCTGGTATTGCAGCGTGAGCTCGACAAGCTGAACCGCAGTCTGGGCGGCATCAAGGATATGGTCGCTTTGCCTGACGCGATTTTCGTTATCGACGTGGGTTATCAGAAAGGCGCCGTGGTTGAAGCCAATGCGCTGGGTATTCCCGTGATCGGCGTGGTTGATACCAACAACAGCCCGGCTGGCGTGAACTATATCGTTCCGGGTAACGATGACTCCAGCCGTGCAATTCGCCTGTATGCGCGTGGCGTTGCAGATGCCGTGCTGGAAGGTCGTAGCCAGTCGATTGGCGAGATTCTGGGCGAAGGCGAAGAATTCGTTGAAGTTGCTGAAGAAGCGGCTTCGGCGCAATAATCGCCAAAATGCTTAACGAAAAGGGGCTTTCGCCCCTTTTTTTGTAAATTTTGTATTGAATCAATTTAAGGAGCAAAGCATGGCTGAAATTACAGCGGGTATGGTTAAGGATTTGCGCGAGCGTACTGGCCTGGGCATGATGGAATGCAAAAAAGCGTTGACCGAGACCAACGGCGACATGACTGCAGCAGAGGATCTGCTGCGCATCAAGAGCGGCGCCAAGGCAAGTAAAGCCGCCAGTCGCGGCGGTTCTGAGGGCGTGATCGGCGCATTTATCAGTGCCGACGGCAAAACCGGTGCTCTGGTTGAAGTCAACTGCGAAACCGATTTCGTCGGCAAGAATGACGATTTCCTGGCGTTTGCCAAGGCGGTGGCGCAATTGGCGGCCGAGCAGAACTGTACCGACATCGCTGCATTGTCGTCGATGACGATGACGGGCGGTACTGTAGAGGAAGTGCGCCAGGCCTTGATCATGAAGCTGGGTGAAAATCTGACGATTCGTCGCATTGCGCATTATGCAACGGCAGATCGTCTGGTAACTTACCTGCATGGCTCCAAAATCGGCGTAATAGTCGATCTGAATGGTGATGAGGTTCTGGGCAAGGATCTGGCAATGCATATCGCGGCCAGCAAGCCGGTATGTGTGTCCAAGGATCAGGTAGCGCCTGAGCTGATCGAAAAGGAACGCGAGATTTATACGGCACAGGCCGCAGAGTCCGGCAAGCCGGCTGATATCGTGGCTAAAATGGTTGATGGCCGCGTTGCCAAGTATCTGGCTGAAGTCACGTTGCTGGGTCAGCCATTCGTGAAGAATCCTGACCAGACTGTGGAAAAATTACTGGCTGAGAAAAAAGCCAAGGTGAACGGTTTTACCATGTTTATAGTGGGTGAAGGCATCGAGAAGAAAGTGGTTGATTACGCCGCTGAAGTGGCTGCTGCTGCAAAGGTGTAAGCATGGGTGCGCCAGTGTATAAGCGTATATTGCTCAAGCTCTCCGGCGAGGCCTTGATGGGGGACGACAGTTACGGCATCAACCGCGACACGATTACCCGTATCGTCAAGGAAGTGAAGTCCGTCGTCGATATGGGGGTGCAAGTTGCCGTCGTTATCGGCGGCGGCAACATTTTCCGCGGTGTCGCGCCTGCAGCGGCAGGCATGGACCGCGCGACTGCCGATTATATGGGAATGCTGGCAACAGTAATGAATGCACTGGCGTTGCAGGACGCTTTTCGTGTCAACGGCGTGGTAAGTCGCGTACAATCTGCGCTGAATATCGAACAGGTTGCCGAGCCGTACATCCGCGGCAAGGCTATCCGTTATCTGGAAGAAGGGCGCGTAGTGATTTTCGGTGCGGGCACCGGGAATCCGTTCTTTACCACGGATACTGCCGCTGCTTTGCGCGGCATGGAAATGAACGCCGATATCGTTATCAAGGCGACCAAGGTCGATGGCGTATATACTGATGACCCGAATAAGAATGCAAGTGCAACACGTTATCAGCGTCTGAGCTTCGATGAAGCGATACAGAAGAATCTGAAAGTGATGGACGCCACCGCGTTTACGCTGTGCCGAGATCAAAAAATGCCGCTGGCCGTTTTGAGTATTTTCAAGGCCGGGGCATTGGCGCGCTTCGTTCTGGGTGAAGACGAAGGTACGTTAGTACATTGTTGAGAGGAGGATTGCATGATTGCTGATGTCAGGAAAACCGCTGAACAAAAAATGACAAAGAGCCTGGAATCGCTCAAGAGCGATCTGGGCAAGGTGCGTACCGGACGTGCTCATCCGGGCATACTGGATCATGTCATGGTCGAGTATTACGGCAATCCAGCGGCTATCAATCAGGTGGCCAACGTCACCCTGATGGATGCGCGTACTATAGCGGTACAGCCGTTTGAAGCCAAAATGGTCGGTGCGGTCGAAAAAGCGATACGCGACGCCGATTTGGGCCTGAATCCGTCGAGTCAGGGCAGTATGATCCGTGTGCCGATGCCTGCACTGACCGAAGAGCGGCGCCGGGATTTGATCAAGGTGGTCAAGACCGAAGGCGAAAACGCCAAAGTGGCGGTACGCAATGTGCGTCGTGATGCAAATGAGCAACTTAAACGCTTGCTCAAGGATAAAGCTATCAGCGAAGATGATGAGCGCCGCGCACAGGAAGATATTCAGAAATTAACCGATAAGTTCATCGCTGAAGTGGATAAAGCACTAGTTGCTAAAGAAGCCGATCTGATGGCGGTCTGAGCGTGAATATTTTTAGCAGTTCGACGCAAGCTATTCCGGAGTCCCCGGAAATCCCGCGTCACATTGCCATTATCATGGATGGCAATGGGCGCTGGGCGAAGAAGCGTTTCATGCCGCGCGTGGCGGGTCATAAGCGTGGTGTGGAAATGGTGCGTGAGGTTATCAAGGCTTGCGCCGCGCGCGGTGTCAAGTATCTGACGTTATTCGCTTTCAGTTCCGAAAACTGGCGGCGTCCGGAAGAAGAAGTATCATTGCTGATGGAACTGTTTCGCTATGCGCTGGAACACGAAGTCACCAAACTGCACAAAAATCAGGTTCGCCTTAAAGTGATAGGCGATCTTTCCCGTTTTGAACCCAAACTTATACAGCTAATACACGATTCCGAACGGCTGACCGCGGGCAACGGCGGGCTTACGCTGACCATAGCGGCAAATTACGGCGGGCGCTGGGACGTGTTGCAAGCCGCGACCAAGCTGATGGCGCATCACCCGGAGCTGGCAGGACAGTCGCTGGCAGAACATCATCTAGAGCCATACCTGTCGATGCATTACGCTCCCGAACCGGATTTGTTCATTCGTACGGGCGGCGAACAGCGCATCAGCAATTTCCTTTTGTGGCAATTAGCCTACACTGAGCTGTATTTTACTTCAACCTTGTGGCCTGACTTCGACGCGGCTGCACTGGACCAGGCAATTACCTCTTTCCAGCAGCGCGAGCGGCGATTTGGCCGAACCAGCGAACAACTTAAACAACATGTTACTTAAACGTATATTGACTGCTGCCTTGTTGTTGATCGGTCTGCTCGCCTGTCTATTCCTGTTGCCGGATACCTTGTGGGCTATGGCGATGCTGGTGCCGTTGGGAATAGGTGCGCTGGAATGGGGCAAGCTTTCAGGTTTTTCGATGGCGGCAAGAGCGAGCTATGCCCTGGCAAATGTGGTGCTGGCCGGCGTGGTGTATTTCTTCGATCTGAGTGTGTGGATATATCTGGCCGCGCTGATGTTGTGGCTGCTGTTCGTGCCGTTGTGGCTGGCGGCAGGCTGGCAGCTCAGATCGTCATGGTTGCGCGTGCCGCTGGGTGTGCTGGTGCTGTTGCCCTTGTGGGTGGCATTGGTCGAACTGCGCGAGCAGGGGCCGTGGTGGGTGCTGCTGTTAATGGGTGTGGTGTGGATCGCTGACACCGCAGCCTATTTCACCGGACGCCGATTCGGCAAGCATAAACTGGCGCCGGCGATCAGCCCGGGCAAGACCTGGGAGGGTGTGATCGGCGCAATCATCGCCGTCGGAGTATATGGCGTAATCGTGCTGGCGGTGTTGCGCGGGCCGAGATTCGACCCTTATGCCTGGGCGTTGCCGATCATGATGCTGGGTGTCGTTATGCTGTATTTGAGCATACTGGGCGATCTTTTTGAATCATGGGTGAAACGTCTGGCGAATGTCAAAGACAGCGGCAATATCTTGCCGGGACATGGCGGCGTACTTGACCGTATCGATGCGCTTACTTCAACTTTGCCGATTGCTGCATTCATCCTGTTGCATGCCGATTTATTGCAGCGAATTTTATGACAAAAGTACAAAATCTGACCATTCTGGGTGCAACCGGGACGATAGGGGTGAATACTCTGGATGTGGTTGCCCGTCATCCTGAACGTTTTAATATCGTTGCCTTGACAGCCAGCACTCAACTGGAAAAGCTGGTTGAACAATGCCGTCGTTATCAGCCGCGTTACGCTGTGGTGCTGGATGAGAGAGCGGCTGCGCGTTTGCGCGGTATGTTGCGCGATGCTGGCGTGAGTACGCAGGTGCTGTGCGGCATCGAGGCGCTTGAACAGGTTGCTTCCATGCCTGAGGTGGATACCGTTATGGCGGCCATCGTGGGGGCAGCCGGATTGCGTCCGGCAATGGCCGCAGCACATGCCGGCAAGCGTATTCTTCTGGCGAACAAGGAAACGCTAGTAATGGCAGGCCGTCTGTTCATGCAGGCAGTTGCGGCAGGCGGAGCCGAACTGTTGCCGATCGACAGCGAACACAATGCGATTTTTCAATCCTTGCCGCGTGAATTCAAAGGCGATCTGGCTGCGTGCGGAGTACGCCGCATTCTGCTGACAGCATCGGGTGGGCCGTTCCGCACCCTGCCATTGGATGACCTGCCGCATGTCACCCCGGATCAGGCGTGCACGCATCCGAATTGGGTGATGGGCAAAAAGATATCGGTCGATTCGGCCACGATGATGAATAAAGGCCTTGAAGTCATCGAAGCGCATTGGCTGTTCAATGCCGCGCCAGAGCGAATCCAGGTGGTGATCCACCCGCAAAGCGTGATCCATTCCATGGTGGATTATCTGGACGGTTCTGTCATAGCGCAACTGGGCAACCCGGACATGCGCACGCCCATTGCCTATGCACTAGGCTTCCCGGAGCGAATAGATTCAGGTGTGTCGGCACTCGATCTGTTTGGCCGCGGCTTGACTTTCGAAGCGCCCGATTACAGCCGTTTCCCCTGCCTGAAACTGGCATTCGATGCGTTGGCCCAGGGCGGGATGCTGCCTGCGGTACTGAATGCGGCGAATGAGGCGGCAGTGGCGGCGTTTTTGGCAGGGCAAGCAGGTTATGGCGATATTGCGGCAAGTATCGAGTATGCGCTGGCACGTGCCATCTCAGGAGAGCCGGGCTCTCTGGATGACCTGGTCGAAGCAGACGCGCAAGCGCGGCGCGATGCCGGCGCCTATCTGCAAACGCGAGCGATAAACTAATGCATCTGCTGAGCACCATACTCGCTTTCGCTGTTGCATTAGGCGTGCTGGTAGTGGTGCATGAGCTGGGGCATTATCTGGCAGCGCGCTGGGTGGGCGTCAAGGTATTGCGTTTTTCCGTAGGTTTTGGCAAGCCTTTGCTGAGCAAACGCTGGGGCGTGATGCCACTGAGTGGTCGGTAGCCGCGATTCCGTTGGGTGGCTTTGTGAAAATGCTCGACGAACGCGAGGCGCCTGTCGCTACCGGCGAACTGGGGCGAGCATTTAACCGGCAAAGCGTCTGGGCGCGGATGTTGATTGTCGTTGCAGGGCCGGTGGCTAATCTGCTGTTGGCCGTGTTGCTGTACTGGGCGTTGTTTGTGCACGGCGTGCCTGCGATCAAGCCGGTATTGGCCGAGCCTGCGCCGGCGTCTGCAGCTGCAGTGGCCGGTTTGCACCGCGGTGATGAAATCAGTGAAATCGCGGGTCAGCCGGTACAAAGCTGGGCCGATGTGGACTGGATTCTAGTGCGCGCACTGCCTGCAAATCAACCCTTGCAGATAAAACTGGCGGGCGGGACTCTCCGCCAGCTCGATGCGGGCGGTGTGATGCTGGATGACGGCAAGTTCAATGTGTCGGCGCAATTGGGGCTGCAGTTGTTTGAACCGGCAGTACCTGCCGAAATCGGTCAATTAATCGCTGATGGCGTCGCGCAACGTGCAGGCTTGCGTGTCGGCGATCGAGTCGTGACGGTAAACGGGCAAAGCATCAAGGTGTGGGCGGATTTCGTGCAATGGGTGCGTATGCATCCGGGGGATTTGCTGGCGGTGGTAGTCAGCCGCAATGGCCAGCCGGTAAAAATCGATCTGACGCCGGAGCGCACGCAGGAAGGTCCGCAAACAATCGGCAAAATCGGTGCAGGCCCCAAAATAGATGAGGTGATATTTAAGGAGATGCTGACCGAGGTGCATTATTCGTTAGGCGGTGCCTTGCGGCAGGCATTTGCCAAAACCTGGGAAACATCCTTGTTCAGTCTGGGCATGATGGGTCGGATGATCAAGGGCGAGGTGTCATGGCACAATCTGTCCGGCCCTTTGACCATTGCCGATTATGCCGGTCAGTCGGCGCGCAGTGGCGGGTTGGCTTTCATCAGCTTCCTTGCCCTTGTCAGTATCAGTTTGGGTGTACTCAATTTATTGCCGATTCCATTATTGGACGGCGGTCATTTGATGTATTATATTATCGAAGCCATTAAGGGCAGTCCGGTCTCAGAGAGCGCCATGGAATTTGGACAACGCTTCGGGATGGCGGTGCTGCTGACGCTGATGGTGTTCGCTTTTTACAACGACGTTACTCGTTTGTTTGGTTCTCAATAATGCAAAACAAAATCGCTATTGCACTTGTTACCAGTGTGTGGGCAATGTCTGCTCATGCAGTTGGTAGTTTTGTCGTCAAGGATATTCGCGTTGAAGGTATACAGCGTACTGAAGCGGGTACGGTGTTTAGCTATCTGCCGGTCAAGGTAGGCGATACGCTGGACGCAGAAAAATCGGCGGCAGCTATTAAAGCGCTGTACGCAACGGGATTTTTCAAGGATGTCCGTCTTGAAGAACAGAATGGCGTGCTCATCGTCGCTGTTGAAGAACGCCCCGCGATCGCCAGAATAGACATTATCGGCAGCAAGGAATTCACCGCGGACCAGATCAAGGATGGTTTGAAGCAATCTGGTCTGGCCGAAGGGCGCATCTTCGATAAGGCTATGCTGGATCGCGCTTCGCAAGAGATCAAGCGCTTATATTTCAGTCATGGCAAATATGCCGTGGAAATTGAAACGACGATCACCCCGATGGAACGTAACCGGGTCGCGATCACTTTTAATGTCAAAGACGGCGATGTCGCGAAAATCAGGGATATCAATATCGTCGGCAACAAGGCTTTTAGCGGGAAGAAGCTGCGTGACTTGTTCCAGCTGCGCACGCCCGGCTGGTTTACCTGGTATACCAAGAATGACCAGTATTCAAAGCAGAAGCTGGCAGCTGATCTGGAAACGTTAAAGTCGTTTTATCTTAATCAGGGGTATCTGGAATTCAATATCGATTCCACCCAGGTATCCATCACACCAGATAAGCATGATATCTATCTGACGGTGAATCTGACCGAGGGCGAAAAATATACCGTTACCGACGTCAAGCTGGCGGGTGAAATGATAGTGCCCGCCGCTGAATTGCAGAAACTGATCAGCATCAAGCCGGGAGATACTTTTTCCCGCGAACAGATCACCGAGTCGGCGAAAAAGATCGGAGACCGGCTGGGTAACGATGGTTATGCGTTTGCCAACGTCAATGCTGTCCCTGAAGTGGACAAAAATAAGCACACAGTCGCATTTACGTTTTTTGTGGATGCAGGACGTCGAGTCTACGTTAATCGCATCAATATCAATGGCAATACACGAACCCGCGATGAAGTCGTGCGGCGCGAGTTCCGTCAAATGGAAGGCGGCTGGTACGCGGCGGATAAAATCCAGCGCTCGCGCGAGCGTGTGGAGCGCCTGGGCTATTTTAGCGATATCAATGTCGAAACGCCGCCGGTGCCCGGCACGACTGATCAGGTCGATGTGGACATGACAGTGACTGAAAAACCGACTGGTAACATCATGGTCGGTGCCGGTTTCTCTTCATCCGAAGGCCTGATCCTGTCAGGTTCGATCTCGCAGAATAACCTCTTCGGCAGCGGCAATGCGCTGACCGCCAGGATCAACAGCGGCGGTGTTAACAAGATCTATTCGATCTCTTATACCAATCCCTATTTCACCCCGGATGGGTTGAGTCTGGGTTACGATTTGTATCGGCGCGATACCGATACCAGTCGTTTGACGACGATCTCCAGCTACAAGAACTCGACAGTCGGTGCCGGTGTGCGTTTGGGTATCCCGCTCAATGAGAAAGATGCGCTCAGTCTGGGTCTGGCGTATGAGCGTTTTACGCTGACCGTGGATCCGGCGACGAGCCCGATACAATATGTGAATTTCGTGAACCAGTACGGTAATACCAACGACACGCTCCGCACTGATCTGGGATGGTCGCGCGACAGTCGTGACAGTCTGACTTACCCCACCAAGGGTATGTTGCAACGGATATATGGTGAAGTGGGTGTGCCGCCAGGCAGCTTGAAGTACTATAAGATAAATTATCAGCAGCAATGGTTTAAACCGTTAAGTAAAAACTTTACGCTGATGCTGAATGGTGAAATAGGCGTTGGTGACGGATATGGCGGGCAGGGCTTGCCATTCTTTAAAAATTTCTATGCAGGCGGTGTAAGTTCGGTACGTGGTTACGATACTGCGACCATAGGGCCGAAGTATTTGGATCAGTACGGCAATGTTGTTTCAGCAGGCGGCACTCAGCGTGTGGTAGCGAATGCCGAGATATTGTTCCCGATGCCAGGTATGGGGAATGACAAATCCGTACGCCTGAGTGCATTTTTCGATGCCGGTGAAGTTGCAGGTCCAGGAGACTATTTAGGCCGTTACAGCAATTTCTCATTCCAGGATTTGCGTTATTCGACGGGTCTGGCTGTAAACTGGATATCGCCGGTCGGCCCGCTAAAATTCAGCCTTGCGCAACCGCTTAATCCGCAAACCGATGATAAAAAACAAGTATTCCAGTTTACGCTGGGTCAAGTATTCTAAGGAGTAATGCTTTGAGCAAGCCATGGTTAAAAACTTTAGTCGCTGCAGCGCTGCTGGTGGCGAGTTCAGCCTCTTTGGCCGATCTGAAAATAGGCTTCGTCAACACCGAACGCGTATTCCGCGAAGCGCCTATCGCCTTGGCAGCGCAGAAGAGACTGGAGAAAGAGTTTGCTTCGCGCGATGCAGAATTGCAGAAAATGGCCAAACAGGCCAGGGACCTGCAAAACCAGATCGAAAAAGACGGTGTTACCCTGTCCGACACCGACCGGCGTAATAAAGAACGTGATCTGGCAAATCTGAACCGCGAATATCAGCGCAGCGTGCGCGAATTTCGCGAAGATTTGAATCTGCGCCGTAATGAAGAGCTGGTCAAGGTGCAGGATCGCGCGCGCAAGGCGATCCAGGCTTATGGCGAATCCGAAAAATACGATGTGATTCTAGAAGACGCTATTTATTTCAGCCCCAAGATTGATATTACTGATCGTATCATTCGTACCTTGTCACAGTAAGCCGCACCCGTCATGTCAGCTACCGCCTATACCCTGGCTGAGTTGGTGGAGCGGTTCGGCGGCGAGGTCCATGGCGATGAACTGACGTCAGTTTCGCAAGTGGCAAGCCTCGCTCACGCCGATCGGCATCAGCTCGCCTTCTTAGCGAACCTCAAGTATCGCGATCAGCTTGCCACCAGTCGGGCAGGCGCATTGATCGTGGGTCCCGATATGGAGGAAGCGAGTGACAAACCTCGCATCGTTACTGCGCATCCCTATACCTATTTCGCCAAAGTCTCGAATCTGTTCAATCCGCCATTGCGCGGTGAGAGCGGTATCCACCCGAGTGCGGTCATTCATCCTGATGCAAACTTAGGTGTCGACGTGCAGGTTGCCGCTAACGCTGTGATTGAGCGCGATGTGGTCATCGGCGCACGCAGCATCATCGGTGCCGGCAGCGTGATAGGCGCGGGAGTCGTGATTGGCTGCGATGCGCTGATTTATGCCAACGTGACGGTATACCATCGGTGCGTATTGGGCGACCGGGTGATTCTGCATTCCGGCTGCGTCATAGGCGCGGATGGTTTCGGGCTTGCACCGGATGCCGGGCGCTGGTTGAAGATTCCGCAGATTGGACGCGTAGTGATCGGCAACGATGTCGAAATCGGTGCCAATACTACCGTTGATCGAGGTGCGCTTGACGATACCATTATCAGCGACGGCGTCAAGCTGGATAACCAGATCCAGGTAGCGCATAACGTGTATATCGGTGAGCATACCGCGATTGCCGCCTGTACCGGGATTGCGGGCAGCGCCCATATTGGCGCTCATTGCACGATAGGCGGCGCCGCCATGATCTTCGGCCATATCGAGATTGCCGACAGGGTGAACATCTCGACCAATACCCTGATTACCAAATCATTACCCAAGCCGGGGACTTATACCTCGGCTTTGCCATTTTCCGAACACGGCGAATGGCTAAAGAATGCAGTGCAGATGCGCCATCTCGACAGCATGGCCAAACGTTTGCGCGCATTGGAAAAACAGCTGGAAGCATTGGAGAAAAAAACAAATGAATAGTATGGATATCAATGAAATCATGGCGTATTTGCCGCATCGTCCGCCATTCCTGCTGGTAGATAGAGTCATTTTTCTGGAACCGGGGAAAAGCATCACCGCATTGAAAAACGTCACGATGAACGAGCCGTTCTTTACCGGACACTTCCCCAAGCATCCCGTAATGCCCGGTGTCCTGATACTGGAGGCACTGGCACAGGCCGCCGCTCTGCTGTCGTTCAAGACGGTAGGTAATCCGCCGGATAGCGACGCAGTCGTGTATTTCGCCGGGATTGACGGCGCGCGTTTCAAAAAGCCGGTGATGCCTGGCGATCAGTTGGTATTGCACGTCGAAATCTTGCGCAACCTCAAAGGCATATGGAAATATGCGACTTACGCCGAAGTGGATGGTCAGCGTGTTGCAGAAGCCGAGATGATGGCAACATTGCGCTAAAGAAAGCCAAGTTTAATGATACATGAAACTGCAATTATCCATCTGGGTGCACAGCTGGGCACGAATGTCAGCATCGGCCCGTACAGCATCATCGGCGAACACGTGCAGATCGGCGATGGCACCACCGTTGCCGCCCATGCGGTGATTCACGGGCACACCACGATTGGACGCGATAACCGGATTTTCCAGTTCTGCTCTCTGGGCGAAATCCCGCAGGATAAAAAATATGCAGGCGAACCGACGCGACTGGAAATAGGCGATCGCAACATTATTCGCGAGTTCTGCACGTTTAACGTCGGTACGATACAGGACGTGGGTGTAACCCGCGTCGGCAATGATAACTGGATCATGGCGTATGTCCATCTGGCGCATGATTGCCAGGTGGGGAACAATACCATCTTTGCCAATAATGCTTCGCTGGCCGGACACGTGCATGTAGGCGATTATGCAATCCTCGGCGGCTTTACCGGTGTGCATCAATTCTGCAAGATAGGCGCACACGTGATGACGGGTATTTCCAGTGTGGTGTTCAAGGATATTCCGCCTTATGTGATGGCGGCAGGGCAGCCGGCTGCACCGCATGGCCTGAATAGCGAAGGACTCAAGCGCCGAGGTTTTTCAGCAGCGGCGCTCGCCGGACTGAAGCGCGCCTATAAAATTCTCTATCGTGAAGGTCTGAGTTTTAGCGAAGCGCAAACCAGGCTGGCTGAACTCGTTGCAGAAGTGCCGGAAGTCGCGTTGATCTCGGACTTTTTGGCACAATCCGAACGTGGAATTATCCGTTGATTATGGAAGCCAAAAGTCGACCGCCGCGCATAGCTATTGTCGCAGGCGAAGCTTCCGGTGATTTGTTGGGCAGTCATCTGATCAAGGCGATCAAGTCTCGTTGTCCGACCGCCGAATTCTACGGGATCGCCGGGCCGAAAATGATTTTTGCTGGCGCCCGGACGCTGTTTGCGATGGAAAAGCTCTCGGTCAACGGTTATGTCGAGGTGCTGCGTCATTTGCCGGAGATACTGGGCATACGGCGTAAACTCAAGCAGGCCATACTGGCCGACCCGCCGGATTTATTTATCGGCATTGACGCGCCGGATTTTAATCTGGGACTGGAATCCGACCTGAAAGCGCGTGGCATCCCTACTGTCCATTACGTCAGTCCGTCGATCTGGGCCTGGCGCGGTGGTCGCATCAAAAAAATCGCGCGTGCGGTATCGCATATGCTGGTGGTATTCCCGTTTGAAGAGGCGATCTACCGCAATGCCGGGATCCCGGTGACCTATGTCGGCCATCCGCTGGCTGATATGCTGCCGGAGCAACCGGATAAGCTGGCTACGCGCGAACGCTTGAATCTGCCAGCGGCTACACCCATTATCGCCTTGTTACCCGGCAGCCGCGTAGGCGAGCTGCAGCAGCATGCACAGTTATTCGTGGAGACGGCTCAGCTGGTGCAGGCGCATTATCCCGAAGTGCGCTTCGTTGTGCCGCTGATCAGTCGGGCGACGCGCGAGATATTTACCGCAGCGCTGCATGCCTGTGATCATCCGCCGTCGATACAGATGATGATCGGTCACGCCGATTATGCGATGACTGCGGCCGATCTGGTGCTGGTTGCTTCGGGTACGGCAACGCTGGAGGCCGCGTTGCTGAAACGGCCGATGGTGATCACTTATCGGGTGCCGAAATTCACAGCTTACCTGATGCGGCGTCAGGCTTATTTGCCGTGGGTGGGTTTGCCTAACATCCTGGCCAATCGCGATGTGGTGCCGGAACTGGTGCAGGAAAACGCCACTGCCCCGCAATTGGCCGCAGCCTTGATTGCCCTGCTGGGCGATAAAACCCGCCGTGCCGAGATAGAAACCGAATTCAACCGGCAATACCGGGTATTGAAGCAGAATACCGCGGAAAAAATGGCCGATGCCGTGCTGCCCTATTTGAGAAGCAAATGCGCCTGATCTGCGGCGTGGATGAGGCAGGGCGCGGGCCGCTGGCCGGTGCCGTGTACGCCGCTGCGGTGATTCTCGACCCGGCACGACCGATAGACGGATTGAATGACTCGAAGAAATTGACCGCCAAGCGCCGGGATGAACTCGAACTGCTTATTATGGAACGTTCACTGGCATACGCAGTCAGTTTCGCAACGGCAGCCGAAATCGACCAGATTAATATCCTGCAGGCTTCGCTGCTGGCGATGCAACGGGCGATTATGACGTTGGACAAGGTGCCTGACGAGGTGCTGGTCGACGGGCTGCATTGCCCGAAGATAAATCTGCCGAGCCGCGCCATAGTTCAGGGCGACCTGTCGGAGCCGTCTATTTCTGCGGCGTCGATCCTGGCCAAGACCGCGCGTGACCGGGATATGCTGCGCCTGCATGCGCTTTATCCGCAATACGGTTTCGATCAGCATAAAGGTTATCCGACCGAGACGCATATGGCGGCGCTGCTGCAACACGGCGTTTCGCCGGAGCATCGTTTGAGTTATGCGCCCATTCAGGGCCTGGCGCAAAAAACACTGTTTTAGTCAGCGCCTGCGTGACGTAGCGTGGTTAACCAGCAAGGAACATTGTTGTTGGGATTGCATTCATTCATTGAAAGGAAATTACATGATTTTGGCAAAGTTTTTACATGTGTTGAGTGTGGTGATCTGGGTAGGCGGAATGTTCTTTGCATATATGGCATTGCGTCCGATTGCCGCTGAACGGCTGGAACCGCCGCAGCGTCTGAGTTTGTGGGAAGGCGTATTCGGCCGGTTCTTTCCTTGGGTGTGGGCGTCTGTTGCGCTGATACTGGTTAGCGGTTTGTACATGATGGCGCAGCTCGGCAAACCGCCGGTGTATGTGATGCTCATGTTCGTGCTCGGCGTGGTCATGATGCTGCTGTTCGCGCACGTATTCTTTGCGCCATTCAAGCGTCTCAAGCGTGCCGTTGTCGCGCAGGACTGGAAAGCCGGCGGTGGCGCTCTCGGTCAGATCCGCAAGCTGATTGCGATCAATCTGACCCTGGGCCTGCTGACGGTAACCATCGCGACGCTGGGTGTTTATCTAGGATAGTTTCAGGCAATGCGTCAGTATGGGTGACAGCAGCGCGGCACCCAGATGCTTGCTGCGTGCCGCGCTCCAGCCATGTTGCGGATCAGGCAAATCGGCATTGTCCTTGAACGGCATTTCCAGCGTCAGCGATACGCAACCGAAGTGATGGCCAATGTATTTTGATGCCAACGTCAGCATTTCATCCGAAAAACGATCCGGCGCATAGCCGTATTGCGTCTGGAAATCCGGGCTGGCCTGTTGCAGCATGCGGGTGAATTCGAATTGCTTCGCCACCAGTTCCGGCGCGTAACCGGGTATCATTTCGCAACCGTCGGTGAATACGTACGGGATGGTCTCATCGCCGTGGATATCGAGGAATAGTGCAACGCCGGTATCGTGCATGGCCTGGCGCACATGCAGCACTTCCGGGCTGCGTGCGAGACTGGGCTGCTGCCATTCCCGGTTCAGATTGACGCCGGCCGCATTGCTGCGAAGATTGCCGTGTATGGCACCGTCAGGATTCATGTTGGGAACGATATGCAGCGTGGCGATCTGCGCCAGCCGCCGTGCTGCGGGGTCGCTGCGATCGGTCAGCCGATCCAGCAAGCCTTCGATCAGCCATTCCGCCATGGTTTCACCGGGATGCTGCCGGGCAATGATCCATACCGGCAGTACGCCTTTGCCCCAGTGGATAGCGTCCAGAGGGCGTCCTTCCATGCTGTTTCCCAAAGAACTGATGCGCACATTGTCCGCCGTCGAGACGCGGGCAAGCAAATCCAGATGGCGCTCGTAAGCATAAGGCGCGAAATAGGCATAATACACATCGTCATGCTGCGGGCGGTGGCGTATGGTCAGCACTTGCCCGTCATAATCGGTAGGGACGCGGAACCAGTTATGCCGGTCATAGCTCGCCATGGCCTGATAATCCTGCCAGCCGTCGGCATAGGTACAATCGCCTGCATTCAGCAAACGCAGCGTGAGCGGAGTGTCGGCAGCGCTATGAACGCGGAAATAGAACCATTGACGGAATTCTGCGGCGTTATCGGCCCGGATATTCAACTGGATAGTACTGGCGTCGGCAGCGGACAGGACTTCAATCGCACCGGCATCGAATTGACTGGAAATTAACATTGCATCTGCGGTTTAATCATGAAATGCAGATTAAACCGCAGGTGCAGGCAAAACGCTAGCGCTTACCTGGTTTTGCAGGAATTTAGCCCAAGTAGTGCGTATGCCGGGCACCAGCTGATAATGCCGGTTGCCAACGGTACTACGCCTATCCATCCCCAGAGGCCTATCGTGCCGGTTGCCGCCAGTGCGATCAGAGCCAGCCCGCCAATAATACGAACTGCACGGTCAACAGTGCCAACATTATGGATCATCGCCTCTCTCCTGTTTATATTAATGGGATGCTTATTAGAACATAAACAGCATGCTGATGTATGCGCTTATTGACCGGTTGCAGCCACCATCAGTCGTTTCATATCGCGCACCGCGGCTTCCCAGCCGACAAACAGTGCCTGCGCGACAATCGCATGACCGATGTTGAGTTCGGCGACGCCGGGGATGGCGGCAATAGCCTGGACGTTGTGATAATGCAGACCGTGTCCGGCATTGACCTGCAAACCCAGTGCATTGCCGTATTCGACTGCGCGGATGATGCGCCGCAGCTCATTGGCCTCGTCGTGGGCGTTCTCCGCATCGGCGAAGCGACCGGTGTGGATCTCTATTACCGGTGCACCGCAGGCGCGGGCGGCATCCAGCTGGCGCTCGTCGGCGTCGATGAACAGGGAGACGCGAATGCCGGCATTAGCGAGCACGTCGCAGGCATGTTTGACTTTATCGAGTTGCCCGGCCACATCCAGGCCGCCTTCGGTGGTGAGTTCCTCGCGGCGTTCCGGTACCAGGCAGACGTCTTGCGGCTTGACCCGGCAGGCGATACCCAGCATTTCGTCGGTGACGGCCATTTCCAGATTCATGCGCGTGGTAAGCACCTGGCTCAGTGTGTCTACGTCATGGTCCTGAATATGGCGGCGGTCTTCGCGCAGGTGCAGAGTAATGGCGTCGGCACCTGCCATTTCGGCAACGAGCGCAGCCTGTACCGGGCTCGGGTAACGGGTACCGCGGGCCTGACGGATGGTGACGATATGGTCGATGTTGACGCCGAGCTGGATCATAACTGTTGTAAATCCTTGAGTAGTTCTCGCGCATGCAGGGTTTGTCCGGCGAGGTGGTGGTTAATGATGTGTCGCATCAGTTGCTTGCCCTGAGTCAGGCTGGCGGGGTCGGCATAATCGCCGCTGGCAAGATCGAGCAGCGTTTTGCCGCGCAGAATGATGCCGCCGGGCATGTGTTCGTCTGTGGCAAGGCAGGCGCCGCGCTCGCAGACGTAGCTGTAATACTGCTCGGCGATGACGGGTTTGCTGCTATCGGCTTCATGGGTGAACGGTTGTGCGTAGCCGAGCTCGGCGAGCAGGCATTGCTCGAAACGGCGCAGGATGACGGCGTAGCCGGTCTGGGTCAGGCCTGGCGTGGCCAGCGCCTGCAAGGTAGCGTAATAATGTTCGAACAATTGCGGATGCGGGTCGTCGCGGGCCAGCAGTTTGAGCATGAGCTCATTGATGTAAAAGCCGCACAATAGCCCCATGCCCTGTGGCAGCGCCAGCCCGCCTTGCCATTCGGCTTTGTGCAGGGTGCGCAGCTCATTCTTGCCGGCAAATGATAGCAGCAGCGGGGTGAAAGCCTGCATCAGGCCGCGCAGTTGGGAGCGCGGACGGCGGGCGCCGCGCGCCACCAGCGCAACGCGGCCATGCTCACGGGTAAAGGTTTCGATGATCAGGCTGGTTTCGCGGAAATGATAGCTGTGCAGCACCAGCCCTACCGTGTTATCTACACGGCTACGTTCGTGGGCGGAGCTGGGAAGCCTGGCAGTCATGAATTAACGTAAACTTAGTCGTAGCCGAGCTGCTTGAGGATGCGTTCGCTGTCCGCCCAGCCGCCTTTGACCTTGACCCACAGCTCCAGGTACACTTTGCCGCCGAACAGGCGTTCCATATCCAGCCGTGCTGAGGTGCCGATTTCCTTGAGCTTGCTGCCCTCGTGGCCGATGAGAATGGCTTTCTGGTTGTCCTTGTCGACCAGAATGCTGGCAAAGATGCGGCGCAATTCGCCTTCCTGCTCGAATTTTTCGATCATTACGCTGGCGGAGTACGGCACTTCTTCGCCGGACAGGCGGAATACCTTCTCGCGCACGATTTCGGCCGCGAGGAAACGCTCGCTTTTATCGGTGATATCATCCTCGTCAAACATCGGTACGGCGACCGGCAGGTACTTGCGGATCTCGGCCAGCAGTTGCGGCAAGTGTTCGCCATTGCGTGCGGAGATGGGCACGATGGATGCAAATTTGAAGCGCTCGTTCATCGATGCCATAAACGGCAGCAGCTGGTCTTTTTCCTTGACCAGATCGATCTTGTTGAGCACCAGTATCACCGGCAGGTCGCTGGGCAGTAATTCCAGCACTTTCTGATCGCGCGCATCGAACCGCGTGCCTTCGATCACGAACAGCACCACGTCAGTCGAGTGCAGCGCATCCACCACGGTTTTGTTCATGCCGCGATTGAGCGCGCTGCTGTATTGCGTCTGAAAGCCGGGCGTATCGACGAAAATGAACTGCGCGTCGTCACCGGTATAGATGCCGTGGATGCGATGACGCGTGGTTTGCGCCTTGCGCGAGGTAATGCTGACCTTGGCCCCGACGATACGGTTGGTAAGCGTGGATTTGCCTACGTTGGGGCGACCGATAACGGCGATAAAGCCGGTGCGAAAATCGGGATTGCTGGTGTCCATGGTGTTGACCGGGGATAGCGGGAGAATACCTGTATTTTAACCTAAAAAGACCGCCAGCTTGAAATTGACTCCTCAGCCTTTTTGCGAGCAGGATCAAATGCCGCAGCGCTGCCCGATATATCACTGCGATAACCTGAATGTAATGACGATGCGCTATAATCCGCGGGCCGGGCGATTGTCGCAAGTGTGGCCCCGGCGTGTTATCCGGCCGACGAATTGCCGGGCATCCATTCACATTGATTTTGAAATTTATAGCGTGCTCATGACGACGACTTCCGCTACCCATCTCGTACTCATACCCAGTTATAACCCGGGAGAGAAAGTTTATGAAACCGTGCGTGCAGCGCGTCAGTACTGGCAGCCGGTCTGGGTCGTCGTCGATGGCAGTACCGACGGCACGGCAGCCGGGTTGCAGGCCATGGCGGCCGAGGATGACGGTCTGCGCGTGATCGTGTTGGCGCACAATCAGGGTAAAGGCGCCGCGGTATTGCATGGCATCGATCTGGCAGCTGCTGCCGGGTTCACTCATGTGCTGACGATGGATTCGGACGGTCAGCATCCAGCCGAGCAGATCCCGGTGTTCATGGATGCATCGATCAGCGCGCCTGCGGTCATGGTGCTGGGTATGCCGGTATTCGACGCCAGCGCACCCGCGTTGCGCGTCCAGGGGCGGCGTGTATCCAACGCCTGGGCGAATCTGGAAACGCTATGGGCCGGGATAGGTGACTCGTTGTTCGGGTTCCGCGTCTATCCCATTGCACCGTTGCAGCGGGTTATGCGCCATCAGCCGTGGATGCGGCACTTCGATTTCGACCCGGAGGCCGTGGTACGCTTGTGCTGGCGCGGCGTGAGGCCGGTGAACCTGCCCGCCCCGGTGCGCTATTACCGTGCCGAGGAAGGCGGGGTATCGCACTTCCGTTATTTGCGCGACAACCTGTTATTGAGCTGGATGCATTTACGCCTGTTTCTCGGGTTTGTGTTGCGCTTGCCACTGTTGCTGGTTAAACGTGGGGTGGGGCGGTTTTGAAAGACTGAGGGCCGGCTATAAAGCATGTCGCCAACTGTATCAGGCCGGCTTTTGTGCCGTCGCACTTGTGCTCAGGGTTATGCATTTTTGGGTGCGAACATGATGATTGCCATGCCCGCCAATGCAACTGAGGCACCGGTAACATCCCAGACAGTAGGTCTGACTCCATCTACAGACCAGAGCCACAAAATGGCGACGAAAATGTAAACGCCGCCGTATGCCGCATACACCCGACCTGCCGCTGTCGGGTGGAGCGAGAGCAGCCATGCGAAAAGTGTCAGGCTCAAAGCGGCTGGAATAAGCAACCAGACACTTTTGCCTTCCTTGAGCCAAAGATATGGAAGATAGCAGCCAACGCTTTCTGCCACCGCAGTAACGAAGAAGAGGGCTATGGTCTTCAGTTCAAGCATTTGGATTTCTCGCTAATGTGGGTTGAAGTGCGTAACGAAGCTGTAGAAAAAGCATATCCATAAGCCGCATCGTGCCGCGAACCTAATAAAATACCAAGGATGAAGGTGAGATTAACCATCGTGGTTTGACAATAAAGCATATCCCAAAGCGGGTCTGGCCGGGATTGCCCGGCGGTAAGTCAGTTGCCCGTGTTTGTCGTCAGCCGGTTGGCACCGCTCACCAGCGCCTTGATCGAGGCGGTCACGATATTGCCGTCCATGCCCGCGCCATAACATGCATGGCTGCGGCCGGGCGCTGATACTTCCATGAATGCGCAGGCCTGTGCATCGCTGCCGGCACTGTCGCCCATCGAGCGCTCTTCGTAGCTGCATACCTGCAGTTCGATATCGAGGCTGCGCAGCGCGTGAATGGCGGCATCGATCGGGCCGTTGCCTTCTCCGGTGAGTACATGGCTTGTGCCGTTTATTTCCACACTCAGGCGGATGCCCTGTGCAGCGCCGTGTTCGAACAGGTGGTGTTCGACATAGCTTAATGGCTGGCCGGCGGCGAGATAGGTCTGCGCGAACAATTGCCAGATGTCGGCGGCGCTCATTTCTCCGCCGTGTTCATCTACATGGCGCTGCACCGCGCCGGAAAACTCGACCTGCAGGCGGCGCGGCATCACTATGCCGTATTCGGTTTCCAGCAGATAAGCGATGCCGCCCTTGCCGGACTGGCTGTTGACCCGAATTACGGAATCGTAGCTGCGGCCCACATCGGCGGGGTCGATGGGCAGGTAGGGGACGTTCCACAGCGCATCCGGCTGTTGCGCGGCGAAACCTTTCTTGATCGCATCCTGGTGCGAGCCGGAAAAGGCGGTGAACACCAGATCGCCGACGTAGGGATGGCGCGGATGGATCGGCATCTGGTTGCAGTATTCCACGGTACGCGCCACCGCGTTGATGTCGGAAAAATCGAGGCCCGGCGATACCCCTTGCGTATAGAGATTAAGCGCCAGGGTGACGATATCGACGTTGCCGGTGCGTTCGCCGTTGCCGAAGAGACAGCCTTCGACGCGATCGGCGCCTGCCATCAAGCCCAGTTCGGCTGCGGCCACTGCGGTGCCGCGGTCGTTGTGCGGATGCAGGCTGAGGATGATGCTGTTGCGGCGTGCAAGGTGGCGATGCATCCACTCGATCTGGTCGGCGTACACGTTCGACGTCGCCATTTCCACGGTGGTCGGCAAATTGAGGATGACCTTGTTGTCCGGCGTCGCACCCCAGGCGGCAGTCACTGCATCGCAGACTTCGAGCGCGAAATCCGGTTCTGTGGCGGTGAAGGTTTCCGGGCTGTATTCCAGCACCCATTCGGTTTCCGGCTGTTCGGCGGCCAGTTGCCTGATTAGCAGTACGGCGGAAACGGCCATTTCCACCACCTCAGCCTTGCTCATGGCGAATACGATGTCGCGGAACGGCTTCGACGTGGCGTTATAGACGTGAACGATGGCCCGGCGCGCGCCTCTGAGCGATTCCATGGTGCGGCGGATCAGGTGCTCGCGCGCCTGGGTGAGCACCTCGATGGTGACGTCGTCGGGAATGTGGCCGCCCTCGATGATATTGCGCACGAAATCGAAATCGGTCTGCGAGGCGGAAGGGAAGGCGACCTCGATCTCCTTGAAGCCGATGGCGCACAGCGTACGGAACATGCGCATCTTGCGTTCACCATTCATCGGTTCGAACAGCGACTGATTGCCGTCGCGCAGATCGGTGCTCATCCACACCGGCGGTGCGGTGATGGTGCGGTTCGGCCACTGGCGGTCGGCGAGCCGGACTCGCGGAAAAGGGGCGTATTTGCTGGACGGGTCTGGCAACATGATGCTGGCTCCTGCGACTGTAATCGATGGGAGGAATGTTACGCAAAACCGTCCGGCATGTGCTTGCGTTTTTATGTATTAAATGAGTATAAATAAGCATAAAATTGCGTTATATTTATAATTATTTAAATTAAATTCTGTTTATTTAAAATTATGAGCAATAATATTGAAATTGACAGATATGATCGGCAGATTCTGCGGCTATTGCAGCAGGAGGGGCGCCTCAGCAATCAGGAGCTGGCCGATCGCATCGGCCTGTCGCCATCGCCCTGTCTGCGACGGGTGCGTGCGCTGGAAGAGTCCGGCTTCATTACCGGTTATCGTGCGCTGGTGGATGCCAAGGCGCTGGGCTTGTCGCTGATGGCGTTGATTCATATTTCCATGGATCAGCACACGCCGGAGCGTTTCGATCGGTTTGAAACGGCAATCGGCGAGATTCCAGAAGTCCTGGAATGTCTCCTGATTACCGGGCAGGATGCGGATTATCAGCTCAAGGTGGTGGTGAAGGACATGGACGCGTATCAAGAGCTGTTGCTGAACCGCATCAACCGCATCCCGGGGGTGACCGGCGTGCATTCGAGCTTTGTGCTGCGGCGGGTGGTGGACAAGACAGCACTTGATGTCGGGGAGAAATAGCAGTGCTGGCAGGCAGCGTTAATGCGTGCGTCTGACCGGGATAAAGAAATCGGGCGTCATATGCCAGTATTCGGCAATTTCGGTAGCGCGTTGCAGGTCTTCCGGATGGACGAAAACCTGCATGTGGCTGTGATGCTCATGTGCCCAGGCGTTAAATGCCTGCCAGCGCCGGCCGCAGGATTCTTCGCCTAGATCGGTGCTGACTTCAACGACGCCAAGGATCTGTTCATCGCCTGGCCTGCCAGAGGCGACGATATCGGGACGCATATGGACATTCAGTACGGGTATGACCAATTCATCAGGCTCTTTGTAGCCGGCAAGATCCTGTACGGCCATGGGTTGATAACCTTGGGTTTTAAGGATGCCGATCGCGTCGCTGAGTAGCGCTTCGCGCTCACGCTGTACTGCATTGGGAAGGGTATGCATGGTCAATCTCCTGAAGAAAAATATTAACCGCTACAATTATTTATAGCATATTAATGCGGATTTCATAGTGAGGATTGCAAGCAAGCCGGGGAAATTGACGTGAACCGGGAAACACGCTAAACCGATGAAAGCTGCTTGGCAACAGCGGCTCAGGCTACGCATGCTTGCGGATTCCGCGAATGGGCCTATAGTCATTATAGGGACGGGCATCGGTTGACGCAGGATGCGCCGCGTACGAGGGGGAAGCAAAATGGCTTGGGAGACTGGTTCGATGAGCGCTTTTATACTGTTGTTGCTGATAGCTGCGTTGTCCGGCTCCGCCGTCCGTGTTTTTCGCGAATATGAGCGCGGCGTGATTTTTACCCTCGGGCGTTTCTGGAAGGTAAAGGGACCGGGACTGGTGATCGTGATTCCGGTGTTCCAGCAGGCGGTAAGGGTTGATCTGCGTACCGTGGTGCTGGAGGTGCCTACCCAGGATGTAATCTCGCGCGACAATGTTTCGGTCAAGGTCAGCGCTGTGGTCTATCTGCGCGTTGTCGATCCGCAGAAGGCCATCATTCAGGTGGTCGATTTCTTGAATGCTACCAGTCAGCTGGCGCAGACGACCTTGCGCTCGGTATTGGGCAAGCATCTGCTGGATGACATGCTGGCGGAACGCGAGAAACTGAATCTGGATATCCAGCAGGCGCTGGATGCGCAAACTGATACCTGGGGCATCAAGGTTTCCAATGTCGAGATCAAGCAGGTGGATCTGACTGAATCCATGATACGGGCGATAGCCCGGCAAGCCGAGGCGGAACGTGAACGGCGTGCCAAAGTCATTCACGCCGAGGGCGAATTGCAGGCCTCGGAAAAACTGTTCCAGGCGGCAGCGGTGCTGGCGCAAGAGCCGCAGGCCATCCTGTTGCGTTATCTGGAAACGCTGACCGTGATCGGCGCGGACAAGAACACCACGGTCGTGTTTCCCCTACCGATGGATCTCGTCACACCCTTTTTGAAAAAAGCGGATCCGCAAGCGGGCAAAGCACCCTCCTGAGCCATGAGCGCTTGCAGTACATAAGTCAGGGGTTATTCGGCTTCCACATAATCAATCGTAAGCAGATCAGGCGTGACGGCACGCAATGCCTTGTCCATGAAACGCAAATGTGCCGGATTTGTGCGGTAATGGTCTGCCACTGCCTGACTGGCAAAGCGTATCAGCCAGCAGTAACGCAAACTGCCGTCGGGCTGCAGCGATTTGCCGGTCCTGACCGTGCGTATCCCCGGCACGGCGCTTAGCGTCTCCTGGCCGCGCAGCATGGTCGCGGTGGTCTCGCTCTCAGCCATTTTTTCCGGCGCATTGTAAAAAGCTATCTGTTCGACTTCACGCCAGGGACGGCACTGTTTCAGCACTTCGGCTGCCCGTCCGCCGCTGCCCCAGAGCCGGATCATGCGTTCGATCTCGGTGCCGATGGCATCGCGCACGCCCGCAGTCAGCTGCGGGTAGCTGCCTTTTGGATGCTCTTTCAGCTGCGCGCGGATGCAAGCACCTGCGACATCAGCCAGCCCGGTGTAATAGTTGATTTTCGCCACGCCGTGCGCAATCAGTTTTCTGAATTGGTCGTCGGTCAGGCCGGTGCCGCCATGTATGACCAGCGGAATGCCTACCGCCTCGCTGATCTTCGACAGGCGGGTTATGTCCAGTTTGGGCGTGCCGTGCGCCAGGCCATGCACGGTGCCGATGGATACGGCGAGGCAGTCCACACCTGTGCGTTCGACGAAAGCTTTCGCTTCCGCAGGCAAGGTGTAGGCGATATCGCCTGTGTGTTTGTTGTCGCCGTTTTCAGCCCAGGGTACATAACCCAGCTCCCCTTCTACCGCCACACCGCAGGCGTGCGCCATGTCGGTGACTTCCCGGGTGCAGCGCAGATTCTCGTCCAGCGGCAGGGCGGAGGCGTCTATCATGACCGCGTTGCAGCCTGATTTGATGCCATGGACGGCAGATTTCATGCTGGTGCCGTGATCGAGGTTGATCGCCACCGGTACTGCGGCGCGCTGTGCACCAACGACCGCGGCTGCAATCAGCATTTCAAAATTGTAATGCTCGAGATGGGATTCCGGCAGGTTGAGCACTACCGGCGCGCGGCAAGCTTCGGCTGCTGTCAGTACACCCTCAAGAAAATCGAAGTTTGCCACATTGAAAGCGCCCACCGCGTAGCCGTGACGGTAAGCGTGGTTGAGCATGTCGGCCATGTGGACTAACGCCATGAGTACTCCTTAAGGCTCGTTAACGAAATAATCGGAACAAACTTTGCCGTGCATTCTCTATACATTCAAAAACGTGTATCGTATTCCTCGAGGAGACGTTCCTAAAGGAGATGCTCTTATGGAAATTACCTGCTACCGCAATCCGGAAGTGAGCCGGGAGCCGGGTCAATTGGCTGCGGCTACTTACAATCTCGCTCACACGCTGCTGTCACGCAGTGCCACAGGTAATCTGTTCATTCCTATTCGCGCCATGCAATATCTGGCGATTCTGGACGAGGAAGAGCTGGTGTTTCTGGACGGCGTACATAAATGCTGGATCGATGTGGCCTGGCGTCATTTCCGTCCTCAGACCAGAGTTTCGCTGGCAGACCCGGTGACATACGAAGCGGTTTATTACTCCGGCAACGCTAAAAATATCGCGTTGCGTTTGCAGGCCGAACTGCCGAGGGCGTTGCATGCGCTGGAAAACAAATCACGAATCGATGCTCCCGCGCGCGTGTTCAAATTCCCGGCGCCCTAGCGTTTACTCGTCTTCATCCAGTTCCGCATTCCAGCCTTCGTTGCGTGCGGTGGTGATGGCCCGCGCATACAGTTGGGTATGCTTGTCGCGCAGCTCGTCGGGCAGACGGCTTGGCAGGTGGGCGTAGGGCTCCCAGGCGGCATAGACCTGCTCATAAAGGTTCTGCATGCGTGCCGAATCCCAGCCTTCGCAGGTTTCGGTTTCGGGAATGATGCCGAAAACCCATGCATCGCGCACTATGCGCCCCAGGTGGGTCAATCCGCCATTGGTGTCCTTGTCGACACCTGCATATGTTTGTACTGTCATCGTGTCAGTCCTGCGTAAAGTACCGGCAATTTCTCCGGCAATCGTTCAACATGATCCACGACCATGTAATTGCGCGCGCCAAAAATACGCGATACGTACTGGTCGGCACGCGGGTCGAGGCTCATGCAATAAGTAGTGACACCGGCGCGGGCGACTTCTTCTACCGCTTTCTTGGTATCGAAACGCAGGTATTGCGGGTCGCGCACATCGATGTCCGCGGGTTCGCCATCGGTAATCACCAACAGCAGTTTCTTCGAAGACTTCTGCAGCTTCAAATAATGTCCGGCATGGCGTATGGCAGCGCCCATGCGCGTGGATAGCTGCCCGGTCATGCCCGCCAGTTTGGATTTGGGTACGTCATTATAAGGCTGATCGAAGTCCTTGAAGCGATAATACTCCACGTCGTGACGGCCATCCGAACAAAAACCGTGTATCGCGAACGGGTCGCCGATCTTGTGAATCGCGTCCGCCAGCAATACGGTAGCCTGGCGCGTCAGGTCGAGCACGCTGTAATCCTGCCCGGCGACTTTTTCGTTGGTGGATTCGGATAAATCCAGCAGCACCATCACCGAAATGTCGCGCACCTTGCGTACCGAGCGCATCATGATGCGCGTATCCGGCTGCATGCCCATGCGCATGTCGATCATCGAGCGCAGTGCGGCGTTGATGTCGATTTCGTCGCCGTCTTCCAGCTTGCGGATGCGCGTGACACCTTGCGGTTGCATCGCATCGAGCAGGAATTTGAGGCGGCCGATGGTGCGTTTATGCTGGGCGGTAATGTCATCGATGACCTGCATGTCACCGGATTTGGCGCGTTTTTCCAACACCGTGGCCCAGGTCGGGCGCTCGAGCTGGATCTGGTAATCCCATTCCGAATAGTGGAAAGGGGCGGCAGCGGGTTCCTTGCCCTCCATCTCGTTAAAACTGACGCCGGTGTCCTCGTACGGGAACAGCTCGGTACCGAGCACCCAGATTTCCTGTGCATCGTCGCCGGCCAGTTCGCAATCTATCTCATTGGCCATTTCCATCACGCTGACGTATTTGCGTACTTGCTTGATGGATTCGTAGCCAGCCGATTGCGCCTTGTCGAAGTCGAATTCTTCGAACTCCCAGAAATAGCGGTTGTCGTCGCGGTACGGTGCTCTAAGCACGTCGGTCCGCGCGTTGAACGGAATGCGCAGCTGCGACAGTTCGTGCGCCAATGCAACGCCGATTTCCCACGAGATCGTGTTGTCGGCCAGGTATTCCTGCTGGGCTTTGAACAATGCACGTGCCTTGGCGATGATGGGATGGCCGTCCTCGTAATCTGGATCGAGCAGCGCGCGTGCGATGCGATTGAGGTAGTCGCCCAGCGTCGCGGACTGATCCGGGGTAACGAAATGCAGCGATGCCCACAACTGGTTCAGGCCGGGGAAGGCGTTGATGGCGATCTGTTCTATCCGCGCATCCTCTATCACCGAGATCACCGCCATCTGCAACGGATTGAGGCTTTCGGCCGAAATCGGCGTGCGGGTATAGACTACGTGCGCGGCGCAATGGGCGGCGGTGGCGCGGTAGAGCTCCAGTCCGGAGATGCCTGCGACATCGTCATAGGCGTCCGGTATGTAGATCAGGTAATTTTCAATGTATGGCTTGTAGCCTTCACGGTGCTCAAAGTCGCCGGAAGTAGGGCGCATGAAAAAGTCGCGGGCCCACAACGCACGCAAGTACATGTTGATGCGGCGCTGGATATCGACGAACAGCGTGCCCTTGCGCTCCTGTTGCAGCATGGCCTGCGATTCCTTGCTTTCCAGCCCGAAATAGCGTACTTGCTCGGGATAGTCGGTGCGGTGCGCCTGTGCACCCCACAGCGCCCAGCGGCGCAAGCCGCCCAGCGTCAGATTGCCCAGCAAGGTGTCGAGGTGGTCAAGCATCGGGCGCAAGCCGCGCGGTGCCTGCGATATCAGCAGGTTCAGCAATTGTAGATAGCCGCGGAATACCTGTTCGTCGCCGAGGCGCTTGGCAGCGATGGGCGCGGTGGAATATATCCGCTCGATCACCGCGCCGCTGGTCTTGGACGCCATCATCATGCCGGTCTGTATCAGATCGGGAATGATGTCTTCGCCAATTTCCTTGGCCACGGCGGGGGTTTCCTGGATGTAGGCGACCACCAGATCGCAGCCGCGACCCAGATTCTTGAGCGAGCGGGCACCTGTCATGTAATTGTTCAGTCCCTGCGGGCTGAACACTTTGGTGGCTTCGTGCCAGGACGCTTCCAGTACGCCTCTGGATTGCTCCGAGAGTTCGCCGAGTGTGTCTTGATAGTCTTCGAGATTAATGCTCATATTCTACCTGACGATGTGGGGCAGCGTGGAAGGTGGCGATGGCCACCAGCCTGCTGCGTATGACTAAAAGAATGTCGTAACGGCTGCATCCAGCGCATCGCGCATGTCGGGGTCATCCGTGATCGGACGCACCAGCGCCACGCGGCAGGCAGCCTGAGGATTCACCCCAGTGGCGATCAGCGATCCGGCGTAGATCAGCATGCGGGTCGAGATGCCTTCGTCCAGTCCGTGGCCTTTCAGGTTGCGCGCACGTTCCGCAATGGAGACCAGCTTGCCTGCGACTTCTGCGGACACGCCGGTTTCATGCGACACGATTTCAGTTTCGATGTCATGCGTCGGATAATTGAAATCCAGCGCGCCGAACCGTTGTTTGGTGGACTGTTTCAGATCCTTCATCAGGCTCTGGTAGCCCGGATTGTAGGAAATCACCAGTTGAAAATCGGGGTGCGCCTGTATCAGTTCGCCCTTCTTCTCCAGAGGCAGTACGCGACGTGCGTCGGTCAGCGGGTGGATTACCACGGTGGTGTCCTGACGGGCTTCCACGACTTCGTCCAGATAGCAAATCGCGCCATAACGGGCGGCGATGGCCAGCGGACCGTCTTGCCAGCGTGTGCCGGATGCATCCAGCAGAAAGCGACCGACCAGATCGGATGCTGTCATGTCCTCATTACAGGCTACCGTGATCAGGGGTTTTCCCAGCTTCCACGCCATGTGTTCCACAAAGCGGGTTTTGCCGCAACCGGTAGGGCCCTTCAGCATCATGGGCATGCGCACGGCATAGGTGGCTTCGTACAGCTCTACCTCATCGGCGACAGGGCGGTAATAGGGTTCTTTCTCAATCAGGTACTGCTTGATGACGTCGTTCATCGTAGAGCTCCAGTTAATAACAACTCACAGAAACAGAGGCCTCCGCCCCTTGCGGATGCGGAGGCCTTGTGACGGTTCAACAGTGTTGCGGACTTAAACAGTCTTGCCGCGGTAGATCACCATGGATGTGCCTTGGGATTGATTGAAGTTGTTGTAACCAATCAGGCGCACATGGTTATCAGGGTTGGCTTTGTGGCAAGCCAGTGCTTCAGCCAGCACGACGTTCACGTCGGTTTCGCCGAACATCGGCAGCTTCCACATGTACCAGTATGAGTCCATCAGGTATTGCGGTTCGATGTGCTCGATAGCCGGGTTCCAGCCTTTGGAAACCAGGTATTCCACCTGTTTTCTGATTTCGGCTTCGCTCATCGCAGGCAAGTAAGAGAAAGTCTCAAATTTGCGGCTGGCTGGATCGCTCAAGCGCGATTTGTAATCCATCACTTCATTCATGATTCATCCTTTTTAAATCGATAGTTTCGTCAATTCCGCAACGGTAGCGGGCGATTAAGCCCAAGACCGCTGCAGAATCAGGGCATGCTTACTTGTGAGCAACGTCCAGCTTGTCGACAGTGTCGAACTCGAACTTGATTTCTTTCCATGTTTCCATGGCGATTTTCAATTCGGGGCTGCTTGCAGCTGCCTTGGTCAGGATCTCTTTGCCTTCCTTCTCAATGGCTACGCCCTGGTTGCGTGCTTCTACGCAAGCTTCCAGTGCCACGCGGTTAGCAGCTGCACCAGCCGCGTTACCCCATGGGTGGCCTAATGTACCGCCACCGAATTGCAATACGGAGTCATCGCCGAAGATGTTGACCAGCGCCGGCATGTGCCAAACGTGAATACCGCCGGATGCAACCGGCAATACACCGGGCATGGAACCCCAGTCCTGATCGAAGAACAGGCCGCGGCTGCGATCTTCCTTGATGAATTCGTCACGCATGGTGTCGATCCAGCCCAGAGTCGCTTCGCGGTCGCCTTCCAGTTTGCCGACAACGGTACCGGAGTGCAGGTGATCACCACCCGACAGACGCAGAACCTTGGTCAGCACGCGGAAGTGGATACCGTGGTGCGGGTTGCGGTCGAGCACGGCGTGCATGGCGCGGTGGATGTGCAACAGCATGCCGTTGTTGCGGCACCAGTTAGCCAGACCTGTGTTGGCGGTCAAACCGCCGGTCAGGTAATCGTGCATGATGATCGGTGCGCCGATTTCCTTGGCGAACTCTGCACGCTTGTACATTTCTTCCGGTGTTGGCGCGGTAACGTTCAGGTAGTGGCCTTTGCGCTCGCCAGTTTCACGTTCAGCCTTCAATGTAGCTTCGTGCACGAATTCGAAACGATCGCGCCAACGCATGAACGGCTGGCTGTTGACGTTTTCGTCGTCCTTGGTGAAGTCCAGACCGCCGCGCAAGCACTCGTAAACAGCGCGACCGTAGTTCTTCGCAGACAGACCCAGCTTGGGTTTGATGGTGCAACCCAGCAATGGACGGCCATACTTGTTCATTTTGTCGCGTTCGACCTGGATGCCTTGAGGAGGACCGCCGCAGGTTTTTACGTAAGCGATCGGGAAACGTACGTCTTCCAGACGCAATGCGCGCAATGCCTTGAAACCGAATACGTTACCAACCAGCGAGGTCAGCACGTTAACGACGGAACCTTCTTCGAACAGGTCAATCGGATAAGCAACGAAAGCGTAGAAACATGTGTCGTCGCCAGGTACGTCTTCTATGCGATAGGCGCGGCCTTTGTAGTAATCCAGATCGGTCAACAGGTCGGTCCACACGGTGGTCCAGGTACCGGTTGAAGACTCGGCAGCAACAGCAGCAGCAACTTCTTCGCGATCAACACCCGGTTGAGGGGTGATTTTGAAACAGGCGAGAATATCGGTATCCAGCGGCGTATATTCCGGCGTCCAGTAAGTTGCGCGGTACTCTTTCACACCGGCGTTATATGATTTTACAGCCATTGAAATTCTCCTTTCAAGGTTGGGGCAATGTGCTTTCCTGTGAGGGGCAGCGTATAGCTCAATTGAGCTTGATGTAAATATAGCAGTCGATAACAATAAATAATAATTGTAATTTTGAATGTATATGATAGATTAATATCAATGAATGATTTTTTGATTGGAAGTAGGATGAAGCATGCCACATTGCACCAGCTCAAGATATTCGAAGTGGTCGCGCGCAACCTGAGTTTCACTCGCGCCGCCGAAGAATTGCATCTCACCCAGCCCACGGTATCCATCCAGATAAAACAGCTGACGGATATCGTCGGAATGTCTTTGCTGGAACAGGTGGGAAAGCGCATTTTCTTGACAGAGGCCGGCCGCGAGCTGCTTACCGTATGTCATAGTCTGTTTGACGGACTGTCGCGATTCGAGATGATTATTTCCGACATGAAGGGCGTGAAAACAGGCAAGTTGCGGTTGGGCGTTATCACCACTGCAAAGTATTTCGTGCCGCGGCTGCTTGGACCGTTTTGCGATCGTTATCCGGGGATAGAAGTTTCGCTGAAAGTCACCAACCGCGAACGTCTGCTGCAACGTCTGATCGACAACGAAGACGATCTGTATATCCTCGGCCAGCCGCCCGAGCACATGGATATATGGGTAGAGCCGTTTCTGGATAACCCTCTGGTTGTGCTCGCTCCATATAATCATCCGCTGGCGGGTGAGAAAAATATCTCCGCGGAACGCATTGCGCAGGAACCGTTCCTGATGCGCGAATCAGGCTCCGGCACGCGACTTGCTACCGAAAAGTTTTTCAATGAACGCGGGCTGTCGCTCAATGTGCGGATGGAATTAGGCAGCAACGAAGCCATCAAGCAGGCCGTCGCCGGCGGTCTCGGCGTTGCGGTGCTGTCGGCGCATACGCTGGCGCTGGAAAAAAGCGGCGACGAATTGGCTGTGCTCGATGTGGCGGGCTTCCCCATAATGCGTCAATGGCATGTGGCTTATTCCACAGGCAAGCAGCTGTCGGTGGTAGCGAGGACATTTCTGGAGTTCCTGCAACAAGAAAGCGGGCCCATGGCAGAGCGCTATATGAAGGGATTGAGCGGATTTCCGAGTCAGGCTGCCAGGAAAAGCGTAGCCAAATCCATGGCAAAGACAAATGACTGATTCAAAAAACCATGCTGTCATAACGATAAAATCTTCGTAACCCGTCGCTACAATAAGATACAATCCGCAGATAAATCCGCAGATATAAAAACAGCAGGCTAATTATGAATATTCCTTCCACGGCAAGCAATACACATACCTCTGATTGCGATGTTCTGGTGATTGGCGGCGGACCTGCAGGTTCAACGGCGGCAGCGCTGCTGGCTGAACGCGGCCACCGCGTCACGTTGCTGGAGAAGGCGCACCATCCGCGTTTCCATATCGGCGAATCGCTGCTTCCGGCTAATTTGCCGCTGCTGGAAAAACTGGGTGTAGCGGATGAAGTCAGGGCCATCGGCATGGAAAAATGGGGCGCTGAATTCGTCTCACCGTGGCATGACCATAAACAGACAGTCGAATTCGCCGATGCGATAGATAAGTCCATGCCCATGGCCTATCAGGTACGCCGTGCCGAATTCGATGAAATACTGATCCGCAATGCCAGCCGTAAAAACGCCCGTGTGGTGGAGGGCTGTCAGGTGCTGGATGTCGAGTTTCTGCCGGAGAACAGCGGCGTCATCGTGCAGGCGCGCCATGATGACGGCAGCATGGAAACGGTATACGCGCGTTTCGTACTGGATGCGTCAGGTCGCGATACTTTCCTGGGCAATCGCTTCAAAGCCAAGCAATGCAACAAGAAGCACAACAGTACCGCAATTTACGGCCATTACACCGGTGCAGAACGCAATGCAGGCAAAGAGGCGGGCAACATAACCATTTTCTGGTTTGAGCATGGCTGGTTCTGGTTTATTCCACTGGCTGACGGTACGACGAGCGTCGGTGCGGTGACCTGGCCGTATTACCTGAAAACCCGTGGCAAGAAGCCGCTGGATGCGTTTTTGCAGGAAACCATAGCAATGTGCCAACCGCTGCACGACCGCTTGCGGCATGCCCGGCTGGCATCGCCGGCCGAGGCCACCGGCAATTTCGCATACGCATGCGATCACACTCATGGCAGCAATTATTTGCTGCTGGGTGATGCCTACGCTTTTATCGACCCGGTATTCTCTTCGGGGGTCATGCTGGCGATGCACAGCGCATTTGTCGGAGCCGACACCGTGGATGTGTGCCTGCGCAATCCGCAGCAGGCGGCGGCTGCATTGAAAAAATTCGACAAGTCGATGCGTGTGGGGCCCAAGGCGTTTTCCTGGTTCATTTACCGGGTGACCAATCCGGTCATGCGCGACATGTTCATGGCTCCGCGCAATATATTCCGCACCAAGGAGGCCGTGCTGTCGGTGCTGGCTGGCGACGTGTTCGGTAAAACCCCGATTCAAGGCCCCTTGCTGGTATTCAAGGGCATTTATTACGCTGCATCCCTGTTCAATTTCAAGCGTACGCTGAAATCATGGCGGATGCGCAAGAACAATATTCGCGCCGTGGATGAACCCGGCGCAGCGGTAAACTAATGGGCAATACGGCAGCATTCCTGTACGGCGAGAGTTTATCCATTGCAGCGTTTCTGCAACACCCGGTACCCTGGAAAGACAGCGTGCTGGGTGCCATCTGTTTTTCAGCGGACGCAGGCGAGCGCGAGGCGATGCAAAAAGATGCGGATATCCCCTGCGTGGCAGTACCCATGCACCGGCTGGATGCCGGCGAGTCATACTGCGAAATCTGGCATGGCAGCGCGCAATTGAAACAGGGCCGGCAGGATGATATCCGTTACCGGCATGACGCCGACGTGCTGTTTGGCGTAATTGAGCTGACTGAAAACGCATTCCCTGGCGATGCCGATAAAACCCCTCTGCAACAGGCTACCGAATCCGCCTACCGGCAGATATTTGCGCTGCTCGATGCACTGGATTATCCCTACCTGTTCCGTTTCTGGAATTACATCGCCGACATCAATGCGTGCAGTTTTGAGCTGGAGCGTTATCGCCAGTTTAATCTGGGGCGGCAGGATGCCTTTCTGGCGTATGGCCGCGATTTGGCCGAGAATGTCCCGGCCGCATGTGCATTGGGCTCGCCGCAAGGGCCGCTGACCATCGCGTTTCTGGCGGGTCGCGTCAGATCCGCAGCGATCGAGAATCCGCGCCAGATCAGCGCCTATCAATATCCGCCGCAGTACGGTCCGCGCAGTCCGGTGTTCGCGCGTGCCAGTCTGGTGCGCATGGGGGAGAGCGAAATGCTGTTCATCTCCGGCACCGCCAGCATAGTGGGTCATGAAACCCTGCATCCGGGGGATGTCGTCGCCCAGACCCATGAAACCATGACCAACATCGAAGCGGTGCTGTCGGAAGCTAATCGCGTTGCCGGGCAGCCGTGTTTCTGTCTGGCCGATCTGCATTACAAGGTGTACGTGCGCCATCCGGCTGACCTGCCTCGGATACGCAGCGTGCTGGAAACGCGCGCGGGGGGGCGCATCAAGCCGTTTATTTGCAGGCGGATGTTTGCCGTGAGGATCTGCTGGTCGAAATCGAGGCGACAGCAGCGCATACATCCGTCCCTTTCCGGGATAAGCGGAATTGATGATGCGCGGCATAGTACGTGGGTTGCTGAATATCTACGATTATCTGGTGCTGTATCTCGGCCTGATCTGGCTGGGGCTGATATGTCTGGCATGGACGCCGATCGCATTGATCGTCCACCCGTTATTGCCGGTACGCTGGGGACGAGCGCTTGGGCGTTACGTTATCACTTGGGGCTTTCGTTTTTATCTCGCCAGCTTGACCGCTTCCCGGCGTTGCAGTTTCGATCTGACGGAACTGGACGCGTTGCGCGATGAGCCGTCGCTGATCATCGCCCCCAATCATCCGTGCCTGCTGGATGCGGTGATGATCATTTCGCGTTTGCCTAACGTCGCCTGTGTACTTAAAGCCGAATTGATGAACAATGTCTTCCTGGGCGCGGGTGCCAGGTTGGCACGTTATATCCGCAACGAGCCGGTACGGAGCATGGTGCAGTTGGCGACACGCGATTTCGAAAGCGGCAGTCACCTGCTGCTGTTCCCTGAGGGGACCCGCACCGTGCAGGCACCGGTCAATCCGCTCAAGGGCAGTGTCGCGCTGGTCGCGAATCGTGCGCAGGTGCCGGTACAAACCGTCCTGATAGAAACCGATTCAGTGTACCTGAGCAAGGGCTGGCCGCTATTCCGCAAGCCGGTCATGCCGATCCATTATCGGGTGCGTTTGGGACGGCGTTTCGATCCGCCGCAGAATACCCAACAATTCATGGCCGAACTGGGGCATTACTTTGCTCACGAGCTGGTGCAAGGTTCTGCGTTCTATCCGCCCAATTCATTGCCAGAGCAGACCAGGCGCATTGCTGACCTGTCTTCCGTGCGCAATGAGGATGAATGATACGCGGAGTCTGTCAGGGGATTTTTGAAGCGGCTGTGACAGGGATGCCGATGCGCGGCAGCCAGCGCCGCAATATCGGGCTGGTGATCACGGTGCTGAAAATCGCCATGATGACCAGTATGGTAAAGACCTGCTGCGAGATCACGCCCAGATCATAACCGACATTGATCACGATCAGCTCCATCAAGGCGCGCGTATTCATCATCACGCCTAATATCCTGCTTTCAATATGGCTCAGGCCTCCCGCTCGCGCACCCAGATATGCGCCGCCGAATTTTCCCAGCGTCGCGAGCAATACGAATAACGCACACCAGGCCCATGCAGCGGCACTGTCCAGACTGCCGATATTGGTGCGCAGACCAGTATAGGTAAAAAAGATCGGTAGGAAGAAAACCGTTACGAACGGGCTGATGCGCGCGCGCCAGGTTTTCACGAAGGCATGCTCATCGTGCAGCAGCACACCCATCATGAAGCCGCCGAAAATGGCGAAGATGCCGAGCTGGTAGGTGGCCATCGCAGACATGAAGACTGCCGCAAGCACGATGCCCAGCAGGTTATTGCTCAGTGCGCCGCTTCTGGCATCGCAGCGATGCAGGATGCGCTTCATGAGCGGACGCACGATCAGCCAGCTTGCGGCAAAGAACACGCCGACCAGGGTCACTTTCAACGCAAAATCTGCACCATCGAAATCGGACAGCGCGAGGGTGGTTATCAATGCCAGCAATAGCCAGCCAACGACATCATTGATCGCCGCCGCACTGATGGCGATCACGCCTATCGGCGTCCGCGTCATGTCGAATTCCATCATGATGCGGCCGAGTATCGGCAACGCGGTAATCGAGAACGCGGTAGCGATGAACAGCGCCGATGCCACCGGATGCGCGCCGGGCGAAAGCGTGGGCGCACTGATCTGGCCGATGCCGTAACCCAGCGCAAATGGGGCAATCAGGCTGGCGAATGCCACCCATAGCATCGCCTTGCGGTTGCGCCGCTCATTGAGGTGGGAGAAATCGAATTCCAGTCCGATCTGGAACATCAGCAGCACCAGTCCGATTTGCGACAGCATCTGCATTGGTTCGGGTGCGCCGGAATGGAACACATATTGAAATAACCCCGGGGCGAGCAGCCCGAACAATGAAGGCCCCAGCAGTATGCCGACTATGATTTCGCCCACTGCGGTCGATTGCCCGATGCGCAGTGCAATCTCGCCGCCGAGACGAGCTGCCAGCACGATCACGGTCAGCTGCAACAGGGTGAAAAATAACAGGGATTCGGTCTGATGGGTGGCGATATGTACGGCAGTGGTCATATTGTTATTTTTGAACGCGGATTAAAAGGGCAGGCTACCAGCTGCCGCTGTGGATGCGATGCCGTAGCGACAGGTAAGCCGCTACTCCCCGAGCATGAAACCGGCATATACATCGATTGCGACATGCTGGCGGGTGGCAATGGTGGAATAGATGATGCCGATGCCCCATACGGCGTTGAGCAGGAGTATCCAGAACGGTCCGCTAATGCGGCGTAACAGGTGATGCAGCCAGACACCCGAAAAAACGGCGGTAGCGACATGCAGTGAAGGGAAAGCATTGCCGGATGCATCCATGTTTTTGAGAAATGTCACGCCCGGATACAGTGCCCAGTCGATGTCCGCTGCGGGGACTGCCGTGGGCCAGAAATAGAAGACGGCCAGGCCGGCGATGCACATCAGGGCGATATCCAGTCCGTATTCATAGAGCCCGCGCCGGGTGGCGAAGAACAGCGGCGGCAGGGAAACATAGGCCCAGAGCGACAAATACACCGGGAGTGCCAGCGGCTGGAAACCGATCAGCCTGTCAAGCCAAGTGTTATGCATCACCGTGATCGGATACGCGGGATGCTTGAGGAAATAGAAATAGGCGCCGAAGAACACGCCGATGAACAGCATCGTACCGGTCGATTTCAGGTGCCAGTACTTCGGTATTACTGCTGCGGCTTGCCGGTACCAGGGCGTTCGCTGATTATTTTCGTTCAAGGCTTGTTCTCCGATATGCGGCATATTGACAGTTGTTAAACAAGTGGATCGAATAAAAGATCACCGAATCGAATTGAGTTAAGCGCATGGCTGATAGTCATGCCAGCGCCTGCCGTAACGTGATACAACGCAAACCCTTGGCCGCAGCAATTTTCAGCACGGCTGGCAACACTTCCAGTATGACCGGGGTGCCGTTTGCCGTGCGCGCGGCATTGCCGTCATGCAGCAGCAGAATTGCTCCGTTGTGCAGTTTGCGCAACAAGCTGTTTTTAACGCGCTCAGCGTCATTGATGCGGGTGTCGAAACCGCGCCCCGACCAGCTGGCGAGGGTGAGCCCCAGTCGGGTTAGCACCGGATCGAGAAAGGGATTGCGCAATCCGGCAGGGGCCCGAAAAAACAGCGGGTGCTGGCCGGTAATGCCGTTGAGCGTGATTTGCGCAGTTTGTAGTTCCCGCATAAATCCGCGCGGGCCCAACAAGGAAAAAAAGTGGCGATGATGCTGGCTATGATTCTCCACAGCATGGCCGCGGCGTACGATCTCGCGGCACAGTTCCGGATAAAGTGCAGCTTTATCACCGATGCAGAAAAAACTGGCTTTGGCCGCATAGCGATCCAGTATATCCAGCACCTGCGGCGTGACAACGGGATCGGGGCCATCGTCGATGGTAAGAGCGATTTCGTTCCTGGCTGCGGCAGCTGCAGGCAGTTGCGTCCAATTCGGCCCCAGCCAGTGGCTGCGCGGCCACAGGCCAGCGGCGGTAAGCAGCAGGTGGTTGACGATCACAGCGCCGAGTGTCCAGCGCCAATGTTCGGGTGCGACAATTATCGCCACCAGTGCCACGCCATGCAATGCAAGGGTCGCACGGATCAGCAGCGTCGGTTGCCAGCGCGCATTATGCATGATGGGTGTTCCTGGCGAAAATCGCTGCGTAGATCAATGCCAGGATAACGCCCGGCGCCACGGTGACGCCCATGGCCTGCAATATCGATACGTTGGAAAACGCAAGCAAGCCGAAACCGGCGACGGTAGTGAGATTGGCGAACAGCATCGAGGCCAGCGTGCGCGGCTGAATCAGCGTATGCGGATCAGTCCGGTCAAAGAACAGGGCGTAATTGGAACCTACTGCGACCACCAGCAGCAAGCCTACCAGATGCAGGATGATCAGTTGCTGGCCGAATACGGCCAGCCCTGCCGTGACAGTGACGACCGCCGCAGCCAGCGGCACAATGATGCGCAGCACGCGCATCGGCGAGCGGAAAACGAACAGCAGCAGGCCGATGATGGAGACCAGCCCGCCCAGCGATAACAGTATGGCCTCGTGCAGATAGCCGGAATACAGACGATCGGATTCGGCCTTCATGTCCACGAACATCACGTTCGGCAAACCGGTAGTGCTCAATGCTGCCCGAATACGATCTGCGTTGATGTCGGCACCCTTCGGTGCGGTCAGCGGCAATAACGCACTCCAGCGCTGGTTCTGATGGATGAGCAAGGCATCTACCGCCATCGCCATCGAGGTCTTTTGCAGGTCGGAAGCTTGCAGCAAAGGCTGGCTGCGGGCAGCAGCGACATCGACCACGAACGGCGTAAATAGCGTTGCGCGTACTGGTAAATCCTGGATTGCTTGCCCAAGCCGCAGTTGCAGCTCGGCAGGCGGCGGCAGGCTTGCCTGACGCGCGCGCTGCATCGCTACGCTGGGCAGATAACGGCTCGGGCTTTCGAAGCCGGCGAGTTCGCCTTGATCGACCTGTGTCTGCAGCAGTGCGGAAACCCGTTCGCTGCCGCGCAAGACGGATTCCTGGCTATTGCCGGATACGACGACCAGATAGCGCACATCGGGTGCGCCCATGTCGGCACGCAGGCTGGCATCCAATGCGACATCGGCCTGGGATACCGGGCTTAACGAAGATATCTTGTCGTTGAACAGACTGGCGCGGTTTGCGACGAGGACAGCGCAGGCTGCCAGCAGCAGGATCACGGCCGGCCAGCGCAGGGCTGCCGCGCGCTGTACCAGTGCGGCGAGTATATGACCGATAGCGGTGACGTCATGGATGCGGAATTTCGCCGGCAGCAGATGCGGCAGCACGAAGCGGGTCACTGCGGCCGCGGCTATCAGCCCGGCGATCGCATACAGGCCGAGCTGCGCCAGCCCGGGAAAGCCGGACAGCAGCAGCGAAGCAAAGCCGAATATCGAAGTCAGTACACCGAGACGGATGGTGGGCCAGAAGCGCCTGATCCAGGTCTGCTGGTCAGTGTCATTGTGCTCGGATTGCACAAACAGGTAGATGGAATAATCCACTGCCTCGCCGATCAGTGCGGTGCCGAATCCAAGCGTGATGCCATGCACGGCCCCGAAACCCAGACTGACTGCCGCGACACCCGCCAGCGCACCGCTGATAACGGGCAGCAAGCCCAGCGCCAGCGCGGTGAAGGAGCGGTAGACCAGCAGTAACAGGGTGGCGATGAGCATGACACTGATGATGGATAGGCGGCTGACCTGACCTTTGATGGTGTCGCGCGATGTCACTGAAAATACGCCGGGGCCGGTCATCACCAGTCTGGCGGCGGAAGAGGCGCCGGTAGCCGAGTCGAAAGCCTGGCGGATAGCGGCCATGGCGCGCTGCTGGGCATCGGTATCGGAACCCGGTGCGCGCGTCTGCATCAGCATCAGTGCGCGCTTGCCGTCGCGCGATACCCAGGCGCCGTCCAGCAGTTGCGGGTGGGTGCCGCTATTGAGCTGGTCGAGCAATTGCACCATTTCCCCGGTCGGGTCGCGCGGCAACATGGATTTGACCAGCAGGCCGGCAGGCGAGGCGAGCAGGTCGATACTGTCGCCCAAAGCGGCATGCAGTCCTGCCACGCCAAAGCGCGCAGGCGTGACCGCCGAACTCAGCAGGTAGCGGTTTTGGAACAGGAAATCGCGGTCGCGCTCGGTGTTGACAGGCTCGCCATTGTTAACGCTGACAAAATCGGGGTCGGCACGCAGACGCTGTGCGATCTGTTTGGAAAGCCGGGCGCGAGTGGGTGCATCGGCGCCTTCTATGCCTGCAAGGATAAGGCGCGAGGCCAGACCGTCGCGCAGCTGATCCATCAGCAGCTGCTGCTCGGCCGTGGGAGTGCGCGGCAGGAATGCCGATAAATCGGTGGTGAACTGGGTACGGCTGATAATGACGGTACAGCCCAGCAAAAACGCCAGCCACAGCGTGATGGCCGTGATGCCATGGCGGCGAGTGGTCGTCATTATGGCGCCGCCAGTTTGGTTATCGTCATCACCGAGCTGTCGCCGTCGGCTTGCGTGATCTCGATGCTGTTCACCTGATCATGTGTGCCGGTGATGCGGATGCGCTGGATGACTTTCTGCATTTTTTCGTTTAGCGGCAGCAACTGCAGTGTCCAGTGAGCGGCCGTGCCGTCCAGGCTCAGTTGATAATTGCGTTCCAGCGCCTTGCGGTCACCCGCCAGCGTGCCGCGTATGCTGTCGAGGAACGCAGCCAGTTCCGGATAATCCTGTAATTGCAGGCGATATTTCTGGCGGCCGCGATCGATTAACAGCTCGTCGCCGTCCACGATCATGGATTCGCTTTTGGGTTTGATGGTGCGTTTTTCCAGGTGGTCAGGTGCACTGTAGAACAGCTCTCCGGAGGATTCCACCGGTTTGTCGAGCATGGCGATGGATTTCTTTTCGACGAAGCCGACATGACCGGAGTGTGTCTGGGCCAGGCTGCGCATGAGCTGGTCGATATTCCAGTCAGCAGCGTGACCAAGGGCGGGCAGCGTTAATGCCAGCGCAACGAACGCTTGCCGCAGATTGCGTAACGATAAGGCAGAGGTAAATATCATCATGATTCGGAAGTCGGAGTAGTGGCTGAGGGCTGCCAGAAATCGAAAAAATTGAACCAATTATACGGCGCGATACGGCAGTAGTGGTCAAGCAGTTCTGCATAACGGATGCAGGCGGCCTGTACGGCGAGGTCGCGCTGGCCGGGGGCGATATTGGAAAAATCAGCGAGCTGATTGAAGTGGATGGCATAGCGGTTGCCGCCCAGATACAAGCCCGTCATGAATATCACCGGGCGGCGCAACAATGCCGCCATGCGGAATGGCCCTGTAGGCAGATTTGCGTCCGCGTCGAGGATGCGCGCCGGGTACAGGGTGTCGTTGCCCGGCGTGCGATCGGCGAGCATGCCGACCATGCAACCTTCGTCCAGGCGTTGCCGCACCTGGAGCATCGAATCCAGATGTCCGAGGCCGATGATGTCCTGTACGGCTTCCGGGTTGATGGCGCCGAGCATGGCATTGATCTTCTGGGCGTTGTCCTGATGCATGACCATGGCGACATGCAGATCCGTATGCTTGCGCCCGATCGCACGGATCACTTCGAAACTGCCGAGATGCGCACCCATCAGGAACAGGCCTTTGCCGCCGGCCATCAGTTCGCTCAATGCATCCTCGCCATGAATCTCAAAATCGAACAGATCGAAGCAGCGATTGACCAGGTAAATGCGGTCATGGATAGTGGCCGCAAAAGTGAAAAAATGCCGATACAGGTCGCGCCAACGGGCAGGTCGGCCTAATGCGCGTTGCAGATATTGGCTGGAGGCGCGGCGGCTGGCCGGCGCAAACAACAGGAAGTAGCCGGCGATCAGGTGCAGTACGACACGCCCTGCACGGCGCCCGAGACGCAGTGAAATCCACGTCATGATGCGCAGCATGAGCATGTTGCTGCGCTCTGGGGTCTGCGCCCAGGAAGTCTGGCTGGCTGGGGAGGTGGTCATGCAGCCGGTCTCGCTATGATGTTGCCGCTGGCGATTTTGCGTTCACCCGCGAGGATGTCGAAACGTATCGTGCCGTTGTCCGCAATGCTATGCCGGATTAGCAGTTCGTCCTCGGGGCGGCCGGGCTCAGGAATTTGACCGAACCGATCTCGCAGCTGTCCAGTGCGATGCTGTTGGCGTCGGCGATTGCCTGCAGCGCGATATCGAGCAGCACTACGCCAGGCAGGATAGGCATGCCGGGGAAATGACCTGCGAAGGCAGGGTGATCTGCAGGGACGGTCCAGTGACAGAGTCGATTCATGCCGATTTCCGCGCGCCGGGCGTCTGGTTGAACAGGGCTTGCAGCGCCGAGCGCGGCAGTTTGCCGGTGCAGTTGCGCGGCAATGCATCCACGAATAGCAGCGGACGCGGCAGGAATATCGGGTCGATGTGCTCGCGCAATGCGGCCAGCAGCTGCGCCTGATTCATGCCCGGTGCGACGACACATGCCGCCAGCCGGGTGACGCGCGCATGGTCATCGTCATCCGGCATGTAGAAAACACCATCCACCACACCGGGAATCGTGTTGAGCAAATGATTGAGGCTCGCCAGCGAATGCCGTTTGCCCGCGATATTGACCAGATCGGCCAAGCGGCCGTGCAGCAGAAAATGCTCGTCGGTAACGAGTTCTATGATGTCGCCAAGCATGATCGGGGCAGGAATATGGCCACCGCTTGCGTGCACGTTCTCATCTGTAATATTCAATTTTATTCCCGGCAGCAGCTGCCATTCTGCGGTTTGGGTGGAACGCCGGGTTGCGATTAGGCCGGTTTCCGTACTGCCGTAAATCTCCATCAGTGGCGCACTGCAGCGTGCTTCGATGTCCTGCGCGAGGCGATCCGGGAGGGGGGCGGTCGCGGATAAAACGCAGGTGATTTCCGGCAGGGGCAGCCCTGCGTCGAGCAGTGCGCGCAGATGCACGGGCGACGACACCAGCATGCGGGGGGCAGGCACCGCGGTCAGCGCCTGGCAGATATCGGCCGGATAGAAAGGCTGGGCGTGGCTGAGCGCGTTGCCGCTTTGCCAGGCCATCAGCACGGTGGATTCGAATCCGTACATATGCTGCGGCGGGACGGTGCCGATCAGCGTGCACGGCAGGGTGTTGTGCAGCAGCCCCAGACGCAATGCTTCAGCCTGCACGCTGCTGACCAGCGCGCCCCATGTTTTGGCGTGGGGCAGCGGCGTCCCGGTCGAGCCGGAGGTGAACACGATGGCGACCCGCTGATCGCTGCCAATTTGAGGAATAGTCCATGCGGTGCCCGGCTGGATGCCGGTCAGCGGATAACGTAGCTGCGGCATATCCAGCGTACAGGCGTCACTGTCAGTCAGGCAGAACACATCCGGTGCGAACGCCTTGAGCTGACGCACCACTTCGGGCGTATGGGTGGACGGCAGCAGGCTGGTTTTGCCAGTCACGATGGCGGCCGCCAGACCGACGCTGAAACGGTAGCGATCGCTGCACATGTTGAGCAGGTGGCTGCCCGGCAGCAGCACGGCGGCGAGCTGGTCGATGTCGGCCAGGAACTGGCGCAACGTGACCGGACCTTCGGTGCACCAGGCGATGATGCTGTCAGGGGAAGTATGGGTGACCAGTGGCAGTAGAGGCATGGTTAAGGTTGCGAGGTGAGGTCGGCTGAAAATGGTTTGATAGTCGGTATTGCCGGTGCGTTCATATCATGCCGCCATTGATCGAAATGATTTGTCCGGTAATGTAGGCGGCATGAGGCGAGGCGAGGAAGCCGATCAGTTCGGCGACTTCATGCGGCGTGCCAGCGCGTTTCATCGGCACCATCTGCGCGATTTCTTCCTTGCTGAAAACATGCTGGCTCATCGCGGTATCGATGATGCCGGGCGCGACGGCATTGACGGTAATGCCGCGGCTGGCGACTTCCCGGGCCAGCGATTTGGTGGCGGAATTGATCGCGCCTTTGGCCGCGGCATAATTGACCTGGCCCTGGTTCCCGGTCAGCGCGGCAATCGACGACACATTGATGATGCGTCCCCAGCGGGTGCGTATCATCGGCATCATCAGGGTATGGGTGACGTTATAGAATCCGTTTACCGACACATCCATCACGGAGTGCCACTGTTCCGGACTCATGCCGGGAAAGACGGCGTCATCATGAATGCCGGCATTGTTGACCAGCACCTGAATGGGCGTCTGTTCGAGCAAGGGGGTGAGGATGGTCACGACAGCCGCGTGGTCGGTGATGTCGAATCCGAGCGCCTGTGCGCTGCCGCCATCCGCGATGATTTCATCCGCGAGGGCATGCGCGTTATCCGGATTGAGATTGGCGTGGATCAGCACGTGGTAACCGTCGGCTGCCAATTTTCGGCAAACGGCAGCGCCTATGCCACCACTGCCGCCGGTGACGAGTGCGTGTTTCATGTCGAGGCTCCTGTGATTATGTCTGCATTGAGCATTACCGCAGCGCGACCGTCCAGCAACAGTCGCCCTGCGGCGTGCAATGTGAATTGGTACAGGATGTTATCCCCGCTGCTGTGGATACAAACGGCTTCAATGTCGAGATCCGCGGCAATATCATCCAGACGCGATACATGCAATGTCGCGCCGCGTACGCTGACCAGAAAGCCTGAGCGGGGAGGCGCGCTATCGATCGGGGCCAATAATGCGCCATGAACAGCCATTGCCTGTGCGGCGTATTCGATGCCGCAAGCGGTGCCGAGCCGGCTGCCCGAACGTAACGGATTGCCGGTCAGGCGATGGCTGACGGCCACGCAGCGGATATGCTGCTGATCCCAGCTGGTCACGCGGTCCAGCAGGCACATGCTGCCTTTATGCGGTATATGTGTGGCGATCCAGGCATAATCCAGCTTGTCGCAATTCAGCATGGTGCAATATCGACCGCGATGCGTAAATGTTCAAAGTAATCCAGTATCACCTGTGTCGGCTCATGTTGCGCCAGTGCGCTCAGTAATGGCAGACTGCGTGCCGCCGGGATAGCCAGTCGCAAATGCTCCAGCTCGGGATGATCGAGTTTCCTGGCTGCTTCGCTGGTCAGGCTGACATGGATTTTTGCCAATGAATTCGGGCCTGCTGTGGGTGCCAATACCATGGCGATGCCAAAATTATCCAGGATGGGGCGTACCCGATGCAGCGGCTCGGGATAAGGGGTGTCGTTGGCCGTGAGCAGCGTGGCCGTTCCATCGGCGGCCACTTGGGTGATCGCTTCGAGTAATCCGGCGCCGAAGCTGGCATCAAATGCACATAGCACGGAGATAGGCGTCATTGCGCCGGTTGCTATGCTCCAGTAGCCGGCAGCGGCATTATGAACCGAATTATGGAAACGGGTGGGCGAGATGTGCCGGTCGTCGGACGCCAGCGTTTGGCAAATTTCGTGGCAATTCTGACCGTCGCCGCCTGACGATGTGTACACACAGGGCAGGGAAGCTGCATCTACGCCGGCAGCGGCAGTGGCTTCCAGACCAGTGGCCAGCGTGAGTCTGACCAGTGCGCCGCTGCGGCGCCGCTCTGCGGCAGCGAGCAGGGCAGGCAAGGGCAGTATGGTCGGCTGCGCTTGATAGGGCTGTTTCCCGGCAAGAATGGCACGGCTGCTTGGCCAATCGGTTAAACCAGGCCCGAGCAGACCGATACCGTCGATGTAGGCAGAGAGTGTCTGCATGGTTAATCCGCCCGTCCAAAGATCAGGCTGCAATTGGTGCCGCCAAAACCGAAGGAGTTGCTCATCACCCGCTTCAGCGGCTGGCTGCGATTCTCCAGCAGATAATTGAGGCGGATGTCCGGGTCGAGTTTCCTGGTGTTGATCCCGGCTGGAAGCAAACTGTGGCGGAGTGCTAATGCACAAATCACGGCTTCGACCCCGCCGGCTGCGCCCAGAGTGTGTCCGGTAGCGCCTTTGGTCGAACTGCAGGGCGTATCCGTGCCGAATATCGTTGTCACCGCTTTGCCTTCGGCAGCATCGTTACTCTGTGTGGAAGTGCCGTGCAGATTGATATAATCGATATCTCGCGGGCTGAGTCCGGCCGTGTCCAATGCGGCTTGCATCGCCATGCGTGCGCCCAGACCTTCCGGGTGCGGTGAAGACATGTGGTAGGCGTCACTGGACTCGCCGACGCCCAGCAATAGTATCGCATCGTTGTCCAGCTGTTCGGGAGCATGCTCGAGCAGCGCAAACGCACCACCCTCGCCAATCGAAATGCCGTCGCGGGACGCATCATACGGACGGCAGGACTGCGCAGCAGTGAGGCCGAGCGAGTTAAAGCCGTACAAGGTGGTCAGGCATAACGAATCCACTCCGCCCACTACTGCTGCGTCGATCAGCCCCGCCGCCATCATGCGCCGGGCCGAGCTGAATACCTTGGCACTGGAAGAGCATGCTGAGGAAACGGCGACGGCCGGCCCGGTCAGATCGAAATAGCGCCGGGTGAAATCGGCAACGGAAAACGTATTGTGCATGCCGCTGTAATGAAAATCGTCAGGCAGGGCACCGGTTTCCGGGTCGCGTTTGCGGTAAGCGATTTCGGTCTGCAAAATGCCGGATGTGCTGGTGCCGATGAATATGCCTACCCGCTGAGGGCCGTATTTTACGGCGGCAGCATGCACTGCTGCTGTAAAACCATCCTGCTCCAGTGTCAGCTGTGCCAGCCGGTTATTGCGGCAATCAAATGTAGCGAGATGTGACGGCAGCTGTACTGCATCCAGCCCCGCGACTTCTCCGATGAACGTATCGAGGTCGACTGTTTCAAACGCACAACGCGCCAGACCTGAGCGGCCGGCGCGCAAAGCTTCCAGAGTCTGGTCCAGGCCACGGCCGATACAGCTGGTTGTGGTGAAATGGGAAAGTAACAGTGGCTTCAATGCAATATTCCGGGTGATGAGAACGTAATGGTTTTTAACGCAGGAGCGATTTTACCAAACTATTATTGATTAACGTGACTCGGATTTTGAGGGTAGATGGAGCACAAAGATTAATCGATTATTCTGACACCGTGAAAATTGTTTCAACCGATTCAAGGTCTGTGTCTGGAGCTTTCCAGATAGGCTCGTACGGCATCCATGATATTTCCTTGGGCTTTTTCCTGTAGAACCAATTTGCGGATTATAAATTCGGCTATAAACATCAGCGCAACGAGCGGCAAGAAAATGAAATTGGAAAAAATCGACCAGACGCCGATCGGGTACATGAAGAATAACCAGGTCGAGGTCATGATCATGCCGGCAAAGAACAGCGTCCATGCCACGGTAACCTTGTAGGCGTAGTGCGCATGAGCCGGCGTAAGCGGGCCGTGCGTCATTTCGGCGAACCGGGTACAGAGCGGTTTGCGATTAGCGATCAGTGTCCGCGCAAACGTAAGGAACAAGACCGACTGCAAACTTTCGTGTTCCAGCCAGTAAATCCAGTCATAGTGACGTATTAATAGCGGCCAGCCCAGCCACAATACGATACTGGTGAAAATAACCAAGGTGATCATGCGCATCCGCTGCCTGGAACGCCATATCAGCAATAGGGCGGCGAGCGCAATCGGCGCCAGCGCGACCATTGCACCCAACGCTGCATTATGGGGCGATTGGTTGGTATGGTTGGCCACTACGGCATACCCTGTTACGATGGCCCCGATTCCAAGCCAGCGCAGTATCGGAGGGATCATTAGCGCGTGCGCTGTGCTGCGATATGGTCTGCGAGGTTGCGCAGCGAACTGAAAATATGCTGATTGTCTGCGCTGTCAGCACGCAGTTGCAAGCCATAGCGCTTGGATACAACCAGGGCGACTTCGAGTACGTCGATCGAATCGAGGCCCAGCCCTTCGCCGTACAGCGGGTCGTCAAGACCGATATCGTCTGCCGTGACTTCAAGGTTCAGGGCTTCGATCATCAATTCGGCGATTTCGCGGTAAAAAGCAGTTGTTTCGGTCGTTGGGATAGTGTCGGACATAATGGAATAGAGTGGGAAAAATTGCCTAATCATTATACAAGATGTGGCTAATGTTGTTCAACCAACCCTGACAGCGAGTCAGCTGATTGATAGGCGACAATATTTTTTGCTAACCCTGGCGCTTTTTGCCCGACCTTGCGGCAGGTTCTGCACAGATAATGGCCTGATACGCGGTGAGGGCAGCGGCTTGTTCGGCTGTGCGGCGGCTGCTGGCTACGCCGTTGGTATGGATAGACAGTGCGGGAATAATGCAATCTATGCTGAAGGTCTGTTCGTGGGCATGGCCTGTGGTGTTGACAAGCACATAATCCGGTAACGGCAGGTGCCGGCTTTGCAGCACTTCCTGCAACAGTGTTTTTGAGTCCTTGGCCGGGGTTTTGGGGTCAATCGCCGCGATACTGTCGGCATACAAACGATGAATGACCTGTTGTGCCTGGTCGAAATCGCTGTCGAGCAGAATCGCGCCGAAAATGGATTCCAGTGCGTCAGCCAATATGGATGGCCGGTTGCGGCCGCCGCTTTTCACTTCGCCGTCGCCCAGCCGTAAAAATTCGCCGAGTTTGAGCCGGTCAGCGATTTCGAACAGGCTCTGCTGGCGTACCAGATTCGCCCGCAGTCTGGAGAGCACGCCTTCGGGCAGGTCGGGAAAGCGGGTATAGAGGAACCGGGCTATCGCACAGTTGAGTACGCTATCGCCCAGAAACTCCAGCCGCTCGTTATGCGGCGTGCCGAAGCTGCGATGGGTGAATGCCTGGGTAAGCAGTCTGGGCTGTTTGAATTGGTAGCCGATGGCGTGTTCAATTGCGGTCACGTTATTGCGCGCTGTGCGGGGCTGTGGTCGGGGCGAAGTCGATGTAGATGCCGATATTGGAGAATAAGGGTTTTTCTACATGATATTTCGCGCTCAGGACTAACTGACCGTTGTCGCGCGAGATATCGAGGTCATCGGCCGTGACGCTGGTGATATTGTCGATGCCGGAGCGGCGGATATAGGAGTCGCGAATCTGCGACGGCTTCGCGTCCTTGAGCTCGGGGTCGGCGACCATCGCAGAAAATACCTTGTTGATCGCCATGTATTCCACGTAAGGCGGAACGAGCTTCATCACCACGATAGCGGCAAAAACCAGGCTCATGGCTACAAAAAACATACCGAACAAACCGATACCTTGCTGTTTATGGCGCATGTAACTCCCCTTTATTCTATGAAATGGCCGATGCGGCTGAGGTCGTCAAAATTCCACCAGATCATGAATGCGCGGCCGACGATGTTACGATCGGGCACGAATCCCCAATAACGGCTGTCGTTGCTGCTGTCGCGGTTATCACCCATCATGAAATAGTAGCCTTGAGGTACTTTACAGGTAAATCCTTCGTCATTGTAATCACAATTCTGGCGGTGAGGGAACTGGCTATCAACCTGATCCACAAACACGGTAGGCATTTCTGGCTGAATCAGGATCTTATGGGTATGTGTGCCCAGTTTCTCCAGATATTGATTGGCGCTGACGGCGTTCAAGCCGCTGGCGACGTAGCTATAGATGCCATCCTTTTGCTGGGAGACAGGATGGCCGTTAATGGTGAGTTTCTTGTTGCGGTAGGTGACGACATCGCCAGGCACGCCGATAACGCGCTTGATGTAGTCAAGGCTAGGATCCTGCGGATAGCGGAAGACCATGACATCGCCGTTTTTCGGCTGGCTGACTTCGATGATCTTGGTGTTGATTAGAGGAATGCGGATACCGTAGGTGTACTTGTTGACCAGTATGAAGTCGCCGACCAGCAGGGTCGAGAGCATGGAACCGGACGGAATCTTGAACGGCTCCACCAGAAACGAGCGCAACATGAAGACCGCCAGAATCACCGGGAAGAAGCTCTTGGCATATTCCGCCAGTACTGGCATTTTGTCATCGCTGGCACGTTTCGGCTTGAAAAAGACGCTATCAATCAGCCAGATCAGGCCGGTGGTTACCAATGCAACAAACATGATCAATGCGAAATTCATTTGTTTTGCCTTTATGTGCTAGAGGTTATTTGTCGCCGATTTGCAGGATTGCCAGGAAGGCTTCTTGGGGTATCTCGACGTTGCCGACTTGTTTCATGCGCTTCTTGCCGGCTTTTTGTTTTTCCAGCAATTTGCGTTTACGGCTGATGTCGCCGCCGTAACACTTGGCCAATACGTTCTTGCGCAACGCCTTGACGTTCTCGCGCGCAATGATCTGTGCGCCGATGGCTGCCTGGATGGCGACATCGAACATCTGGCGCGGGATGAGTTCACGCATCTTGGACGCCAGTTCGCGGCCTTTATACTGACTGGTGGCGCGGTGCACAATGAGCGAGAGCGCATCCACTTTTTCGCTGTTGACGAGAATATCCAGTTTGACCAGGTCGGCAGCGCGGAATTCCTTGAAGTCGTAGTCTAGCGAAGCATAACCCCGAGTTGCTGACTTTAGCCTGTCGAAGAAGTCCATCACCACTTCATTCATCGGCATGTCGTAATTGAGCATGACCTGCCGGCCCATGTATTGCATGTTGGTTTGCGAACCGCGTTTCTGCGTGCACAACGTCATCACATTGCCGAGGTATTCCTCCGGCACCAGAATGGTAGCGGTGATGATAGGCTCGCGGATTTCTTCGATCTTGGACAGATCGGGGAGCTTGGACGGGTTTTCGATCTCGATGACTTCGCCGTCCTTCATTACGATCTGGTAGATCACGGTGGGGGCGGTGGTGATGAGATCCATATCGTACTCGCGCTCGAGGCGTTCCTGTACGATTTCCATGTGCAGCAAGCCTAAAAAGCCGCAGCGGAAACCGAATCCCAAGGCCTGGGATACTTCCGGCTCGTACTGCAACGAGGCATCGTTGAGCTTGAGTTTTTCCAGCGCATCGCGCAGGGCATCATAATCGTGCGATTCGACCGGATACAGGCCGGCGAACACCTGCGGCTTGATTTCCTTGAAGCCGGGCAGCGCTTCGCTGGCCGGATTGGCGTCCAGGGTCACGGTGTCGCCTACCTTGGCGGCTTTCAGTTCCTTGATGCCGGCAATGATGAAGCCGACGTCGCCGGCGGACAACTCCGGCCGCGGCCGTGCTTTGGGAGTGAATACGCCGATTTGTTCGGTCAGATACACGGCATTGGTTGCCATCAGGCGGATTTTCTGTTTGGGCTGGATTTTGCCGTCCATCACCCGTACCAGCATCACCACGCCGACATAGTTATCGAACCAGGAATCGATAATCAGCGCTTTCAGCGGGGCGTCGGGATCGCCTTTGGGCGGCGGAATCCTGGCAATGACAGCTTCAAGCACATCCTCGATGCCCAGTCCGGTCTTGGCTGAAGCACGGACGGCATCGCTGGCTTCGATGCCGATAATGTCTTCGATTTCCTGAATAACGCGTTCCGGTTCGGCGGAGGGTAAATCGATCTTGTTGAGTACCGGTACGACTTCTACGCCCAGCTCGGTCGCGGTATAGCAGTTGGCGACAGTCTGTGCTTCGACCCCTTGCGATGCGTCCACCACCAGCAGAGCGCCCTCGCAGGCAGACAGGGAACGGCTGACCTCGTAAGAGAAATCGACGTGTCCCGGGGTGTCGATCAGATGCAGCTGATAGGTCTGGCCGTCACGCGCCTTGTATTCCAGCGCGGCGGTCTGTGCCTTGATGGTAATGCCGCGTTCACGTTCCAGATCCATGGAGTCGAGCACTTGCGCTTCCATTTCCCGGGCGGACAGGCCGCCGCACAACTGGATGATACGGTCGGCCATGGTGGATTTGCCGTGATCGATATGCGCGATAATGGAAAAGTTACGTATGTTTTTCATTCAATAAAAAAGGCACACGCTGTGTGCCTGAAGCAGCTTGATAATCACCGATTTTAACGGATTTTTGCCAAATAAGCAGTAAACACGGCTTCGTCCAGAAAATAATGGCAGATTTCCTCTCCATTCGCATCGGTCAGGACCGGGATCAGCGTGCCATAGCGTTCTTCCAGCAGCGGATCCGTATCGATATCGATTTCGCTGATTTGCAGGCCAAACTGCTGCTGGTAGGGCTGCAGTTTGGCGAGCAGGTCATGGCACAGGTGGCAATAGCGCCGCAAATAAACGGTCAGTTGTAATGGGTTTGTCGGCATTATTCTATTTGTAATGGCACATAGAGCGTTGTGTCTTCGCGTTTTATCAGCAGCGCAATGCTGCTGTTTTTGCGTACATTTGCGATGACGCTATTGAATTGTTCGACGCTGGTTATGCTGATATTGCCGACCCCGATTATGATATCGCCAGGCTGGATACCTGCACGGGCCGCTATGCCATCGCTATCTTCCACCGCAATGCCATGGCTGATGCCTAATTGTTCCAGTGTGGGCTTGTCCAGATTGCTGAGAACCAGGCCTATCCTGTTTGGCGTTTTACCCATTTTTGCGGGTTTCCCGGCTACGCTTTTAGGTTCGCTGGCTTCGCCGAGGGTGACTGACATATCCACTGTCGCCCGATTGCGCCATACTTGCAGTTTGGCGTTGCTGCCGGGTTTGGCAGCGGCAACCAGGCGGGGTAACTCGATGGAGCGGTTGATGAGCTGACCATTGAATTTGAGGATGACATCCCCGACCTTGATTCCCGCTTTGGTCGCAGGGCTGTCCTTTTCCACTTCCGACACCAGTGCGCCTTCCGGTTTGTTTAAACCAAACGCATTGGCAGTGCCGGCGCTGACGTCCTGGATGACCACGCCCAATCTGCCGCGTCGTACCTTTCCTTGCGTTTTGAGCTGATCGGCGACTTGCATCGCGACGTCAATCGGAATGGCGAAGGACACGCCCATATAACCACCTGAGCGCGAGAATATCTGCGAGTTGATGCCGACCACTTCACCTTTCATATTGAACAGCGGGCCGCCCGAGTTGCCGGGATTGACGGCGACGTCGGTCTGGATGAAAGGCACGTAGTTTTCACTTGGCAATGACCGGCCCGTGGCACTGACGATACCGGCAGTGACCGAGTTTTCAAAGCCGAATGGCGAGCCGATGGCGATGACCCATTCCCCGGCCTGGAGCTGCTGCGAGTCGCCGATAGGCACTTTGGGTAAATTGCTGGCGCTGATTTTAATCAGCGCGATATCCGAACGTGCGTCGGTACCGATGACTTTGGCCTTGAATTCCCTGCGGTCGGTAAGCTTTACCGTGACCTCATCCGCCCCATCCACAACATGTGCGTTAGTCAGGATGTAGCCGTCACTGCTGATAATGAAACCCGAGCCGCCGCTGCGTACCGGTATTTCACGATTGTTTCCCTGAGCGGCGGGCGGCGGCATGAAGCGGCGAAAGAAGTCGAACATGTCGTCATCGGGAAAGCCGCTAAACTGGTTGCGTTGTTTGATGAGCTGCGTGGAGGTGATGTTGACGACGGAAGCACCGTGCTGTTTGACCAGTTCGGTAAAGTCGGGAAGATCCTTGGCAAAAGCAGAAAAACTCAAATTAAATAAAAACAACCCGATAAGCAGCAACCTTTTCATAATTTCATTTCCTTAAGCACAAAAATATCTGAACGAACGGAACGTAAAACAACTGGTTGATATTGCGGATCATTTCCTGCCTTGCGGCTAAAACGGAAGAGCCAGAATGCGCCGATCATGAATCCTGCTGCGGCGCCTGCGATGGATGCCAGATCCTGATTCTGAGAGGGGACGAGATAAGCCGCCAGCGTGGCGCCGATAAACACCAGCAGCAGCGGCAGTACATAAACTGCTGCAGAGCCACGTAATACTGCACCGTCGGCGATGCCGATGATGACTTCGTCGCCTATCCGGGTGCCGATGGGATCGATGACACGGTATTGTTTGGCTTTAAGTGTAAAAAGCTGTCCGATCTTGTCGGCGCCGCAGCCGCCGGCACTGGCTTCGCCGCTGCTGCTGGCACAACTGCTGCAAGAAGCGCCGGACATAGGCTCAACCAATGCTGCACCTGATTCGGTTGCTATGATGCGGGCCTGCATCTCTATCATTTTGATGATTCCAGATTGAGATTGTCTGCCATCATCATTAGTGTGGCGGCGGGGACTTCGCCCAAGGCCGTGACCTGATATATGCCTACCGGCCGTGCATACAAACTCATCATGCCCTGGCTGGACAAGCCACGCGGCGGATTGCTGCCGAGCTGATCCAGCGGTTCGATAAATAAGGAGACAGTGGCGAGCCCATCGGTGTATACCTGATGGATGATGTCTTGCGGTTTGCCTGGCAGGTCGCGCTGGGTTTCCATGGCCAGATAAAAACCATCCGGCAATTTGCCGATGCGCCAGTGGGTTTGCACCTGAACTTCCCTGCTGGGCACGGTGACCGGTTTCTTGTCGGCGAAGCCGGATTGAAATTGCTGGCGGGCAGGAGCCTGGCCGATATCGACCTGAGTGAAAGTGAACTGGGCGACAGCCTGCTGTTTGGAATCCAGTTTTACCAGTTTGAGTAACAGGCCGGTCGCAGTATCCGCCCATAACGCGTAGCCGTAGCGGTAATCGTCGCGGGGAATCAGGCTGATGCCGAAGCTGTCATGGTCGGCGATATATGTGTGTCCCAGTGGTTTCAGGGTGTATAGCGTAGTGAGTGTGGCGGCCGATGCTGGCAGCATGGCCGGGAAAAACTTGTGGTACTGGTGCCGTTCCACCTTTACTTGGTTGCCATCGGGAATGTAGCAGTAGACCGCATCGTTTACACGCACAAAGGCATGTGGCGGACCGGAGAGCGCATCCAGTTTGGTTAGTTCGCTGCCATTATCCCGGCGATGTGAAATATGGGAGATTTCCACGCTGTCGTCGTGCTGATAAATGTAAGTACCGTCATAGGTCAATTGTTGGGTGGCTTTGGCGACATGGCTTAACCAGGCATTGAGATTTGACGGACTGTCGATACTTGCTGCGCTAGCGGGTAAACTCAGGAAAGCCACCCACACCAACCATAATCTCATCGGCTACGCTCCGTAGTCACCTGATAGGCAGCATTTACAAAGGGAGAGGATGCGCCTGGCGAATAATCGCGGTGCGCCGCAATAAAGTCGGCCAGTTGCACTTGATCGATTTTATCCTGTTGCATTTGCGCTGCCGCGAGCGCGGGGGCGGGAACGGAGGAAGCAGTGGGTAAATTCAGTGCGCTCCAGGCGACCAGCATGACTGCAGCGAGGGATGCCGCCATCGGCATGGCATATTTGGTGACGCTGCGTTTATGCTGCGGGGCAAGTACTGTGGGTTCATCTGTCAGCAGGTGATTGACCCTGGCTACCAGATTGCTGGTGGTAAACGGTGTCTGGCGCAGAATGTCGCCTATCATGTGGTAGGTTTCCCACTGCGACTGACAGTGGGCATCCTGCTTGTATCTTTGAATAAGCTGGTTTAGGGCCTTGTCGTCAAGTTCGCCGTCCATGCCTGCGGAGATAAATCCGTCCAGGTCGTCTTCGCTACCGTTAAGTTGTCGTTGGGCTGTAGTGTGCATAATCGTATTCCTTACCATCTGGTATCCAGGTTTGTGCCTAGTATGGGCCGTAATTTCGCGGCGATAGCTTCCCGTGCCCGAAAAATACGGGATCTTACCGTACCGATGGGGCAACCCATGGTCTCGGCAATTTCTTCATAACTTAAACCTTCCATTTCACGTAATGAAATGGCAGTGCGTAAATCTTCCGGCAAGGCAGCCATTGCATCATTGACTACTTTTGCGACTTCTTTCGACAATAATTCGTTTTCCGGCGTATTCAGATCCTGTAAACCTGTCGCATCTTCGAAGCCTTCGGCTTCTTCTGCATCGAACTCGGTCGATGTCGGTGCGCGACGCCCGCGGGCCATCAAATAGTTTTTGGCGGTATTGATACCGATACGATACAGCCAGGTATAAAACGCCGCATCGCCGCGAAACGTCGGCAATGCCCGATAAGCTTTGATAAACGCTTCCTGCGCAATATCTTCGACCTCGTGCGGGTCACGTACGAAGCGCGACAACAAGCGGGTCAAACGCCTTTCATACTTCGTTACCAGCAGATTGAATGCGCGCTTATCGCCACGTTGCACTCGTTCTACCAGTTGTTGATCGATGTCACGATCATTCATCGTGCGTATTCATCCCTGAATTTTGTATGGGTGACAGTAATATAACACTGTATCACCTGCTGTTATTTGGTAATACAGACTGTCGTATTGCTCATTTAGTTCAATCGCCGGGTTGCATATAAATCGGGCAGTAAAAAAAAGCGGCGTATAAACGCCGCTTTTCCCGTTAAGCTTGTTGCTTAGTAGCACAAGGTAACAACATCTTCATCCATAGCTTGCTGGATAACATAAGCGCCGCCAACGGTTTCTTCGATTTCAGGGATCAGATCGTGACCCCAGAGTTCCAAGGTCGGGGTGCAAACCTTGAATTTAACGCCGGCTTCGTGTGCGTCTTTGATAAATTCGTACACGCTCTTAGGAGAGCCTTCCTGCACAAACAGTTTTTCAGCGAAGCCTTTAACAGCCAATTCGCCGGCACGTGCAGTCAGAATCACTTCAACTTCGTATTCCATTGCAGCAGCTACGGTAGCCTGGAAAAATGGCGCGCCCAGTTCCGAGCCGTTCGCTGGATCGGTATTTACCATCATAATCATTAGCTTGTCAGCCATCTTTATCTCCTAAGTTAAATAAAAGCTTGAGTCTGATTACGTCAAAAAAGACGGTCGATTATAGCAATAAAAAGTTAATAAGACGATGTTAATTTACTAATTTTGCCAGTTGCTGCTGTAAGCGTTGCACTACCGTGGTTTGTCCAATTAATGCCAGCGTGGCGTCAATGCCCGGCGTTTGGGGAACGCCGGCAACGATGACGCGCAAGGGCATGGCGATTTTGGGCATCTTCAATCCCGAGTCGGCGACGACGGATTTGATGGCGGCGCTGATCGCTTCGCGCGTCCATTCGATGCGGGCAAACTGCTCGGCAAGCTGCTGCAGCGCAGGCAGTGTCTCTTCGGTAACATGCTGCTCCAGCAATTCCGCGGTGGGGTCGATGTAGCGGTAAAACAGATGCGCCGCATCGGCCAGCTCGACCAGCGTGCTGACACGCTCTTTCAGCAACTGCATGACTTCCGGAAGCGCGGGGGAGGCTGACAGCGGGCCGATCTGTTGTTCCATGAACGGACGTACAAGCGTTGCGAGCCGCTCGTTGTCGGCTGTTTTCAGATATTGTTGATTGATCCACAGCAGTTTTTCCGGATTGAATTTGGCAGGCGAACGGCTGATGGCTTCAAGATTGAACCATTCAACGAATTGCGTCATGCTGAACACCTCTTCGTCACCATGTGCCCAGCCGAGGCGGGCCAGATAGTTCAGCAAGGCTTCGGGAAGGAAACCTTCCTCCAGATATTGCATCACGCTGACGGCGCCATGGCGTTTGGACAGGCGCTCGCCATCCGCACCCAATATCATCGGCACGTGTCCGTATAGCGGCACGGTGGCGCCGAGCACCTTGAGGATATTGATCTGACGCGGTGTGTTGTTGACATGGTCATCACCGCGAATCACATGGGTGATGTGCATGTCCCAGTCATCGACCACGACGCAGAAATTATAGGTCGGCGTGCCGTCGGGCCGGGCGATGATCAAGTCATCGAGCTCGGTATTGCTGATTTCTATCGTGCCCTTGACCAGATCGCGCCAGGCGACGCTGCCTTCGACAGGGTTCTTGAAGCGAACTACCGGTTGTACGCCGCTGGGGATGGCGGGCAGCGTCTTGCCCGGCTCCGGGCGCCAGCGCCCGTCGTAGCGCGGCTTCAATCCGGCGGCGCGCTGCTGTTCGCGCATGATCTCGACTTCTTCCTTGCTGGCATAGCAATGATAGGCATGGCCGGATGCCAGCAGTTGCGCCAATACTTCCTTGTAGCGCGGCATGCGCTGCATTTGATAAAACGGACCTTCGTCGTAATCCAGATTGAGCCAGCTCATGCCTTGCAATATGGCTTCGACGGATTCAGGAGTGGAACGTTCCAGATCGGTGTCCTCTATACGGAGGATGAAGGTACCTGCATTGTGGCGTGCAAATGCCCAGGAAAAGAGTGCGGTGCGCGCGCCGCCGATGTGCAGATAACCGGTCGGGCTGGGGGCGAAACGAGTGCGGATCATGGTGTGTGCAGTACTATCAATAAAAATGAATCTGAATAAAGAACCGGGATGAATAAGCTGCATTCATCCCGGCTATAGGACGAGCGGTAGTTTAAGCGGTGCCGCCGACAGTCAGCCCGTCGATGCGCAGTGTGGGCTGGCCCACGCCTACCGGCACGCTTTGACCTTCCTTGCCGCAGGTGCCGACGCCGGGGTCGAGCGCCATGTCGTTGCCGATCATGGAGACGCGGGTCAGCACATCCGGGCCGTTGCCGATCAGGGTTGCACCCTTGACCGGGTAGGTGATTTTACCATCTTCTATCATATAGGCTTCAGCAGCGGAAAACACGAATTTGCCGCTGGTGATGTCAACCTGCCCGCCGCCGAAATTGGCGGCGTAAAGGCCGTGTTTGACTGAAGCGATGATTTCCTGCGGATCCTTGTCGCCGTTGAGCATGTAGGTGTTGGTCATGCGCGGCATCGGGATGTGGGCGAAGGATTCGCGGCGTGCATTGCCGGTAACCGGCACGCCCATCAGGCGGGCGTTGAGACTGTCCTGCATGTAGCCTTTGAGTATGCCATTCTCGATCAGTGTGGTGCACTGGGTAGGATTGCCTTCGTCATCGACGTTCAGCGAGCCGCGGCGATGGGCGATAGTGCCGTCATCCACCACGGTCACGCCGGTGGCGGCTACGCGTTCGCCGATGCGTCCGCTGAATGCGGAGCTGCCTTTGCGGTTGAAGTCGCCTTCCAGGCCGTGGCCGATGGCTTCGTGCAGCAGAATGCCGGGCCAGCCCGCGCCCAGCACCACCGTCATGGTGCCAGCCGGTGCAGGCTTGGCTGACAGATTGGTGATGGCCTGATGCACGGCCTGTTCGGCGTAGTGCTTGAGCATGGCATCGGTAAAGTATTCGTAACTGAAACGACCGCCGCCGCCTGCCGAACCCTGTTCGCGACGGCCGTCCTGTTCGGTGATGACCTGCAGCGACAGGCGCACCAGGGGGCGCACATCAGCTGCCTGATGGCCGTCGGAACGGGCGATGAACACCACGTCGTATTCAGCAGCGAGACTCGCCATGACCTGCGTGACGCGAGAATCGGCAGCGCGCGCATAGCGTTCCAGCTTTTCCAGCAGCGCTACCTTTTCTGCATCCTTGAGCGTGGTCAGCGGATCTATCGGCTGGTACAGGGCATTGCCGGTTTTGCGGGCGACGGCGTAATGCTTGTGGCTGGCACCGCCCTTGGCGATGGCGCGGGTGGCATCGCTGGCGGCGATCAGCGCGGCATGGCTGATATCGTCGGAATAGGCAAAAGCGGTTTTTTCGCCGGAGACGGCGCGTACGCCGACACCTTGTTCGATATTGAAGCTGCCGGATTTGACCTGGCCTTCTTCCAGGCTCCAGCTTTCCGAGCGCGTGTACTGGAAATACAGGTCGGCGTAGTCCAGATGGTGATCCATCAGCCGCCCGAATACGCTGTCGAGTTGGCCCACTTCAAGCTGATTCGGCACAAACAGGGTTTCCTGGGCGGTTTCCAGTAAAGCGGCGGCGTTGGGTATATATATTCCGGAGAGCGTAGTCATATGCGTACCTTATGTGACAGATTTGATTTTCAGGCGGCTGCAATCGAGCGTGCGATGCTTGAGTGCGGGCAGGCTGCTGCGCAGACTGGCCTGATAATCCGGGTTGATGCCGGCCATGACGATGCCCGAGCCACGCGGCAGGCGATCCAGCACCACGCCCCACGGGTCGACGATCATGGTGTCGCCATGGGTTTCGCGTCCCGATAAGTGATACCCGCCTTGGGCCGGGGCGACGACATAAGCCAGATTCTCGATGGCACGGGCGCGGATCAGGGTCTCAAAATGGGCCTTGCCGGTGGTGGCGGTAAACGCCGACGGCACGAAAATGATATCGACATTATGCATGGCGCGGTACAGCTCGGGGAAGCGCAAGTCGTAACAGATCGACAGACCGATGCGTCCGAACGGGGTATCGAGCACGACGATCTCATTGCCGGGATCGATCGTATTCTCTTCCTGATAGTGTTCCGCACCCAGATCCAGGCCGAATAGATGGATTTTGTCATAGCGCGCAACCTGTTTGCCCTTGTCATCATAGACCAGGCAGCTGTTGCGCACCTTGTCAGGGTTGTCGCAGGCGAGTGGAATCGAGCCGCCGATCAGCCAGACTTTGTGTTTTTTTGCGATATTGGACATGAATTTCTGGATCGGTCCCTTGCCTTCGGTTTCCTTGACAGCGACTTTGTCGGCATCTTTTAAGCCCATGATCGCAAAGTACTCGGGCAGTGCAACCAGTTTCGCTCCCTGCTTGGCTGCGGCAGCGATCAGGCGCTCGGCTTCAGCCAGATTGGCGGCGACATTGGGGCCTGACGCCATCTGGATCGCGGCAACACGAATCACACCGCTATGGGCAGGTTTTTTAGCCGTGCTTCGAGTTTTGGATTTGGCGAAGCTGGACGAGGTATTGCTAGTCATGTTGTATCTCCAAACGGATCGGGTCGGTTGATGCAGCTGTTTTTTTTAATATGATACGCCCAGCGGGAAGTGCCAGGGCAACTAACCACTGCCGTAATTCGTTCGCTGATACGCCTGATTCGTCGGTATCGCTGTAAATAATGGTCATTCTGCTTGTGTCATCGGCAAGCAGCTCGGTAATGCACGGCTTGATGGAAGGCTCGTTGAGTATCGTCATGCCCGAGCGCGGTTGTAACCAGAAAGCGTCGTCCAGCACGCAGGTCTCGGCATGTATGCTTGGGGATGATGTAAGCATCAAGCTTAGGATAGCGAGTTTAATAGTTTGTTCCATTTTTCTGATTTTCATTAATTCGTCCAGCTTTGCTGACTGAGGGGTCGGCCCACGGTCCTGTAATCATATAATCAAATCGCACGGCCTGACCGAACGGATCTTTCAACAGCTTCTGCATCGCATATACGCCTAAACCAACTACCGGCCCGCCTACCAGTGAACTGGCAAAGGCGACGCTCTCACTCAGTTTCGGGGTGATGGAAGCGCGCAGTTGCTGCGTTTGTGTATTTATATCCACGGCACCGCTCATTTGTACTGTGGCCGCGGGTCCCTGCATCAGGAAATCGTTGCTGTAGATGATGCCGCGATCGAGCCTTATCGTAGCGGAAATGTCATCAAAAGCGAAGCCGTTACTAAACACATCACGGAAATCCAGGCCAATGCGGCGCGGTAGCGATTGCAGGCTCAATACGCCCAGCAATTTGGCAGCCCCCGGATCTGCCTTGAGGAACTGCCCGTTGCTGGCTTCCAGGTTGAAATTGCCGGACAGGCTGGCGACTGTCATGTCAACCGGTGTGCCATTCCAGCTTGCCTGCCCGTCAACTACGGCGTGGCCGCGTTTGACGGTATCCGCATGATCGAAACGGTTGAGGAATTGGCCGATGTCATTCACCTCGAAATGGATTTTCGCATCCGTTTGCGGCACGCTTTGCGGGCGCCAGAGAGCAGACATCTGCAATTTGCTGTCGTTATGCGTGAGCTGGATGTGGTCGAAGTCGAGACCGCCCGGAACAGGGGTGGCGCTTACTTCCAGTTTGCCCAGACGGCGGTTGCCCAGTTGCAATTCATCCACGTTCAGCGTGAGTTTCGGCCATTGATTGTTTTCTGACTGGCCGGTGGTTGCATTGCCGGTGCCGGTGGCAGGAATGGTCAGGTTTTTGAAATGGGCATTCAAGGCATTGAACTGGTCACGGGGCGTGCCGGGTGTCCAGGTAATATCCCCTTGCATCGCAGGGCTCTGGATGCTGGAATGCCAGCTGGTTCCTGAGTGTCTGGCGCGGATGGCAACATCGTTAAAGCGGCGCCCGAATACATCAAGCTGATTGATATTGATATTGACTCCGGCAATGGCCGGCAGGTCTTGTCCGGATTTGCTGTCAAGCTGGCCGATCCACCTATCCAGGTCGGAAGCGGCCAGATTGCCGGTTATCCATATGCCGCTTTCATCGGGTAATTCCGCGTTGCCGCCGAAGCGTATCGTGCCGCGTTCGATCTGATTGCGATTGTTCTGTTCGAGCTGCAATAATTTTGCCGTGGCGACTTGCCCATAGCGCAGATCTATCACCGTTTCGCCCGGATTACGGGGACGGGTGCTCACATGCGTCAGTTGACGATTGGCTGCCGCCTTGTTAAATGGCGGCGGTAATGCAATGTCCAGACCCAGCAAATCACTTTCGAAATCCGTGGCATTGGCACGGCCATGGAGCAAATCGATTCTGCCTTGCCATGCCGCACTGCCGGTGACGAATCTGGCTACGCCATTGTCAAGGTAAGGGCTCAAACCGGCAGCATTGAGGCGGCCTTGCAGATTGATGCGGGTAATGCCGTCGGCCATGCTTTGCGTCGACAGGCTGGCCGGGCCGCCGAGCAGACGCAGCGTAATGCCCTGGGCATTGATCCCCTTGTGCGTGAAGTTCAGTTTGCCGCGCACCGCATCGAGCTGCGGCAGCGGTTTGGCGGGGACAATGGTATTGCCAATGAAGGCGAGGGTGCCCGCCAACGTGGTGTCCTGGATATGGCGTAACGGCAACGCGAAATCGAGATTGAGCCTGGCGTCGCCGGTGGCGGTCGCGCCGGCGGTAAGGTTGTCGATCCTGACGGCGATCGGGCTGTTGTTGGTAAAGCGGATAAAATCGGCCAGCGTGCCGGTGGCTTCGCCGCTGACGTTAAGCGTTTCGTCTGTTGCAAACAGGTCGGGAACCACTGCGCTGATGCGGCGCAGATCCGCACCATAAAGTTTTGCGCTGTCGGAAGTGATCGCCATGCGGGTTCCGGTAAAGCGCAAATCGGCGTTGATGTGGTCGATTGCCGGGTATTCGGGTGCCGGTTGCAGTACGCCATCGGCAATTTTGACATTGACTTCCAGAAAGCCGTTTTTATCGTTGTGGAACGGATATTTCGCCAGATCGCCTTTCAAGCGGAACTGCACATTCGTCACTTTGCCATCGAGCACGTTGGTGCGTACCCAGTCATAGGCGGGCTGCTTCACAGCCAGCGGCAAATAGCGATAGGCGGCTTTGCCATTGCCGCGCCAGATGGCGCCGGTCAGGTCGATCACGCCGGGATGTCCGGCCTGCCAGCGGTATTCGCCGAATAAATTGCCGGCGACATCGGCGTTGGCAAAAGAACCCTCAGTGAGTTGAAAACGGTAATCGCTGGCTTGTTTTTGCCATTTGAGCTGGGTGGTCAGCGTGTCAAATACGACATCCGGGTCGAACAGGATGCTGGGCAGGTGCAATCCGACGTGCTGGCTGTTAAGTGCCAGATTGCCGCCTTGGGTATTGGCGTTGATTTGTCCGCTCAACCCGCTAAATCCGGGCGCCGTATTGCTGCCAGACAGGCCAAGCTGGCGGAATTGCCCTTGAATCCGGTAATCCGACGGATGCAACAGGTCGCCTTGCCAGTGGGCGCTGAACTGCTTGAGGCGTCCGCTGGGACGATGCTGATTTAGCGCATCGCGTTGAGCTGCGGATAGCGGGATGTAGGCAGCCAGCCGTGCCACGGATTGCAACCATAGGTCATTGATGCTGAGATCGCCGACAGCGGCAGTGCTGGCATTGGCGGGAGCGTAGCGCAGGTAAAAATCGAATGGCGTGACGTATAGAAAATCGCTGGTGCGCAGGCTGACCTGGCGCAAATCCAGCGATTGCGCTGAACCCAGACGTTTCCATTTTACCTTGCCGGTCAGATCGAGCAGATTCAGGCGCGGCAACTCGGCAGCGAATTGCAGCGAGAGCTGATGCAGGGTTGTGTTGGCGGTAATGGCGATAATCTGTTTCCGGGCGATCTGCAGTTGCAGGTCGAGATTGCCGAAGCCGCGGGTAATGCCCAGCGGAAGCGTAATCCAGGGCCGCCATTGCGCCAGATCGGTACGTTCTACGTGCAGATTCAGTGAGCCGCGCCAATCAATGAGCTGGCTGAGGCTGCTGCCGCGGAATTCGCCGCGCAAATCCAGCGGGTTGGCGACCAGCGGCGGTGGAATGGCCGTAATCCGGAATTGATGCCTGCTGCCGCGGTTGGTGAGGTTGATGTTCACTTCGCGCGCCACCAATAACGGTGCCTGCCGCTGGTCGTCCTGCCACGACATGGTGGCATGATTGATCTGGATCTGACGCTGTTTTAACAGCCAGTCGGTGAATTCGCTGTTATTTTGTTTCTGGTTGACTGCGATCCCGGCGACATAAAGCGTGCCATCCTGAGTGCGGTGTACGCTTAGCACCAGATCGTCGACAGTCAGGTTCGCCAAGCGTAATTCGCCATGAAGCAGGCTGGTCCACGACAGCATGGTGTGCACGTCTGTCAGCAGCAAGGCCGGACGGTTGTCCTTGTCGTACACGCGCAACTGCTGGATACGCAGTCGCGGGTGCCATCCCTGCCAGTCCGCCGTTAGCTGGCCGAGCGTGACTTTCTGTCCGGCGGACTGGCTGATCGACGCGGCAATATCGTTGCGCCACTGATCAAGGTTGGGCAAGATCCACAGCCGTAGCGCCAGCACCAGCGCCACCAGGGCGATGGCGACGGGCATGAGGAAGTAGAAAATACCGCGACGAAGCCAGCGGCGGCTAAAAGCCAGCATATTAATGGGATGCTTTGAGCTGTTCCAGTATGGCCGGATTTTCCAAAGTGGAGACGTCCTGGGTAATGTCTTCGCCCCGTGCCAGATTGCGCAACAGGCGGCGCATGATCTTGCCCGAGCGCGTCTTCGGCAGGTTGTCGCCGAAACGGATCTCGTCGGGCTTGGCGATCGGGCCGATTTCCTGGCCGACCCAGTTGCGCAACGCATTGGTGACTTCCTTGATTGCGTCGCCTTCGGGGCGTGCATCTTTCAGCACGACGAACGCGACGATGGCTTCACCCTTGATTTCGTGGGGCTTGCCGACCACGGCAGCTTCGGCGACCAGAGGATGTGCGGCCAGCGCAGATTCAATTTCCATGGTGCCGAGGCGGTGGCCGGACACATTCAGCACGTCGTCGATACGCCCCATGATCCAGTAGTAGCCGTCCTTGTCGCGGTGCGCCGAATCGCCGGCGAGATAGATATTGCCGCCCAGTTCTTCAGGGAAATAGGCTTTCCTGTAACGTTCCGGGTTGTTCCACAGCGTGCGCAACAGCGACGGGAAAGGACGCTTGATGACCAGATAACCGCCTTGCCCCAGCGGCAGCGCATGGCCGTGTTCATCGACTACATCCGCCATGATGCCGGGTAACGGCAAAGTGCAGGAGCCGGGTTTGGCAGCGACGGCGCCGGGTAAGGGCGCGATCATGTTGGAGCCGGTTTCGGTCTGCCACCAGGTATCGACGATGGGGCAGCGTTCCTGGCCGACTTGCTGGTAATACCACATCCATGCTTCGGGATTGATCGGTTCGCCCACTGTGCCCAGCAGGCGCAGGCTGGATAAGTCGTGCCGGGCCGGCAGATCGCCGCCCAGCTTAATTAGCGAGCGGATCGCAGTCGGTGCGGTGTAAAAGGTGGTAACGCGATGATCCTGGATCATTTTCCAGAAACGTCCGGCGTTCGGGTAAGTCGGGATACCCTCGAAAATCACCTGGGTCATGCCCATTGCCAGCGGACCGTAAGCGACGTAGGTGTGGCCGGTAATCCAGCCGACGTCGGCGGTGCACCAGAACACATCGGTCGCAGGCTTGGCATCGAACACCCATTGCATGGACAGGATTGCACCGAGCAGATAGCCGGCGGTGCTGTGTTGCACACCTTTTGGGGTGCCGGTAGAGCCGGAGGTGTAGAGAATGAACAGCGGGTCTTCGGCGTTCATCCACTCGGGTTCACAGCTGCTCGCCATGTCTTTGACGCAGTCATGCCACCACACGTCGCGCCCGGCGTGCCAGCTGATTTCATTGCGGGTGCGCTGATAGACGATCACGCCGCTGACGCATTCGGTGCCGCCGAGGGAGAGAGCTTCGTCTACGGCGGCTTTCAGTGCCACAGCCTTGCCGCCGCGCATGCTGGCATCGGCGGTGATCACCAGCTTGGCCTGGGCATCGATGATGCGTTCGTGCAGAGATTTAGCGGAAAAGCCGCCAAATACCACCGAATGGATGGCGCCGATACGGGCGCAGGCCTGCATCGCGATGACGGCTTCGGCGCCCATGGGCATGTACACCACAACACGGTCACCCTTCTGTATGCCGCGTGCTTTCAGGGCGTTGGCGAAAGCGCAGACCTGGTCATGCAGCTGCTGATAGCTGATGCGGGTCACGTTGCCGTCGTCGGCTTCAAAGATCAGTGCTGTCTGTTTGGCTTTGGCCGGCAGATGACGGTCGATGCAGTTGTAGGAAACGTTTAGCACACCATCATCGAACCAGCGGTAAAACGGCGCATTGGATTCGTCGAGTGTGCGGGTGAAAGGGGTTTTCCAGGTGATGTGCTGGCGGGCCAGATCTGCCCAGAATTGCTCGTAATCCGCCTCGGCCTTGGCGGCCAGGGCCTGGTATGCGGCGATGCCGGAGACATTGGCTTGAGCCTGGAATTCGCTGCTGGGCGGGAAGGAACGGTTCTCATGCAAAACTGATTCGATGTGTGACATTACAAACTCCGTGGTGGGTGTTTAGGGCGGGCCCTTGATGTTAAGTTGCTATTTTAATCCAAATTGAGGTAGAGAGCTTGGCGCTGATGAGGCTGGCTGAAATTAAAAAATCCTCTGGCCGGAGGAGGCCAGAGGATTTTCAGGTTGGTGCAGAATCAGGGATTAAGCTGCGTGTATGCCGGTATTCTGGCGTACATACAATTCTTCCCACATGGCCTCAGCACGCGGATCGCGATACAGCAAGGAACCCAGTATCACCATCAGGAAACCCAGCGGAATCGAAATAAGACCGGGGTTCTTGAGCAGGAAGAACGGCTTCTCCAGGCCCATGATGCTGGTAGTCTGGCCGGCATACTGTTTCAAGTCGTCCTGCGCCTTGCTGATGTCTTTCGTCAGCTTGCCGATCTCCTTGTTGGTTTTGGCGATCGCGTCAGCATCGGTCAGCGTCGGCAGTTGCGCATTGAGCGCGGCCAGCTTTTCCAGCGCTCCCGGTTTGGCCGGGCTGGCCGGAGTCGCCGGTTTGGCCGCCTCGGCCTTGGCGCAGACTGCAAACAGTTCGCATATCAAGCCTTCGCCCGGTTTGGCCGCTACAGCAGGTTTGGCTTCAACGGCAGGTTCGCCTTGCAATACCTTGTTGGCAGCCTTGACGACTTCCTTGGGGTAGGTCATGTTGGGCGAGACCATCACCAGCACGATTGCGGCAATCGCGCCTGACAGCATCCCCAGTACTACGCCGCCGGTATTGCAGCGTTTCCAGTACAGCGTAAGGAATACCGCAGGCAGGTTGCTGGAAGCAGCCACCGCAAAGGCCATGCCGACCAGATGAGCGACGTTCTGCCCTTTGGCCATGATGCCGATGACGATGGCGGCGACGCCAACGATCAGGGTGGAGATGCGAGCTGCCTTGATCTGCTCTTCCTGAGTAGCATGGTTGCCGCGAATCACACCGACGTAGATGTCATGCGCCATTGCCGAAGCGGATGCCAGCACCAGACCGGCGACAACCGCGACGATGGTGGCGAAAGCCACTGCGGCGACGAAGGCGAGGAAGAAGTTGCCCAGGATGGAATGCGCTCCACCGCCCAGATATTGGGCCAGGATAGGTGCAGCCATGTTGCCGCCCTTGTCGAGCGCGATGATATTGGCCGGGCCGACCAGGGTAGCGGCACCCAGTCCGAGGAACAGGGTGATCACATAAAAGCCGCCGATGATCGCCATCGCCCACACCACGGATTTACGCGCTTCCTGAGCGTTTGGTACGGTGAAAAAGCGCATCAGGATGTGCGGCAGGCCTGCGGTACCCAGCACCAGCGCCATGCCCAGCGAGATCTGGTCGATCGGATTTTTCAGGAACAGGCCGGGTTCAAGGAAACGCTGGCCCAATTCTTCCGGGGTCATGCTGGTTGCTGCATTGCCCAGCAGTTTCGCTACCTGTTTCTGCACGCCTTCGTTATGCACGACGCCGTCGAGGAAACCTGGCAGCGAGAAACCGTAAGGCGCCCACACCAGTACCACCAGTACCAGCGAAGCCACGACCAGCAGTATGGCCTTGACGATCTGCACCCAGGTGGTCGCCACCATGCCGCCGAACACCACGTAGGCCAGCATCAGTATGCCAACGCCGATCACCGAAATCTCGTAATCGATGCCGATCAGGGTCTTGATCAGCACGCCGCCGCCTACCATCTGCGCGGTCAGGTAAAAAATCGATACGGTGATGGTGGAGATGGCAGAGATGGCCTTGGTTTTTTTCGGGTCGTTACGGAAAGCCAGGATATCGCCCAGCGTGAATTTGCCGATGTTGCGACAGGGTTCGGCGATGACCAGCAGCACCGTGATGTACGCCACGAGGAAACCGACCGAGTACATGAAGCCGTCATAGCCATACAGGGAGATCAGGCCTGCGATACCCAGGAACGAAGCGGCAGACAGATAATCGCCAGCGATCGCCCAGCCGTTCTGCGCCCCGGAAATGCTGCGCCCGGCAGCATAGAATTCGGCGGTTGTATGTGTCCTTTTTGCGGCCCAGTAGGTGATCGCCATGGTCAGCGCGATGATCGCGCCGAATACAGCCAGGGTGAGGAATTTGTATTCATTGGCGACGGCGCCTTCGCCTGCCCAGCTCATCGAGCTAAGGCCGGCGAGCAACGGGAATGCCGGCCACGCTCGTTTTGTGTTGGTAATATGCATGGTATCAGGCTCCAATTTTGTGTGCGTCATTCATGATTTCCTGCGCCATGCTGTCGAATACGGCATTGGCACGGCGTGAATAAATCAGGGCGATGAACCATGCCACGATGAATTCGGAGAGCGCGAATAGAAGTCCGATATTGACCGGCCCCCATACTTTGATATTGAAAATCTCGGGGAAATACGCGGCGCCAACCGGTAGCAGGAAATAGTAAATGATCGAAAAAACCATCAATCCCCAAAGAAACATCATTTTTTTGCGATGCAGGGCCTGGAAACGCGGATCTGCATCGATCGCTTGCCAGTTCATGTTGTGCGTGGTCATATAGGCTCCAATTGGTATGGTTGCATGTTGTTAAGTGCTGGTTTGAATGAAAGCTGAAACGGCTGCATTGGTATCGTTATGGTGAAACGAACTTGTGGCTGTGCTCAAGTTATGTCTTGAGTTTGATTGTTTCAATTAACCCGGTGGAGTCAAGGTGAGTGATTCTAGTGAATAATACGGTTTTGTGTCAAACACGGAAGTGATGCCCATGAGTGCAATGGATTTAGTGACAACGGCCAGTCAACATTCCCGTTACTTGAGTCGGCTGATTGCCGCCGATGACGGCTTTGGCCCGGCACTGGCAGCGCATCTGGAGGTGCCGTGGGATGCGAGCTCGATGCAGGCGCAACTGGACAGGTTGCAGATCGCCGACGCCGCAGCGTTGCAAGCCACCTTGCGCAAATTGCGCCAGGCGGTGATGGCGCAGATCATTGTGCGTGATCTGGGCGGTCTGGCGGATTTGTACGAGGTGATGCGCATGTGTACCGATCTGGCGCAAGTGGCGGTGCGCTATGCCTTGCGTTACCACACGGCCTGGCTGGCTGAGGACCACGGCATGCCGCTCAATGCAGATGGCACGCCCATGGAGCTGGCAGTGGTGGGGATGGGCAAGCTCGGCGGCGGCGAGCTGAATGTTTCATCGGATATCGATCTGGTGTATCTGTATGCCGCCGAAGGGGAAACCGCAGGGAACAAGCCGATTTCCCATCATCAGTTCTTTGTGTCGCTGGCGAAGAAGATAGGGCTGGCGATCTCCGAGATTACCGCTGACGGCTTCGTATTCCGGGTGGATACGCGCTTGCGGCCGTGGGGCGATTCGGGGCCATTGGCGATGAGTTATACGGCATTCGAGGATTATCTGGTAATCCACGGCCGCGAATGGGAACGTTATGCCTGGATCAAGGGACGCACGTTGACCGGCAGCCGGCTCGACGAATTGAATGCCATCGTTCGTCCGTTCGTATTCCGCAAATATCTGGATTTCAATGCGCTGGCCGCGATGCGCGAACTGCACGCGCAGATCCGTCGCGAAGTGATCCGTCGCGATCGCATCGACAATATCAAGCTCGGACCGGGCGGCATCCGTGAAATCGAATTCATCGCACAGGTGTTCCAGCTGATACGCGGCGGTCAGATACCGGCATTACAGACGCGCGCAACCCTGGCGATACTGCCGATGCTGGCTGCGCGCGGCTCGCTGCCGGAACAGGCCGTCACCGAATTGCGCGAGGCTTATTGTTTTCTGCGCAATCTGGAACACCGTCTGCAATATCTCGATGACGCACAAACCCAGATGTTGCCGACCCGGGAAGAAGACCGCATGCGTATCGCAAAGAGCATGGGTTTTGCAGATTACATCGCGTTTTTACTGGTTTTGAACGAGCACCGCGCCCATGTCTCCAGGCATTTCGATCAGGTGTTTGCCGCGCCGGCCGATAGTGCCGGTCATCCGTTGAGCGCGCTGTGGCTGGGCGTGATTGACGAGGAAGAAGCCAGGCTGCAACTGGCAAAATTGGAATTTGACGATCCCGAAGCGGTTTACCAGCGCTTGCGGCAGATACGCCAGAGCAGCCGCTACGTGGGTTTGCCTGCCAGTAACCGGGTGCGGCTGGATACGCTGGTGCCGCAGCTGATCGAAGTGGCGGCGAGCATGCCGCCGCGCGACAGCACGCTGGCGCGCATCATGGATCTGCTGGAAACGGTATCACAGCGGGCATCGTATCTGGCATTGCTGGTGGAGTATCCGGCGGCTTTGCAGCAGCTTGCCAAGATCTGTGCTGCCAGCCCGTGGGCAGCGCAATACATGACGCGCAACCCGATGCTGTTGGACGAATTGCTGGATACCCGCGTGCTTTATACCCCGCCTGACTGGACGACATTACGGGCTGAGCTGGCGACGCAAATACAGTCGCTGGAAGGCGATACCGAGCGGCAAATGGATGCCATGCGCCATTTTCGCCAGCGCGTGACCTTTCACCTGCTCGCGCAGGACCTTGCCGGCATACTGCCGCTGGAAAAACTGTCGGATTATCTGTCCGATCTGGCTGCGCTGATACTGGAAGCGACGCTGCCGCTGGCTTGGGCGGGCGTGCGCAATCACCATTGCGAAATCCCGCATTTTGCCATTATCGGTTATGGCAAGCTGGGCGGACGCGAGCTGGGCTACGCCTCGGATCTGGATATGGTGTTCCTGTATCAGGATGATGCGCCCGATGCCGCAGAAAACTATGCACGCCTGGCGCAGCGCATCAATACCTGGTTGTCCAGTACCACCGGGGCGGGCGTGTTGTACGAGACCGATTTGCGTCTGCGGCCGGATGGCGCATCGGGTTTGCTGGTAAGCAGTATCAAGGCGTTCAGCGACTATCAGCGCCATCACGCCTGGACCTGGGAGCATCAGGCGCTTACTCGTGCGCGCTTTGTGGCAGGCGATGTGGCGGTGGGTGCGTTATTCGAGCCGATTCGCCGCGATATTCTGACCCAGCCGCGCGATCTCGCCCAATTGCGTGCAGCTGTGCTGATGATGCGGCAAAAAATGCACGACGGGCATCCGAATCACAGCAAGCTGTTCGATATCAAACACGACGCCGGCGGCATTATCGACGTGGAATTCATCGTGCAATACCTGATACTCGCATACAGTTCGGCACACAGTGAACTGACTGTGAACGCAGGCAATCTGGCCTTGCTCACGGTGGCCGCAGAGCTGGGGCTGATTGCAGGCGATTCGGCCGAAGCGGTGCGTGACGCGTATCGTCAATTCCGCCAGTTGCTGCACAGCCTGCGCTTGCAGGGTGCAGATGCCGCCCGGGTCGATATGGCGACGATAGCGGCGCACGTGGATGCGGTTAAAACGCTGTGGACGCAGGTTTTTGGTTCAAAATAAGTTACAATTTCACATTCACTTAATTTCAAGCTTTGGAGTAAATGCAATGTCAATGGCTGACCGCGATGGTTTTATCTGGTACGACGGCAAAATGGTGCCCTGGCGCGACGCCACCACCCACGTTTTGACCCACACCTTGCATTACGGCATGGGTGTATTCGAAGGCGTGCGCGCGTACAGGACCGACAAGGGCACGGCGATTTTCCGCCTGAAAGAGCACACCGACCGTTTGTTCCGTTCCGCCCATATCCTGGGCATGAAAATGCCGTATGACAAAGCCACCATCACCGCCGCGCAGCTGGCTGCCGTGCGCGACAACAATCTCGAATCCGCCTATTTGCGCCCGATGGCGTTCTACGGCGCCGAAGCGATGGGTATCTCGGCCAAGACCTTGTCGACCCACGTCATCGTGGCGGCATGGACATGGGGCGCTTACATGGGGGCGGAAGCACTGGAGCGCGGCATCCGCGTGAAGACTTCCTCGTTTGCCCGCCATCATGTCAATATCACCATGTGCAAGGCCAAAGCCAACGGCAATTACATGAACTCCATCCTCGCACATCAGGAAGCAGCGCAGGACGGCTATCAGGAAGCCCTGCTGCTGGATGTGGACGGTTTCGTGGCCGAAGGTTCCGGCGAGAACGTGTTCATCGTGCGCAACGGCAAGCTGTACACCCCGGATCTGACCAGCGCGCTGGAAGGCATTACCCGTGACACCATCGTGCAGCTGGCCGGCGAAATCGGGCTGGAGGTGATCGAGAAACGCATCACCCGCGACGAAGTATATAGCGCAGACGAAGCCTTCTTCACCGGCACTGCTGCTGAAGTGACGCCTATCCGCGAGCTGGATAACCGCGCGATCGGCAACGGCGAACGCGGTCCGGTGACCAGCCGGCTGCAGAAGATGTATTTCGATTGCGTACATGGCCGCGATCCCAAACATACCGACTGGTTAAGTTATATTTAAGGAATAGATGATGTCCCAGACACCGCATGAACATGACGTGCCGCTAAAGAGTCAGGCGCTGTACGATAACACCGAGCGCTATGTCGAAATCACTGCCAAGGATTTGCCCCTGCAGTGCCCGACACCGGACATGATCGCGTGGAATTCCCATCCGCGCGTATTTCTGGACGTGGAAAAGACCGGCGAAGCGATGTGCCCGTATTGCGGCACGACTTTCCGGCTCAAGGGCGGCCCGGTAAAGCACGGTCATTGATAATCGAAAGATTGAACATCTCATGTCAATGGCACTCCAATAAGCATGACGCTTAATTCGAGGAGGTTGACATGATTTTCCGACAGTTATTTGAGCCGATATCCAGCACATATACCTATCTGTTGGGCTGTGAAACAACCGGGCAGGCAGTGCTGGTCGATACGGTACTGCCCACCTGGCAGCGCGACCTGGCCGAGATCAATGCGCTGGGGCTGAAGCTGGCTTACACCATCGATACCCATATTCACGCCGATCATATCAGTGCCGCGCGCAAGCTGAAACAGGAGACCGGCAGCCGCATCGCGCACCCTGCGCTGGACCGGCTTCCTTGTGCCGATGAAGCTTTGGAAGACGGCAGACCTTTTACCTTCGGCGGCGTGACCATCATGCCGCTGCATACTCCTGGCCACACCGATAATCATTTCGCTTATGTGGTTGACCGCCATGTATTGACCGGCGACGCGTTGCTGATAGACGGCTGCGGCCGTACCGATTTCCAGAATGGCGATGCCCCGACGCTGTACCGCAGCGTGCATCACAAGCTGTTTACCTTGCCGGATGATACGCTGGTGTATCCCGCCCACGATTATCAGGGGCGGCATGTTTCCAGCATCGCGCAGGAGAAAACCCGTAACCCGCGTCTGGGCGGCGACAAGCCGTTGGCCGAATTCGTCGAAATCATGGCCAATCTCAATCTGGCCTATCCCAAATTCATCGATTATGCGGTGCCTGGTAACCGCCTATGCGGCGAATGCCCGCCGGGCGTCCCCGATACGCTGCAACAGTATTGTGAGCAGATCGCCGAAAGTCATCAAGGCTGACGCGGTCAGGTACAGCTTGGTTATTGAATTCAGTGCGTGCGAAAAACTGCGTAAAATCGGAATCAGACGGTAGATGCAGGATTGAAATAACCGAGTTTTGCCGATAATTGAGCGCCAGCCTGTTGCAGTTCGGTCACCCACTCATCTTTGCGGCGGTCACGCGGGGCTGAGATGGATAGCCCGGCAACGGCTTTGCCGTTGGCATCGCGGATCAGTACGCCTATGCAGCCTACCCCCAGCTCAGCTTCTTCATCATCAAACGCATAAGCTTGGGCTCGCAGCGATTGGGCGGTGGCGCACAGGATTTTGGGGTCGGTAATGGTATTGGGGGTGTAAGCGGGCAGCTGCGTTCTCTGTGCATACTCGAGGCAGGCGCTTGCACTGCTTTCGCCCAGCATCAATTTACCGACAGCGGTGACATGCAGCGGTGCACGGCTGCCGATGATCTGTTCCACTCGCATCATGCGGTTGGAGGTCACGCGTTCGATATAAATCACTTCGTCGTTTTCACGCAAGGTCAAATTGACTGTTTCGCCAGTTCGATCACGCAATGCCGTCATGATGGGCAGCGCAATCTGGCGCAGGTCGATTTGCTGCTCGACTTGCGCGGCATAGCGCATCAGGCCGCTGCCGAGCTGGTAGGCGCCGTTGCTGTCGCGCGCCACCCAATCGTGATGTTGCAGCGAGGCCAGGATGCGGAAGGCCGTGGAGCTATGCAGGCCGGTGTCGGCAGCCAGTATTTTGAGGCTGGCATGGCCGTGCTGGGCCAGGCTTTCCAGCAGCGTGACCATGCGGTCGATGACTTGGATGGAGGATTCTGTATTCATGAAATTATCATACATCATTTCACATCGTGAAATCAATTCTGTATTGCGAAATACCGAGTAATTTGGTAAGGTAATTCCATCGCGCTGCATTTGGGCCGCCATCCATTTCAATTCAGGAGCAATACATCATGAACACACCCGCATTTTGTCAGGGCATCCATCACTACGGCGACAAGTGGCCGGATTTTGACGCCAAGGCAGCTCAGGCGATAATCGCCGAAGGCAAGAGCGCGATTGCCGACGCCAACGACGACAAGGCCGCCTACCAGACCTTGCTGGGCGCCGATGCGCTGCGTTATCTGACGCTGCAGGTGACCGGCTCCAAGGGTTCCGGCCACCCTGGCGGGTTTGCCTCCAGCGCCGAGGCGCACGCTTCCCTGATTATGCTCGGCCACACCAATATCGTCACCGAAGTCGGCCACCATGCGCCGGGTTTCTATTCCTCCATGTTCCTCGATTCCTCGCTGGAAGAAATGGGCATCCACACCATGGACGACATGATGGCGCGTTTCCGTGAAAAGCACGGCCTGCTGGGCCACCTGTCCGGCGCCATCCCCGGTCTGCTGGCCCCGGCCGGTCCGCTCGGCCAGGGCCAGCACTTTGCCATGGCCGGCGCGCTGCTGCACCCCGGCAAGCTGTTCCCGGTCACCATCGGCGACGGCGGCATGGGCGAACCCTACGTGCTCAACAGCATGATGCACTTCAACACCGCTTACCCGAACGTCACCAACTTCCTGCCGGTGCTGGTATGGAACGGCTACTCGCAGGAACACCACTCCATGGTGTCGCGCATGAGCAACGACGAGATGATCGCCTACTGGAAAGGTCACGGCTTCAAGAAGGTGGTACTGGTCGATGCCAAGGAGTTCGACGATAGCAACCAGAGTGCCGCCTACGTCGACAGCACGTATTTCTCCCACGGCCAGCGCCTGGCGTTTGCCAAGGCGGTGCTGCAGGGCACGGACAAGGCAGCCCGTTCCGCATTGGGCGGCACGCTGACGGTGTTCATCATCAAGCAGCTCAAGGGTGCCGGCGTGCACACGGTGGGTGCCAAGTCGCACAACCTGTATCCCAAGGACACGCTCGACCAGCCGCATATCATCGAAGGCCTGAAGCGCCGCGCGCTGCCGCCAGAAGCCTGGCAGATCGTGCGCGACAACTTCTCGCGTGCCGGCGGCGGTCCCGCTGTCAAAACCGTGGTAACCGAGACCGAGCTGGCTATCGTACCGATGCCGAAGCTGGCGATGGACGAATTCAAGCTGGCCGACAAGGCCGTGCCGGCTACTGCCATGGGCGCGCTGGTGGCGCAGATGGGCAAGGCAGATCCGCGTTTCGTGGTGACCAATGCTGACGGCAACGAAGCCTCGGCGATGAAGAACATCAACGATGCGCTGAAAATCCGCCATCCGACCGCTGACCCGCTGTACAACCAGGAACCCAACGGTCAGGTCTACGAGCCGCTGAACGAGGACGCCTGCGCCGGTCTGGCAGCCGGTTTGGCGCTGTTCGGCTCGCGTTCGCTGTGGCTGTCGTACGAATCGTTCGCCATCAATGGCTGGCCGATCATCCAGACGGTCACTCAGGCCATGGCCGAATTGCGCCGCAAGACGCCGTCGGTCGTGTGCATGTTCACCGCCGGCGCGCTGGAACAGGGCCGCAACGGCTGGACCCATCAGCGTCCTGAAATCGAGAACTTCTTTGCCGCCATGATGCGTAACGGCAACGTGTTCCCGCTGTTCCCGTGCGACGCCAACTCGATCCAGACTGCCTATGAATACGCCACCGACAGCATCAACAAGGGCATGGTCATTATCGCCTCCAAGAGTCCGCTGCCGGTGTACATGAGTCTGGCTGAATCCAGAAAAGCGGTTGAGCAGGGCGCGGCGACGATTTACCAGAGCGCAGGCGGCGACAAGGGCACGGTGGTGTTCGCTGTTACCGGCGACATGGTGCTGCTGCCGGTGTTTGGCGCCAAGGACAAGCTGGAAGCGGACGGCTACAGTGTACGTATCGTTACCGTGGTGAATCCACGCGCACTGTACCGCCCGACCGACGTGGCCTGGAATACCGTATCGCAGCCGGATAACGCGTTCATGGACGACGATCATTTCAATGCGCTGTTCGACGGCGAGGCGCTGATCGCCGTGACCGGCGGCCCGAGCGCACCGCTGGAGCCGGTACTGTTGCGCACGCGTGCGCCGAAACGTGATACCTTCTGCTGGAAACGCGGCGAAACCACCGCCTCGGCAGACGAGATCATGGAATTTAACGGCATCACCGCCGACGCCATGTCTGCCCGTGCCAAAACCTTAATGAAATAAGCATATGGGCCAGCAAACCAAAATCATCGTCCTGGATGACGACCCGACCGGGTCGCAGACGGTACACGGCTGCCTGCTGCTGACGCGCTGGGACGTGCCAACCCTGGTCGGTGCGTTGCAGGACGCATCGCCGCTGTTCTTCGTGCTGACCAACACGCGCGGCATGTCGGCCGAACGGGCCGAAGCGGTTACCCGCGAGGTGTGCGCCAATGTGCGCATCGCACTGGAACAGGAAGGCACGGCCGGTCGCAGCATCAACCCGATTCTGGTGAGCCGGTCCGACTCGACCCTGCGCGGCCATTACCCGGTGGAGACGGATGTCATTGCGGAAGAACTGGGCCCGTTCGACGCGCATTTCCTGGTGCCGGCCTTTTTTGAGGGCGGCCGTGTCACGCGCGGCAGCATCCATTATCTGATGGTCAACGGCGAACCGGTGCCGGTGCACGAGACCGAGTTCGCTCGCGATTCCGTATTCGGCTACCGCCATAGTCATCTGCCCGATTACGTGGCGGACAAGACCCGTGGCCGCATTGCCGCTGAGCAGGTCGAGCGCTTTACTCTGGCTGACGTGCGCGGCGATGTGTCGGCACGTTTGCTGGCGTTGCACGGTAATGTCTGCGGCGTAGTGGACGCGGAGCAGCAGTCCGATCTGGACCGCTTTGCCGTGCAGATCCAGACTGCGGCGGCGACCGGCAAGCGCTTCCTATTTCGCAGCGCGGCCAGCCTGCTGACTTCGCTGGCGCAGCTCGGTCCGCAGCCGGTGGCACCGCAACAGATGGCTGCCTATGTGCGCGGCAGGCGTGCCGGTGCGGTCATTGTCGGTTCGCACGTGAAGAAAACCACCGCGCAACTGGCCGAGCTGCTCAAGCAGCCGGACGTCATGGGGCTGGAAGTGGATGTCGAACGCATCGGCTCCGATCGCGCCGCACTGCTGGAAGAAGTCCGCCAGGCCGCCGAGACGGCCCATACACGCGGCGAGACGCCGGTGGTCTATACCAGCCGGATGGAGAAAACCTTTGCCGATCAGGCCACCCGTCTGGCCTTCGGTGAGCAGGTGTCGGCGTTTTTGATGGACGTGGTGCGCAACCTGCCGCTGAGCATCGGTTTCCTCATCAGCAAGGGCGGCATCACCTCCAACGACGTGCTGAGCGATGGCCTGGCATTGCGTACATCGCGCGTGCTCGGGCAGATTCTGGCCGGCTGTTCGGTGGTGCGCTGCCCGGCCGATCACCCGCGTTATCCGGATCTGCCGGTGGTGATATTCCCCGGCAACGTCGGCGACGACAACGCGCTGGCCACTGTTTACAATCGTCTGCGCGGGAACGCTGCCTGATGTCGGCACACAGCTGCGAGCACGATCACACGCCAGCGATCGGCAAAGCCGAGCTGGTGGCGCAGCTGTTACAGCTGCTGCCGGCCGACTGCGTGCTGCACGTGGAAGAAGACCTGCGCCCGTACGAATGCGACGGCTTGTCCGCCTACCGGCAGCTGCCGTGGGTGACCGTGCTGCCGCAGACGGTGGAACAGGTGCAGGCGGTCATGCGCCTGTGCCATCAATATCAGCTGCCGGTGGTGGCGCGCGGTGCCGGCACCGGGCTGTCCGGCGGGGCGTTGCCGCACCCTAATGGTGTTTTACTTAGTCTGGCCAAGCTCAAATCGATTCTGTCGCTCGATACCCTGGCGCGCACCGCGCGGGTACAACCGGGCGTGCGCAACCTGGCGATTTCCCAAGCGGCCGCACCGTTCGGTCTGTATTACGCGCCGGACCCGTCGTCGCAGATCGCCTGCACCATCGGCGGCAATGTCGCGGAGAACTCCGGCGGCGTGCACTGCCTGAAATACGGCCTGACCGTGCACAACATCCTGCAGATCAAACTGGTGACGGTGGAGGGCGAGCTGCTGGTCATCGGCAGCGAGGCGCTTGACAGCGCCGGTTACGACCTGCTGGCGCTGCTGACCGGTTCGGAAGGCATGCTCGGCGTGATCGTGGAAGTCATCGTGCGCTTGCTGCCGGTACCGGAAAAGGCGCAGGTGATGCTGGCGGCGTTCGACGACGTGGAAAAGGCCGGTGCTGCGGTGGGCGCCATCATTGCCGCCGGAGTTATTCCTGCCGGGCTGGAGATGATGGACAAGCTGTCCATCAGCGCGGCGGAAGATTTCGCCCATGCCGGCTACCCGCGTGACGCCGAAGCCATACTGCTGTGCGAGCTGGACGGCACGCGCGAGGAAGTGGCCGAACAGGTGGCGCAGGTGCAGAGCATTTTGAATAATATCGGCGCCACCGAGGTAAGGCTGGCGCGCGACGAGCAGGAACACGCCCTGTTGTGGAAGGGGCGCAAGTCCGCTTTCCCTGCGGTCGGCCGCCTGTCGCCCGACTACTATTGCATGGACGGGACCATCCCGCGCCGCCACTTGCCCCTGGTGCTGCGCCGCATCGGCGAGCTGTCGCAACAATATGGCCTGGTGGTGGCGAACGTGTTTCATGCCGGTGACGGCAACCTGCATCCGCTGATTCTGTACGATGCCAACAAGCCCGGTGAACTGGCGCAGGTTGAGGAATTCGGGGGCAAGATTCTCGAGCTCTGCGTCGAAGTCGGCGGCAGCATCACCGGCGAGCATGGCGTGGGTATGGAAAAGATCAATCAGATGTGCGTGCAGTACGACAGCGCCGAGCTGACGCAATTTCACGCCATCAAGCATGTGTTCGACCCGCTTGAGCTGCTCAATCCGGGCAAGGCTGTGCCGACCCTGCACCGCTGCGCCGAATTCGGCGCCATGCACGTGCACGGCGGCCAGCTGCCTTTCCCCGAACTGGAGCGTTTCTGATGCCGCCAGCCGATCTTACCGCTACGCTGAAGCAGCAGGTGCAGGCTGCCTATGCCTGCACCACGCCGCTGCAGATTGTCGGCGGCAACAGCAAGGCCTTTTACGGCCGGACGACACGCGGCACCGTGCTCGACGTGTCCGGCCACGGCGGCATCATCAGCTACGAACCGACTGAATTGGTAATAACCGCCCGCGCCGGCACGCCGCTGGATGACATCGAAGCGGCGCTGGCCGAGCAGGGCCAGATGCTGCCGTTCGAACCGCCACACTGGGGACCGGCGGCTACGCTGGGTGGCACCGTGGCCTGCAACCTGTCCGGCCCGCGCCGTCCCTATGCGGGTTCCGCGCGCGATTTCGTGCTGGGCTGCCACATGCTCAACGGCAAGGGCGAGCTGCTGCATTTCGGCGGCGAAGTGATGAAAAACGTCGCCGGTTATGATGCCGCCCGGTTGATGGCCGGGGCGCTGGGCACGCTCGGCGTGCTGCTGGATATCAGTCTGAAAGTATTGCCCGCGCCGCAGCAGGAGCTAACCCTAGTGCAGCCGTGCACGCTGGCCGAGGCGCTCATGCGCATGAATCGGCTGGCCGGCCAGCCGATACCGCTGTCCGCGTCTGCCTGGATCGACGGCCAGCTGTATCTGCGTTTTTCCGGCGCAGCCACTGCCGTTGCCGCGGTCAAGGCACGCGAGCCGAGCGAGGTGCTGGCGGATGCGGCAAACTTCTGGCGCGGTTTACGCGAGTTGCATACGCCATTTTTCGTCGATGCCGGCAAACTGTGGCGTATTGCGCTGCCACCAACAGCCGCGCAGCCCGACTTGCCGGGAGACTGGCTGGTCGAGTGGGGCGGGGCGCAGCGCTGGCTCAAGAGCAACGCAGACGTCGAGCAGGTGCGCGCCCGCGTGCTCGCATCAGGCGGACACGCCACGCTGGTGCATGGTGCCAGCGCCAGCAAAGCGGTGTTCCAGCCGCTGCCGCCCGTGCTGTGGCAATTGCATCAACGTTTAAAACAGGCATTCGACCCGGCAGGCATCCTCAACCCCGGTCGCATGTACGAAGGATTGTGAAATGCAGACATCATTGAGCGATGCATTCAAGAACACTGCCGCCGGCCAGGAAGCCGATGCCATCCTGCGTTCCTGCGTGCATTGCGGCTTCTGTACCGCGACCTGCCCGACCTATCAGATCAAGGGTGACGAGCTGGATGGCCCGCGCGGGCGCATATACCTGATCAAGCAGGTGCTGGAAGGCCAGCCCGCCACGGCAAAAACCCAGACCCATCTGGATCGCTGCCTGACCTGCCGTTCGTGCGAATCGACCTGCCCGTCCGGCGTGCAGTACGGCCATCTGGTCGATATCGGCCGCGCGGTGGTGGAGCAGCAGGTGGGACGAAGCTGGCGCGAAAAGCTGCTGCGCCGCACTTTGCGGGCAGTGATTTCGCATCGGCATCGCTTTGCAGCGCTGCTCAAACTGGGGCGATTGTTTCGTCCGCTGCTGCCTGCTGCATTGCAACACCACATTCCGCAAGCGCAATCTGCCGGGGCTTGGCCAGCTGCACGTCATGCGCGGAAAATGCTGGTGTTGCAAGGCTGTGCGCAGCCTGCTACTACGCCGCTCACCAATGCCAGCGCTGCGCGGGTGCTGGACAAGCTGGGCGTGAGCTTGCTGGAAATAAGCAGCGCCGGCTGCTGCGGCGCGTTGAGTCATCATTTGAATGCACAGCAGGAAGCGCAGGATTTTGCGCGGCGCAATATCGATGCCTGGTGGCCGCATATCATGGCGGGAGCAGAAGCCATCGTCATGACTGCCAGCGGTTGTGGCGTGATGGTCAAGGATTACGCCCACTTGTTGCGTCATGCCCCGGATTATGCAGACAAGGCGCAGCAGGTGTCGGCAATGACGCGTGACCTGATCGAAGTCCTGTTGCGGGAGGATCTGTCTGTATTGCCATTGCAGCCGTCAGGCGCAGTGGCAGTCCATGCTCCGTGTACGCTGCAACATGGACAGAAATTAAGCGGCACCCTGGAGCAGCTGTTACGCCGTGCCGGATTTGAGCTAACTGCTGTTCCCGATGCGCATCTTTGCTGTGGTTCAGCCGGCACCTATTCCATCTTGCAGCCTGATTTGTCCCAGCAGCTGCTGCAGCAAAAACTGACTGCGCTGACCAGCGGCAAACCAACACAGATAGTCACCGCAAATGTGGGCTGTCAGTTGCATCTGGCGAGCAAGTCACCGCTGCCTGTGCGTCACTGGATCGAGTTGTTCGATAGGCCTGCTCATTTGTAGTATTGCTGTTGTTACAATGCGGATGACCGACCCGGACGAAGCGATGCAGGAAGGATTTTGAGGATATGAAGCCACCCGCGCCGGGCGTGATAGTTTAAATCAGCGGCCCGGGTTTGTTTTGACAGGGAGTCGGTCAGCTCAATTCTTGCCTTGGATATCATCCCGTTTCTGCAGGTATTCTTCGCGGCTGATATCACCGCGGGCATAGGCGTTGTTGAGTATGTCGAGGGTGGAGGGTGCCTCCGTTCCGGTTTCGCGGTTACGGTCGCTGCCCGCTTTGGAAAACAGGTATTTTAGTAACGCAAAGGCCAGCAGCAGTGGAATTCCCCAGATCAGGATCATCCACAAGCCGCCTAGCAACATGCCGCCTCCGAACATCCAGCTGTGGTCGTATGGACCGTACATGACATCTCCTTTTGATGATTGGTATTCAGCTTGCCAGACTATCCCGCACCCGTTCCAGGCGTCCTTTCACTTCCTGAGCCAGTTCGGTGATGTCGGGACGGTTGACCAGTTGCAATACCGCAGCAGGGTCCATGAACGCAACAGTGATCTTGCCGTTGGTCTCTTCGCGCACCACCACGTTGCAGGGTAGCAGTAGGCCGATATCAGGGTCGGCCTCAATGGCCTTATGAGCCAGCGGCGGATTGCAGGCGCCGAGGATGCGGTAGGGACGACCTTCAATGTTGAGTTTGGCTTTCATGGTGGCTTGTACATCAATATCGGTGAGCACACCGAAACCTTCTTTTTTCAGGGCCTCAGTGACTTTGTCTACGGCAGCGGCGAAAGGAGGGTTTATTGAAATGGAAAATCCGTACATAGGGCTGGTCCTTTTCTGAATAATGAATAGTCTAAACCAAGTATAGTATTAAAATTGGTATAAATGTTATTTGAATCACGGGTTCCCTGCTATAGTTGATTCGAAGCTTTCGGGAGAGCGCAAGCAGGCTTATTGGATTCAAGCGGGATTGCATCATGGTTTGATGGATGGATTATCCTGAGGCAAAACAGGGGAAATATGAATATCCGCAGTTGGTTTGCCTTGGCAGGGTTGCTATGCGTGATCTGCGTACCTGCCGCTGAGGCGCAGCAAGGCATGGCGGTAGTTGCCGGCACGATGGTCGGTTCGCGGTTTGCCTACGCGGTGCGGCCCGGCGATTCACTTACCCTTATCGGTGCACGTTTCGGCATCGCGCCGACGGTGCTGGCCCGGATTAACGGTATAAAGTACAGCGCTCTGATTTATCCCGATCAGGTTTTGCAGATCGACAACCGCCATATCGTTCCGGAACAGCTGGATAATGGAATCCTGATCAATTTGCCGCAGCGTATGCTGTATTATTTTCAGACAGGCCATTTGCTGGCGGATTTTCCTGTGGGGCTGGGGCGTCCGGATTGGCCTACGCCGGAAGGTCGTTTTCGGATAATCGATCTGCAGGAAAACAAGACCTGGTATGTTCCCAAATCGATCCAGGAAGAGATGCAGCGCGAAAGCGAGGTGGTGAAAACCGAAGTGCCGCCGGGGCCGGATAATCCGCTGGGAAAATACTGGATAGGTCTCACATTGCCGGGTATCGGCATACACGGCACCATTGCGCCGGCCAGTATTTATCATTTTCAGAGTCATGGCTGCGTCCGCCTTAATCCCGATGATATTGAAGTGTTGTTTCAACTGGTATCCAGAGGTCAGACCGGCAGGGTTATTTATGCCCCGGTGTTGCTGGCGCGATTGGAGGATGGCCGGTTTTTTCTGGAAGTGAATCCTGATATTTATAAGCTGTGGGCCGATCCGCTGGACAGTATCGCGAACGCGGCGCAGCAGCATGGATGGCAGGACATGCTAGACTGGGATAAAGTGCAAGCAGTCGTTCGCCAGCAAGACGGATTGGCTCACGAAGTCGGGTTGCCTACGACTGACTTCAAGGCTGTTGATTAACGCAGGGGGCCATCATGAAAAGTTTGCCTCATCAATATCAAGCAAGCGCGATTGCAGAACCAGAAGGCGAAGTCAGTCTGGTAAGCGAGGGGGTGGATGCCCTTGCTTCGGCAGCGCCGATTGAATTTGGCGGGCCGGGGGATCGCTGGTCGCCGGAAACCTTGCTGGCTGCCGCGATTGCGGATTGTTTTATCCTTACTTTTCGTGCTGTTGCCTCAGCCATGAAGCTGACCTGGATTACTTTGTACTGCAATGTCGAGGGTACGCTGGATCGTGAACAGGGTGTAACCAGATTTACCGAGTTCAGGGTGACGGCGCGGCTGCATGTCCTGCCTGATACCGACGAGGCCAGAGCGGTCATCTTGCTGCAAAAGGCAAAGGACGGCTGTTTCATTGCGAATTCGCTCTCTGCCAGAATCGATTTTGAAATGGCAATTACGGTAGAGCCTGCGACGTGAACCCTGGTGCAGCGCCAGGATGAACCCAGAGTTGGAAAGGTCTGACTGATATGGACTTCAAGCCATCGGGAAAGCGGACATGTCTTTATACCACAGCCCAGCTGGATGCCGTACTCGATAGCATGGCATGGCAAGCAGCCGGGCTGCTGACCGGGAAACAGCGCATCATGGTGGCCGGTATCCTGCGCCGCGGGGCGCCATTGGCAGCCATGCTGCACGGCAGATTGCGCAGCCAGTTCAAACTGGACGCTATTTCCCTGATGAATTTGCAGATAAAGCGTTATGCCGATGATTTGACGCTGCTGCATCCACAAACCCTGCTCACTGAAAATCCCGAACACGTGATGCTCGATTTGTCAGATACTGCTGTGCTGCTGGTCGATGACGTGATGTATCGCGGCCACTCGATGCTGCGCGCCGTGGAATATCTGGCGAACAAACAGCCTGCTGAAATTCGTACCGTTGTGCTGGTTGACCGCGGCGTGGTCAAGTTGCCGGTACGTACCGATATTGTGGGTGTGAGACTGGATGTCGCGCCGCCGGATATCATCGAATGCAATGTTCCGCCGTATGAAACGGAATTCAGGATAGACCTGCTGCAACCTGCTGCATGATTGTTTTCTCTGAATATCCTTGGCATATGCGCCAGTTTAATCTGTTGATAAGGGAATATTTTCGGTGAAACTCCGTCATCTATTATGATGGGTGCATGTGCTGGCCGTAATGCCGGAACAAGGTTCAACCGCATTAAATTAATTCCTGGGTGTAATTTTTTATTGATGAGACGGAGACGATGTAATGACACATAAGAAAAATGTATTAAACAGTTTATTGGCGGCTGCATTGTTCGCGGTAGCAAGTGTTTCGGCGACAGCCTATGCCGCGGATGCCGGCGGCGCGGCACAGGTACAAAAAGCCAAAATGAAAGTGGTTTTCCAGGTGAGCGATGCCGATCCGCAAAAATGGAATCTGACCCTCAATAACATAAAAAACTTCCAGGATGCTGTAGGCAAGGGTAATAGCGAACTTGAAGTCGTGGCTTACGGGCCAGGGGTCAACATGCTCAAGTTCGAGTCGCCTGTTGGTTCGAGAGTCAAAGAGGCTATTGAATCGGGTGTCAAGGTCGTGGCTTGCGAAAATACGCTGCATGCAATGAAGCTGACCCATGATGATATGTTGCCCGAGATCGGTTATGTGCCCGGCGGCGTGATTGAGCTGGCCAAGAGACAGATGGAGGGTTACGCATACATCCGTCCTTAAGTGCGGGCTTATTATCGCTTTAAATTTCTAGCCTGACCGGTCGCTGATCTGATCAGTGGCTGGTGACATCGCCTCAAATATGACTGTTCATCCCCGAGGATGAACAGTCTATCTTCCCTCTGCCATTGTCCGGGTTGAGTCACTTCAACTTCCGTTGCCAACTTCTCCGTTTATTGCGCAACTTCAAATTGTGCACTATCGTCTATACTTGCTGTAACGCAATTAATAATTAACTAAAACCCAGGACTGGTTACAGATCCGTGCGAGGAGGCAATCGTGTCAGTAAATCAATCAATAGATTTCTTCCGATTAATATCCTTGTACCCCCACGTATTCATGGCTGTTTATGGTAAAGACCCGCACTGCAATGCGGGGAGTTTATAGTGCCGTGAAAATTTTCCGATAATGGCATGATGCGCTTGCTCGTTGGGGGACAGGGCAGGAAATCTGGACGGACTCTCGCGCAGCCGGGAATGCCGTTATCGGTAAGCTTAATCCTGCCAGCGGGAGGCATACAGTGAGTTCGATGTCTGTATTTCAGGATATGGCCATACGCCGCAAGCTGATGGTCATCGTCATTTTGTCGGCAGGCGTCGCCTTGTTGTTTACTGCTGTCGTTTCCATCATTCAGCAGTGGATCGTATATCGCAACGAACTGATTAATAACGTCAATAGTCAGGCAAGCATTATCTCGATAAACAGCACAACTGCTATTCTGTCCCGCGATAGGACTGCGGTGAATGCTACCTTAAGTGCACTGCATGCGATTGATTACATTGATTTTGCAGTCATTCAGGATAAATCCGGCAAGATTTTTGCTCTGTATTTGCATGCGCGCAGAGCGCCCACGCCATTGCATATTCTCCTGGAAGGAGATCACCACGCATTCAACATGACTCATGTCGATCTGTATCGTCCGATTGTTTTCAAGGGTGAGACAATCGGCAGGATGCATGTGCAAGCCAGTCTGCTGCCGGTATATGAGCAACTGCTCAGAAATCTGCTGATCACGCTGATCACGATAATCGGTGGTTTAAGTGCGGCATTGGCGTTGATCACCAGAATAAGCCCGGGCATCCTTGGCCCTCTGGACAGCCTGGTCGAATTGATGCGTACCGTTTCCCGGGACAAAAATTACGCATTGCGTTCGGATTTGCGTAACAAGGACGAAGTGGGTGTGCTGGCCGGTGCTTTCAATAACATGCTGGAGCAGATTCAGTCCCGGGATAATGCACTGGAACAGCATCGAGCCTTGCTGGAACATGAGGTGGCACAGCGTACTGTCAGCCTGACCGAAGCGCAGCGCATCGCCCATATAGGCAACTGGGAATGGGATGTTATTGAGGACAAATTGTCGTGGTCAGATGAAATCTACCATATATTCGGCCTCACGCCACAGCAGTTCGGCGCCGATTATGTAGCCTTCATGCAAGCCGTGCATCCTGAAGATCGACAGCATGTCGAGCAGCAGGTGCATACAGCACTGCAACAGATGCGTCCGTACAGTTTCGATCATCGCATTTTACGTCCTGACGGCTCTGTGCGTTATGTGCGCGAGCGCGGGGAAGTTTATTGCGGCGCAGATGGCCGGCCTGATAAGGTGTTGGGAACGGTTCATGACATTACCGACAGCTGGCTGACGGAAACAGCGCTTGCCGCAAACGAAAAGCGGTTCCGTGATCTGGTGGAGCAGAGCAGCGACTGGATATGGGAAACCGATATCCAGGGGATTTACACCTATGTCAGCCCGCAGTGCAAGGCCATTCTGGGATATGGGCCCGAAGAAATAATCGGCAAATCGCCGTTTGAATTCATGCCACAGGAAGAAGCGGAGCATATCTCCATAATGCTTCAGGAAACTATTCAGGCACAACAGCCATTTTTGCATCTGGAGAGTATTCATCTGCACAAGGATGGTCATCTTGTCGTGCTGGAAACAAATGGTGTACCCATTTTTGACCAGAATGGGGAGTTTGGCGGTTATCGGGGTATGGATCGGGATATCTCCGAGCGCAAGCAAGCGGAAGATGCCTTGCGCAAGCAGAAGGAGTTGATTACACACATTATCGAAGCCATTCCTCATTTTGTATTCTGGAAAGATCGTGATTCCAACTATCTGGGCTGCAATGCGAATTTTGCCAAGGTAGCAGGCCTGGACTCACCTGAAAAAATCGTAGGGAAGAACGATTTTGACTTGCCCTGGAACAGGGATGAAGCGGAGTTCTATCGCAAGGTGGACAGCGAAGTCATGGCCTCCGGAGAGGCGCGGCTGAATATCGAGGAGACCCAGGTTCAGGCCGACAAAAGCAAGGTGTATGTGCTTACCAGCAAGATACCGCTGCGCGATGCGCAAGGCACGGTAGTCGGGATTCTGGGGATGTATTCGGATATCACCGAGCGTAAACGGATCGAAGACGAGATCCGCAAGCTGAATGAGGAACTGGAGATCAAGGTTGAGGAGCGCACCCGGCAGCTGCTGGAGACGCAGGAAGCGCTGGTACGCAAGGAGAAACTGGCGGTGCTGGGCCAGGTGGCCGGCAGTGTCGGCCATGAACTGCGTAACCCGCTCGGGGTGATGAATAATGCCGTTTATTTTCTGCAGGCGGTATTGACCGATGCGGATGAAACGGTCAAGGAATACCTGGGCATCATCAAGAATGAAATTGCGGTGGCTGACCGCATTGTCGGCGATTTGCTGGATTCGGTGCGTACCAAACCGCCTCAGCCGCAGATGATAGGAGTAGGGAATCTGATCGGGCAGGTATTGAACAAGTGCGATATACCCGCCACGGTCACTGTCAATCAGGATGTCCCGGATACGCTGCCATCGTTGCTGGTAGATCCGGTGCAGATAGGGCAGGTATTCCGTAATCTGATCAGTAACGGCGTTGAAGCAATGCCTGAAGGCGGTACGCTGACGATCCGGGCCAGTGCCGATCCGGTGGCCCAGACCATTACCGTCAGCGTAAAGGATACCGGTATCGGCATGACCCATGAGCATCTGTCCAGATTATTTCAGCCATTGTTTACTACCAAGGCCAAAGGCATCGGCTTGGGGCTGGTCGTGGTAAAGAACCTGACGCAGGCCAATGGCGGCAAGGTCGAAGTGGCGAGCGAGTCCGGCCAGGGAACGACGTTTACGATCACGTTGCCTAGCGCCGCCTTGCCGGTAAGCGCAGGATGAAAATCATGGGCTATCCGGTTAGTCAATGCATCGGGTGGATTGCAGCATGAAATTCGCCACCAAAATCGGATTAAGCGCAGCGGCGATCTCCCTGATCGTGGGGCCATTGCTCGGTGCAGCCGTGTTTCTGGAAGCGCGTTCGCTATTGCAGGAACACATCGTGCGCGAGCAAATGCAGACTGCTACCAGTGTCATGCGCGAAATCGATATTGCCATGTACCGGGCTTATATGGATATCAGCATGATTGCGGCAGATGAGTTGTTGCAGGAAGCGGTGGAGTCTACGCAAATTCGGGCTTCGGCGAAGGCGAAACTGGCGAAAGAGCTGGAAGAGCGGGAGCGTTTGACCGGGCCGTGGCGAGCCATGATGGTGTTCGATCAGAAAGGCCGTGCACTGTTCGGCCCCAAACCCTTGGGCAAGACGCAACAGATTTCAGATTATCCGCTGAACAAGATCGGTTTCGATCATGCCCTGCAAGGTCAGATTTATTACTCGGGACAAGTTATTTGTCCGCGCACCCATCAGCCATTCGTTATTTTTGCAGCGCCTGTTTATGCCAGAGGCAATCCGCATAAAGTGATTGGGGTGGTAATTGCCCAATATCTGTGGACATCGGTCCAGCAGATACTCGATCACGCGGCTTCCGCGGCCAGGATATATCTGCTTAACCATGAAGGCGGCGTGATAGGCAGGCGCAGCGGTGATCAGTCTTCGCTGCAGCGAATGCCGCTGCTGGGAGCGGCTGCCATAAAAAATGGTATGGCCAGCTATGGCATTATTGCCAGTCCTGCCCATGGCGAGGGAGATGCGCTGGCAGTGGAAATGCGGCAAAGCGGTTTGCAGGATTATCGTGGCAGCGGCTGGATTTTGATGATGGAACAGCCGCTTGATGTCGCGTTTGCCCCCATTTCTGAAATGGCGCGAAATACAGCGCTGTTAGTGTTCGTCATATTGCTGTTGCAAGCCATATTGCTGGCTACTCTGGGCCGGTTCTTTCTGCGGCCGCTATCCAATCTGCTCAAGGGTGTGAAGCGGGTGTCCAGCGGGGATTTCAATGAGAGACTGGCAGTGTACGGCAAAGACGAGCTCAGCGAATTTGCCAATAACTTCAATATCATGACCGATCAGCTGCAGCTGAGAACACAGCAGTTGCTGGAGGCGCAGGATCAACTGGTGCACAAGGAAAAGCTGGCGATGCTGGGGCAGCTGGCCGAGAACGTCGGTAATGAACTGCGTAATCCCCTCGGCGTGATGAGCAATGCCGTTTACTACCTGCAGGCTGTGCAGCCTGATGCAGATGGCATTACCAAAGAATATCTGGACATCATCAGGAACGAGATCGCGGGAGCCGAGCGTATCGTAGCCGGTCTGCTGGATGCAGTGCGTACCAACCCCCCGCATCTCGCGACCGTGAGTGTGCGGGAGCTGGTAAGCCAGACCTTGAGCCGGTGCGTCATACCCGTTACGGTCAACGTCAGGCAAAATCTGCCGGAGGCATTGCCTCCTGTCTCGGCAGACCCGCTGCAAATGCAACAGGCGCTGCGCAACCTGGTCTGCAACAGTATCGAAGCCATGCCGGAAGGCGGCATGCTGGAAATCCAGGCGGTTGCAAATGCAGCCGACAACACTGTCGCCATCAGTGTGCGCGATAGCGGCGTCGGTATCGCTCCGGAGCATCTTGCCAAGCTGTTCCAGCCCATGTTTACCACCAAATCGCGTGGCATCGGCTTGGGGCTGGTGGTGGTGAAAAACCTGATGCAGGCCAATAATGGCAAGGTGGAAGTGCAAAGCGAGGTGGGCAAGGGGGCGACATTCACCCTTACATTGCCCGCAGCGCTCCAGCAGCCTGAATAGACGATTTGCTGAATCGCCAGCGGGTTTTCATTTGAAGGGGGGCGTGCATGGATACAATTGCTGGCAATATTGGCGGATATGCAGATATGAGAGGTAGCCATGACCGATGATATTCGAGTTGAATTGCAGCTAAAAATCACTCAGCTGGAACGATATAACAAGCTGCTGGGCGACGGTTTGCGCCAGCCGGAAAAGCAACGAGCGTTGTATGAC